>CAJOLR010000003.1 GCA_905235565.1 uncultured Bacteroidaceae bacterium | reverse complement strand
CATTTCCATTGTCTCGATGAAAAAGGTTACAAAAGATTTGCTTATATTTGTCATGCCCCTGAGGGTTGTTTCAACAGTCTGACGGAGCTGGATGAGCGGCCTGATAATCATGAATAATTTTATAAGTTTAGCACCTTTAAATTACTCATTATCGGACGTTTATCCAATTATTTTAGGTTAAAAAAGCTTGCATTTCACAACATTTTATTGAGCGTTGTTCTGGACTCAGAGAACTCTTGCAAGAACAATGAATATTTGAACTAACTATTTGATACATAATATTTTTATTAACTATTTAACGAAGTATTGATAGAATTTGTATAATCAAAAATTCAGTTTCAAATAATCAACCTTTTTCCAACCTTTTGAAACCCGCTTACGTCTAACGTATGAAACCGCTCAGAAGAGCTGTGAAAACGTTAAACAATAAAAACATAAGCATTATGATGGATTCACTTTTTTTGATCGGTGTTTGCGTAATTGTGCCTATCATCGTTGTCTGGTTGAACAACCGTACAAACCAGAACGAAACAAACAAAAAGACTGAGGTACTACTGAAAGCGATTGAATCAGACGCTACAATCGATCCTGAATACTTCAAGCCTCAACTGTCTTTAAAGGAGAAACTACTGGACAAACTAACCGGAGCAAGCATAGCTACATTTATGGGATTGGCTATTGTTGTAACGACGGATACTATGGTGTATGATGATATAGGTGGAATTATTTTCGCAGTAGGAATAGCCCTTTTAATATCATACATTGTAGGCAAGCGTTTGCCGGCCAAGGAAATCAAGGCCGAAGAAGATGCACCTAAGTCAGAGAAATAAATAAATGACCCGGGAACGGTTCATAGAACTTATCAGAACTGAGCAGGAGCCTTTACGCAGGTTTCTGCTTGGACTGTGCAGCGGCAACCAGTCCCTGGCCGATGACATTGCCCAGGATTCCCTGGTACGTGCTTATGTGGCATCGGTCTCATTAAGTTACATTCTGTCCCGCACCCGCAAATCGGCATTCTGATTACTACTTTTCCGCCAAAAACAAAAAAGTCATATTTTTGCTGAACCTTTTCCGCATTTGAGTGTATGCACAGATGAAGCGCTTCAAGAAAAAGAAAGTGTAACAGATCAATTTAACTGAAATGAACAGAAAAGTATTTTCAATCATAATGCTGGCTGCCTTTTTAACGGCCGGTGCATACGCAGAAACCGATAAGACAGAAACCGCAAGCAAACCCGAACAGATTGTATCATTTGTCAAGACCAGGCATGATGCCGGGTGGTATGCCCGCCAGGCCCGTCTATGGGAAGCCCAGGTCACACTGACGCCCGATAATGATGATGCATGGATAAACTGGTTCCACGCCACCCGATACAGACTGATGTTTGAGAGTGAGGATGACAGTTTTGATGATGACCCGCTCGCAGAGATTGCCGCAAAAGTCCGCAAGGAGCGTCCCGACAGTTACGCCCGGTATTGTCTGGACTACTACTGCAATATGTGGCTCAAAGAGTCTGAGAACCAGGCGGACAACATGGAGAAAGCCATCAGGATGCGCCCGGACAACGCTTATATGTATAAGGATTATGTGGTCTATCTGCTCAGTAAAGGCAAGACGGACTTAATGGCCGATATCCTTAAGCGCTGGTACAATACCGGAGAATACTCCTATAGCCTGCTCTCCTATGCGTATAATCAGTTGGCGGGAATGGAGCATAACGGCATCATATTTGTAAACGGCGATACTCCCACATTCTCGTCTCTGATGGTACAGTACGGCAAGGATCTGTTCGCAGACAGGACGGTGATTTGTGTAGGACTCCTCTATTCGCCCGATTACCTCAATAATATATGCAGCCAGCTGGGAATCAGTCAGATAGAAGGCCCCACAGACTGGACCGAGCAGGGACTCAGGACCTGGGAGGAGAATCTCTACCTCACCGTAGCCCGTGAGACCGGACGCCCCATTTACTTCTCTACCCTGATGGATCACCTGCCTTTCACGGACAAGCTTTACTCTGAAGGACTGGTCTATAAATACAGCCCCAGGCGTTATGACAACCTATCCGTAAAACGCAGGAATTTTGAGGAGGTATATCTCACTGATTACCTGTACGAGACATTTACTCCGGAAACATACGAGGCATCGGCCTACAAGCTCAATCTCAACTATATCCCCTGTTTCAAGTCTCTGCTGGATTTCTACAAGGAGAATGGTGAAAAGCGCCAGATGCGAAGACTGTACGGACTGATGAAACGCATAGTAGACCGTACTGAAAACATAACCGACGAGGAACGTAAACGCTACAACGATGAGATTGACCACTGAAACGTTCCGCACCCTCTACCTTGAGCACGGCCCCCGTGCCCAAGGTTTCTTTCTGAGGATGACCGGCTACGACCGTGAACTGGCCCGTGACCTTACTCAGGACCTGTTCCTGCGGCTGTGGGCTTCAAGGCACAATTACGATGACAGACGGCCGTTCCGCACCTGGATGTTTGCCATAGCGTACAATATGCTCAAGAACGAGTATCGCCGCCGTATGACAGTGATGGAATATGTGGATAACGCCCCAAAAGAAGAACCTGTAACAGATACAGACCATCTGGAACAGGAGCAGCGGGACCGGATCCTCAGTGATGCCATCGGCCGTCTTCCTGAGCCGCAAAAGGTGGTATTCCTTTTAAGATATGAGGAAGAGCTGCCTCTCACGGAGATTGCCAGGGTTTGCGGCATACCGGAAGGCACAGTAAAATCACGTCTGTTCACAGCGCTGACAGCCGTGCGTAACTATTGTAAAAACAATGAATAAAGATATGGATAAACTAACTGAACTTGAGAATGAGAGCCGGGAACTGATTGCTCAGATCAAATCAAACGCCGATGCCCGGGACCGCAGTATGACACTCCCGCCATTAGACATAACAGACAGCGAGCCCGGAATGCTGCGCCGCCGCATACCATCGTGGATTGCAGTAGCCGCCATGCTTGCAGGAGTTGTAATCGGAATAGCAATGCCTAAGTCAGGCAGAATCGGCAACAATGGCAATACCGCCTTCAACTATGCCGACACCTGTCGCAGCATTGCTCAGGACGACGTAAACCTCTCGTTGCTCATCACCTCTCTCTGACAATTGCAAAAAAATCGCCGTGAGAGCGCACTAAATCGGATTTTTGCAGTATCTTTGTGCCCGTAAGCCGCAATTCAGCCCCTTTTGGGGATTTCCGGAAGCGGTAATCAATCCGATTTTTCATTAACTTTATACCTTACGTAATGTCAGTGTGCCCGCAGTGCATCATGATATTGCCAAGGTCCAATAAAACAATGTTTGACATACTGCAATTAAAGAGCAAGAGTCTGGATGAGCTCCAGGCCATTGCAAAAGAGATGGGCATCAAGGCCAAGGATGACAAGAACCAGCTGGTATATGACATTCTGGATGAGCAGGCAATATCAGCCGCCAAGAACAAACCGGAAAAAGATCGCCGCGACCGCAAGAAGGTAACCCGCAAGAGCGATTCCGAGAAAGTCTATACCGCCAATGAGAACGGCCAGGCCAAGTCTATAGAGAAAAAGCAGAACGCTCCCACGCCTGAGGCAAAAGAGGTAAAGGAAGCCGAAAAATCTCAAGCTGTAGCCGTGGATAAGCCACAGCAGGACAAAACTCCATCACCCCAAAACAAGAAAAAGCGCGGCCGCCCCAAAAAAAATAATAAGGAGAAAGACCCTGAACAGGAGCCAGCCCAGAAGCAACCTGCACAGGAACCGGTTAAAGAGCAGCCTGCAAAAGCAGCAAGTGAGCCAGCCAGAAAGGAGGAACTCCCCCAGCCCGCACCGCAGGCAGGCCAGCAGAAGCGTCGCGGACGCCCCCGCAAGCAGCAGGTTGAGGTACCGCTGCCCGAGATAGACGATGAGAACGTGACCCAACCCGTAACTGACACTTACGATCAGGACGAAGTGCCCGTACGTCAGGTTGCAGAGCCCGCAGTCCAGTTGGAGCAGCCTGCCCAGACCGATGCTCAGGAAATGCCCGAGCAACCCCGTCAGGAGCAGTTCCGCGCTGAGCAGCCCTACCAGCAGAACGGCCAGCGTCAGCAGAATAACCAGAACGGTCAGCGCCAGCAGAACAACCAGAACCAGAATAATCAGCAGAACCAGAACCGCCGTCAGATGCAGGAGGAACGTATGTACGATTTCGGTGACGTGCTGCGCGGTGAGGGCGTACTTGAGATAATGCCCGACAACTACGGATTCCTGCGTTCATCGGACTACAACTATCTGGCATCGCCCGATGACATATATGTATCACAGTCACAGATCAAACTCTTCGGCCTTAAGACCGGCGATGTTGTGGAGGGTGTAATCCGTCCGCCTCGTGAGGGTGAGAAATATTT
The DNA here is from genome assembly GCA_905235565.1 of uncultured Bacteroidaceae bacterium. Taxonomy (GTDB): domain Bacteria; phylum Bacteroidota; class Bacteroidia; order Bacteroidales; family Bacteroidaceae; genus Colenecus. The sequence goes on along the minus strand of CAJOLR010000003.1, from coordinate 65,693 downwards.
CCCGCTGGTCAAGGTGTTCCGCATAAACGGTCTGGAGCCCTCCGTGGCACGTGACCGCGTTCCGTTTGAGCACCTGACTCCGTTGTTCCCGGATGAGAAGTTCACTCTGAGCAGCGGCAAGAATGACAACATATCAGTACGCGTGGTAGATATGTTCGCTCCTATCGGTAAGGGACAGCGTGCCCTGATCGTGGCACAGCCCAAGACCGGTAAGACCATACTGATGAAGGATATTGCCAATGCAATAGCTGCAAACCATCCTGAGACATACATCATAATGCTGCTAATCGATGAGCGCCCCGAGGAGGTTACCGACATGGCCCGCACCGTAAACGCTGAAGTTATAGCATCCACCTTCGACGAGCCCGCCGAGCATCACGTAAAGATAGCCAGCATCGTAATCGAGAAGGCCAAGCGCATGGTTGAGTGCGGTCATGATGTAGTGATATTTCTGGACTCTATAACCCGTCTGGCACGCGCCTACAACACCGTGGCACCTGCTTCCGGCAAGGTACTTTCAGGTGGTGTCGATGCCAACGCACTGCATAAGCCCAAGCGTTTCTTTGGTGCCGCACGTAACATTGAGAACGGCGGATCGCTCACAATCGTGGCCACCGCCCTTATCGATACCGGCTCCAAGATGGATGAGGTTATCTTTGAGGAGTTCAAGGGCACCGGTAACATGGAGCTCCAGCTGGACCGCAACCTGAGCAACAAGCGCATATTCCCGGCCGTGAACATCGTTGCTTCAAGCACACGCCGCGACGACCTGCTGCTTGACCAGACCACTCTGGACCGCATGTGGATACTGCGCAAGTACCTTAGCGACATGAATCCCATCGAGGCTATGGAGTTTGTCAAGGAACGCCTTGAAAATACTCAGGACAACGCGGAGTTCCTGGCCAGCATGAATTCGTGACCAAAGCAAGCAAATTGCAGTAAAATAAAAAATCAGCCGCAGTAATGTGGCTGATTTTTATGCGACCGGAGGGAGCTCTGTTTGCGGAGCAAACTAAAAAGAGGTCGTTACACGATTTATCGGGCTGACAAAGTCAGAACGGTAAATCGTCTTTTTCGTTTGATGGAGCGAAGGGGTCCGGGGCTGCGGGAGCCGCAGCGGCGGGAGCGTAAGGCTGGGATGCTGGAGCGGCGCCGTTTACATCGTGACTTACGCGCCAGGCGCGGATATCGTTGTACCAGCGGCCGTTGAACTCGCGGGCGTTGATGTCAAAGCTAACCACAACCTCGTCACCTATATTGATGGCGGCCTGCTGTATCTTGTCCTCACCGAAGATGCTGAACATCATCTTCTTGGGATACTGCTCGCCGATAGTCTCCAATACGTACTCCTGAATTTTCCACGGATTGCCTGATGCCTTGGCCACACCTGAACGGGGCTCAAGGACTGCGATAATTTTACCTGTAATATCCATTATTCTGATGTCTTTAAATTGTTTTCCGCGAAATTAAGATATTTCCCTATTTTGTCACACATTTTTCCATGCTAATTTTTCCACATTACCATTACTTTTCCCTATCTTTGTGAGACGCACAAACAGACAAATTACAAAAAGACCTATATATGAATTTCACTGTATCCAGTTCGGCTCTTTCAAGCCGCCTGTCGGCCATAAGCCGCGTTATTAACCCTAAGGCTATCTACCCTATTCTCGAGGATTTCCTGTTCCGTATTGAAAACGGCAAACTGACTGTTACTGCAGCCGATAACGATACAACACTGGAAACGATAATTGACATTGTGGAATCCAGCGCCGACGGCCAGATTGCCCTGCCGGCCAAGACTCTCCTCGATGCCCTCAAGGAGATTCCGGAGCAGCCGATCACGTTCAAAGTCAATGACAGCAACTATGAGGTTGTGGTTAACTACCAGAACGGTGAGTACAAGATGGTTGGCCAGAATCCCGATGAGTACCCGACTCCGGCTGTCCTGAATGAGGATGCTGTCAGTCTGCAGATTCCGGCCCAGATACTTTCTGACGGCCTGGCCCGCACCATTTTCGCTACTGCCGATGACGAGCTCCGTCCTGTAATGAACGGTATATTCTTTGATATTAATGAGGAGGGCGCAACGTTCGTAGCGTCCGACGGACACAAGTTGGTATGCAACCGCAACACCAATGTCCATGCAGACGGCAAGTCTTCATTCATACTTCCCAAGAAGCCGGCTTCACTGTTCCGCTCACTTATCAGCAAGGAGGCAGAGGTCATCACCATTGAGTTTGACAGCCGCATAGCACGGTTCTCATTGCCGGAGGAGTTCCGTATGGTATGCCGCCTCATTGACGGACGCTATCCCAACTACGCTTCCGTAATCCCGATGAACAACCCTCATCACCTCATCATAGACCGTCAGACTCTGGTTACTGCATTGCGCCGTGTATCCGTGTTCTCACCTGCCAGCAGCGGTCTTATAAAGCTGCGCATAGAGAAAGATAAGGTTGACATTTCAGCTCAGGACATTGATTTTTCCACATCCGCCAAGGAGAGTCTGGCATGCCAGTATGACGGAACGTTCATGAGCATCGGTTTCAAGGCCGGTTTCCTTATAGACATCCTGAACAATATTCCCAGCCAGGAGATAACACTACAGCTGGCCGATCCTTCACGCGCAGGTGTGATAGTTCCCACCGAGCAGGCAGAAGGTGAGAATCTGCTCATGTTGCTTATGCCAATGGTACTGAATGACTGATGAAGCTCAAGCTTGACAAACCGATAGTGTTCTTTGACCTGGAAACCACAGGTACAAACACTGCACAAGACCGTATTGTGGAGATTTCTTATCTGAAAGTCTCTCCCAACGGCAATGAGGATATGCACACCCGTCGGATCAATCCGGAGATGCATATCCCCGAACAGGCATCGGCCGTACACGGAATATTCGATGAGGACGTAAAGGACTGCCCTACATTCAAGGAGGTAGCCAAGGAGATAGCCCGTGACTTTGAAGGCAGTGATATAGCCGGATTCAATTCAAACCGTTTTGATGTTCCGCTGCTGGCCGAAGAATTCCTGCGTTCTGGCGTTGACATAGACCTGAGCCGTCACCGTTTTATAGATGTTCAGGTAATATTCCACAAAATGGAACAGCGGACCCTTACAGCCGCCTATAAGTTCTACTGCGGCAAGGACCTGACCGATGCACACAGTGCCGATGGCGACACACGCGCCACCTATGAGGTGCTGATGGCCCAGCTGGACCGCTACCCTGATGACCTCAAGAATGACATGGCGTTCCTGTCGGAGTTCTCGTCATTTACCCGCAACGTCGATTTTGCAGGCCGTATAGTAAGGAATGACCAGGGGCAGGAGGTGTTCAATTTCGGAAAATACAAGGATATGCCTGTAATAGAGGTGTTCCACCGCGATCCGGGATACTACTCATGGATCCTGCAGGGAGATTTCCCTCTCAACACCAAACAGGTACTTACAAGAATTAAATTACAGTCCCGATAATGGACATACTGAAAGGTAAACATATTGTTCTGGGTGTAACCGGAAGCATAGCTGCCTATAAGTCAGCCATGATAGCGCGTCTGTTGATCAAGTCAGGCGCCGAAGTGCAGGTTGTAATAACTCCCGCGGGAAAGGAATTCATAACTCCGCTCACCCTCTCCACACTGACACGCAATCCCGTCATCAGCGAATTCTTTTCAAACCGCGACGGTTCCTGGAACAGTCATGTGGATCTTGGCCTATGGGCCGATGCCATGCTGATAGCACCCTGCACCGCCTCCACGCTTGGCAAGATGGCCAGCGGCGTTGCCGACAATATGCTCATTACCACCTATTATTCAATGAAAGCACCGGTATTCATAGCCCCGGCTATGGATCTGGACATGTATCAGCACCCGGTTACACAGCGTAACATGGAGACTCTGCGCTCCATTGGCAACATCATCATAGAGCCGGCCAGCGGCGAGTTGGCCAGCCAACTGATTGGTAAAGGGCGCATGCAGGAGCCTGAGGTCATCGTATCTGCACTCGAGGAATATTTCTCGCGTCAGGCCCAGTTTTCAAAAAAAAAAGTCCTGATAACGGCGGGACCCACCTATGAGGCCATAGACCCCGTCCGTTTTATAGGCAACTACTCAACCGGCAAGATGGGATTCGCCCTGGCCGAGGAGTGTGCCTTACGCGGTGCCGATGTGACACTGATAGCAGGTCCCGTTAATCTCCAGACCAGACACCCCGGGATAAACCGGATTGATGTAAAATCCGCCCAACAGATGTATGATGCCGCAATGGAGCATTTTCCACACTCCGATGCCGCTATACTGTGCGCGGCCGTAGCCGATTTCACTCCCGCGGTGACATCGGACACCAAGATAAAGCGCAAAGGTGAGATGACACTGACGCTTAAGCCCAATCCCGACATTGCGGCATCGCTGGGTGCCATCAAGCGCCCTGACCAACGGATGGTAGGATTTGCGCTTGAGACTGACAACGAGCAGAACAATGCCCAGGATAAACTGGAGCGTAAGAATCTGGACTTCATTGTGTTGAACTCACTGCGTGACGAGGGCGCAGGGTTCGGATATGACACCAACAAAGTCACGCTGATAGACCGTAACGGCAGTGAGGAACTGCCTCTGCAGTCCAAAAAAGATGTAGCCAAAGCTATTATCACCAAACTGTCAGGACTGCTGTTCTGCATTGCTTTCATGTTCATGCCGTTAAAGACACAGGCCCAGGAACTCAATCCCACCCTTTCCATAAACACATCAAAGATCCAGGGAACCGACAAGGATGTCTTCACGTCACTTGAAAGTGCCGTAAAGGAACTGCTCATGAATCAGGCCTGGACTGACTACCATTTTACGGAAAAGGAACGCATCCAGTGCAATTTCAACCTGATTGTCAACAAGTATGACGCACAGAGCGGCAAGATGGAGTGTGAACTTACGGTACAGAGCAGCCGTCCTGTTTACGGATCGGGCTACAACACTACCGTTTTCAATTTCCGTGATGTCGCTGTGGATTTTACATATACTGAGCAGGACCGTATCGAGTATACATCGGGCATTACACCAGACAATAACCTGACAGCCATACTGGCTTATTACAGTCTGCTTATAATAGGACTGGATTTTGATACGATGTCACCAAACGGGGGTACGGACATACTAAGGCAGGCCGAGAATATCGCAGCCAGTTCACAGTCACTTGGTGGCGGATGGCGTTCTTTTGACAGCAAGGCCAACCGTTACACCATCATCAATGACTATATGAACGGTACGCTCTCATCATTCCGGCAGTTGCAGTATGACTATCACCGTAAAGGTCTGGATGACATGTCATCCAATGCAGACCGAGGCCGGGCAACCATAACCGAGAGCCTCAATCTGTTGTCAGAGGCTTATCAGGCCAAGAGCACATCGGCCCTGCCCACCCTGTTCACTGAAATCAAGAAGGACGAACTGATCAACATCTACTCTTCCGGTATCAGCAGTGAGCGCAGCAAGGTTGTGGAACTGTTGAGCCGAATAAACCCGTCACTCTCAAATGACTGGAGTACCATAATGACACAATAATGAAATGCTAAAGGAAGTACACATCCGTAATTATGTCCTGATAGACCGTCTGGACATTCAGTTAAGGGAGGGTTTCTCTGTTATGACCGGTGAGACAGGTGCCGGTAAATCCATTATCCTGGGTGCCATGAACCTGTTGCTTGGCGGTCGTGCCGATTCCAGGACCATACGCCAGGGCGCCGACAAATGTACCATTGAGGGCACATTCTCTATTTCAGGCTACGGCCTGGAACAGTTTTTCGTTGACAATGAACTTGATTTTGACCCCGACGAGACAATAATGCGCCGCGAGCTCTCAGCATCAGGCAAGAGCCGGGCATTCATAAATGATACTCCCGTTACGCTTACACAGCTGCGAGACCTTGGATGCCGCCTGATAGACATCCATTCACAGCATCAGAACCTGGCTCTGGGCACACAACCGTTCCAACTGGATGTTGTGGATACCATTGCCGCAAACAGCGCAGCCAAGAGCGCCTACGGGCAGAGTTTTGAACATTGGTCCGAACTTAAGACGCGTCTGGCCAGACTCAAGGCCGAGTTTGAGTCCGATAACACGGACCGCGAATATCTGGAATTCCAGTTTGAAGGCCTGGACAATGCCAGACTGGTTAGCGGTGAGCAGGAGGAACTGGAACAGGAAGCCGATATCCTGGACCATGCCGAAGAGATAAAGCAGGAACTTTTCAACGCAGCCCAGATACTGTCTGGCGATGAGGACGGTTGTATACCTAAACTGCGCAGTGCGCTGCAGTCTTTGCGTTCGGCACAGAAGAACTATCCTCAGGCACAGGAACTGGCCGAGCGTCTGGACAGTTGCCTGATTGAACTCAAGGATATAGCAGCCACAGCTGATGACGCCCAGGAAAGCGTAAATTTTGACCCCGCCCGACTGGAGCAGGTTAACGAACGTCTGGACCTTATCTATTCGCTTCTCAAAAAGCACAAGAAAGAGAATATCACCCAACTTCTGGAACTGGCTGAAAGCATACGCACCCATCTTGACCGCACAGGATCATATGAGTTTGACATAGAGCAACTGACTGCGCAGACAGAGACAGCCCGCCAGGAGATGGATAAAATGGCTGACCGACTGACTGAGACCCGAAAGAAAGCATCCCAAGCCATAATAAAGGATATAAAGGAACTGCTGGTTCCACTGGGTATCCCCAATGTCCAGTTCGGAATTGACATACAGCCTGCCACCGGTTTTGACCGTACGGGACATGATGACCTCAAGTTCATGTTCTCGGCCAACAAGTCCGTTCCCATGCAGGAACTGCAGGCTGTTGCATCGGGCGGTGAGATTGCTCGCGTTATGCTATGTATCAAGTCCCTGATGGCCGGAGCATGCGCCCTGCCCACAATCATATTCGATGAGATTGACACCGGAGTGTCGGGCGCTGTAGCCGAGCGTATGGCCATGCTCATGAAACAGATGTCAGCTGGAGGCCGACAGGTACTGGCCATCACCCATCTGCCGCAGATAGCCGCTCTTGGCCAGACCCATTACAAAGTATTCAAGACTGATGACCAGGACGCTACGCACACACGCATTGCCTTGCTTGAAGGCGATGACCGCATACGCGAAATAGCAGGCATGATGAGTGGCTCTACCCTAACCCAAGCAGCTCTTGACAACGCTAAAGCACTGATTGACAACAATGGAAGATGAGATGATATTCGGCATTCGTGCCGTGATTGAGGCCATAGAGGCCGGAAAGGAAATAGATCGCCTGCTTATCAAGAAGGATATGCAGGGAGACCTTTCGAGAGAGCTGTTCGCCGCCATCAAGGGATTGGACATCCCGGTTCAGAGAGTACCCCTGGAGCGTTTGAACCGCATAACCCGCAAGAACCACCAGGGAGTGATAGCTTTCACCACCCAGATAACATACCAGCATGTGGAGAACCTCGTTCCCATGCTCTTTGAAGAAGGTAAGGATCCGTTCTTTGTGCTGCTGGACGGCGTGACCGATGTGCGCAATTTCGGCGCAATAGCACGTACAGCCGAATGTGCCGGAGTAGATGCAATCATACTTCCCTCCCGTAACAGCGTAAGCGTCAATGCCGATGCCATCAAGACATCGGCAGGGGCACTCCATACCCTACCAGTGTGCCGCGAGAACAATATAAGCCAGACCATCCGGTTCCTTAAGAACAGCGGCATCCGCATTGTGGGAGCCACCGAGAAAGGAGATAAGGATTACACCAAAGGAGATTATACCGGTCCCGTATGCCTTATCATGGGGGCCGAGGACAAAGGCATTCCCCAGGAACATCTGGCCCTGTGTGACGAATGGGCACGCATCCCCATCTTAGGTAAGATAGAGTCCCTGAACGTATCGGTAGCAGCCGGAGTGCTTATGTATGAGATTGTTAAGCAACGAAATCATCCCAGCGGGACTTAGGGATGCTGGTCCGCCAGAAAATTTGCAGGAAACAAATTACATTAGTGTATGAAAAATGTCTTGATTGTACTGGTCGCGCTGATATGGCCGGTTGTAAGTGCGGTGTCTCAGAACATGATTCTTGGTGGTGAGTTGAGCAACTCTGCCGTCACATCGGTCAATGATATTGATGAGGTCCTGCCACGCATGAAATCACTAGGGCTGAATACAGTGCTGGTGCCAGCTTATTGGGAGCTGATGGAACCTATAGAGGGCAAATTTGACTTCACGCTTATTGACCGCACTATAGATGTGGCAAGGAGCCAGGACCTTAAGATAGTGTTCCTTTGGTTCGGTGCATGGAAAAACTCCATGTCCTGTTATGCTCCTGAATGGTTCAAGCAGGACACAAAGCGTTTTCCAAGGGCACAGACAGACACAGGGAAACCGCTGGAGATTGCCAGTTGTTTCAGTGAAAACGTACTCAATGCTGATCTCAAGGCATTCAGCGCCCTGATGGAACGCATCAGCCTTAAAGATGCGCAGCACCAGGTAGTCACCATGATGCAGATAGAGAATGAGATAGGTATGCTTGAATCGGCCCGTGACCACTCAAGAGCGGCTGAGAAGGCATACACTGGCCAGGTCCCGGAGGTGCTGCTCAAGAAACTGGGCATAAAGAAAGGTGGCACCTGGGCACAGGTGTTTGGAACCGATGAGTATGCCGATGAAAAATTCATGGCCTACCATTACGCCTGCTATGTTGAACAGCTGGCACTTGCGGCGCGCTCCATCCATGACATGCCGCTGTATGTGAATGCCGCCATGAACAGCCGAGGCCGCAAACCGGGTGAATATCCATCGGCCGGGCCTCTGGCACATCTGATAGATTTCTGGAACGCAGGTGCTCCCAGCATAGATTTCCTGGCTCCCGATATTTACGATACCGGGTTCAGGATGTGGGCCGGGAGATATGCAATTCCCGCCCGCCCGCAGGATGGCGGTAATGTAAGGAACAGGCTGTTTATACCGGAGACCCGATGCGGCAGGGATTGCGGAGTCAGGGCGATGTATGCTTTTGGCGAACATGATGCTCTTGGTTTTTCACCGTTTGCCATAGACCAGTCATCTGCCGATGAGACCGTTAACCTCACAAAAGCCTACAATCTCTTAAGGCAGATATCAAATCTTAATCCGGCCCAAAGGAAGAACTCATGGGGACTGCTTTTTGACCAGGAGGATACAGAGCGTATTATCGATGATGAAGGCACTGTGATGACCTGCCGTCACTATTACACTCTGCCCTGGGACCCCCGTGCCACCGACGGGACGCAATGGCCTGAGGGTGGTGCCATGCTGATAAAACTGGGTCGATATGACTATCTGCTGGCTGGTTGCGGAGTTGTGGTTGATTTCAAGACCCGCACAGAAAAAGAGCAAGAGCAGCAAAAGACGCTGGGCGAGGACGGATTTGCCCAATCCGGAACTGATTCCGATGCACATACCGGGAAGTTCATGGGTAAGCGCCTGGGGCTGCTGTCAGTTGATGAGGTGGAGATAGCACCGGATGGCCGGCTGGTATATCTGCGTCGCGACAACGGTGACCAGAGCCATCAGGGACGGCACGCACGGATAGGCACTGATGACTGGAAAATCCTGCACATCAGGCTTTATGAGTATTGAAGAATACTCCTTATAATATGTTTAAATCCCTGGCTGTCAATATGTCTGTTAACAACCATTTCTATATGACAACTTGTCATGGAATGATATATGGTGCATTTCTTGCGGACCGACAAACAGAAACAAGAAACAAAAAACTATGGAATACAGTCAGAATAATCAGAACAGGCCGCAGAACCTGGAGCAGTTCGCCATCAACCTTAACGAGCGGGCACGCCAGGGTAAACTCGATCCGGTAATAGGCCGTGACGAGGAAATAAGGCGTGTCCTGCAGATACTGAGCCGGCGCACCAAGAACAACCCTATCCTGATAGGTGAGCCCGGAACCGGCAAGACCGCTATAATTGAGGGGCTGGCACAGCGTATCGTGCGCGGTGATGTGCCCGAAAACCTTAAATCCAAGACCGTATATTCACTTGATATGGGTGCACTTGTAGCAGGTGCCAAGTACAAGGGTGAATTTGAGGAGCGTCTCAAAGGCGTAATAAACGAGGTTATACAGTCCGATGGCAGTTTCATCCTCTTTATAGATGAGATACACACTCTGGTTGGAGCCGGAGCCGGCGAGGGCGCAATGGATGCCGCAAATATCCTTAAGCCTGCCCTGGCCCGTGGCGACCTGCGTGCCATAGGTGCCACCACCCTGAACGAGTATCAGAAATACTTTGAGAAGGACAAGGCTCTGGAGCGCCGTTTCCAGACCGTAATGGTTGATGAGCCCGATGTCCAGAGCTCCATCTCCATACTGCGTGGCTTGAAGGAGCGCTATGAGAACCACCACAAGGTGCGTATCATGGATGAGGCCGTGATAGCTGCCGTGGAGCTCTCCAACCGTTACATTACCGAGCGTTTCCTGCCCGATAAGGCCATTGACCTGATGGATGAGGCGGCCGCCAAACTGCGTATGGAGCGTAACTCCGTACCTGAGGAACTGGATGAGATAACCCGCCGCCTGAAGCAGCTGGAGATAGAGCGTGCCGCCATAAAACGTGAGAATGACACTGTAAAACTCAAGCAGCTCAATGCCGAAATTGATGACCTGCAGAAACAGGAAAAGGCCATACGCGAGAAATGGGAATCCGAGAAGAACCTGGTTTCACGTATCCAGCAGGACAAGCAGCATATAGAGCAGCTCAAGATAGAGGCCGACAACGCCGAACGTGACGGCAACTACGGTCGTGTGGCCGAGATACGTTACGGCAAGCTGAAGGAACTGGAGGCCGATATTGTCAGGATTCAGGAGGAACTCCACTCCAAACAGGGTGACAGCGCCCTTGTAAAGGAGGAGGTTACCGCCGATGACATAGCCGAAGTTGTTTCCCGCTGGACCGGCATACCTGTAAACCGTATGCTGGAGAGCGAGCGCGAAAAGCTGCTGCACCTGGAGGAGGAACTGCACAAACGTGTGGTTGGCCAGGAGGAGGCTATAAGTGCAGTGGCCAATGCAGTGCGCCGCAGCCGTGCCGGCCTGCAGGACCCCAAACGCCCCATAGGCAGTTTCATTTTCTTAGGTACCACCGGTGTAGGTAAGACCGAGCTTGCCAAGGCTCTGGCCGAGTATCTGTTCAACGATGAGAAACTGATGACCCGCATCGACATGAGCGAGTATCAGGAAAAGTTCTCAGTGACACGTCTTATCGGTGCGCCTCCCGGATACGTGGGTTATGATGAGGGCGGTCAGCTTACCGAGGCCGTACGCCGCAAGCCCTACTCCGTAATTCTTTTCGATGAGATCGAGAAGGCTCACCCCGATGTGTTCAACATATTGCTGCAGGTACTTGATGACGGCCGACTGACCGACAACAAGGGACGTACGGTAAACTTCAAGAACACCATTATAATAATGACCAGCAATCTGGGCAGTGATTATATACGTGAAAAATCCTCTCAGATAGGATCAACAGACGCTCAACGCCAGGAGTGGCTTGAAGAGGCCAGAAAGCATCTGCTTGACATGCTTAAGCAGACCATACGTCCGGAGTTCCTTAACCGTATTGACGAGACCGTGGTATTTATGCCTTTGCGTGAATCAGAGATACGCCAGATTGTAAAGCTCCAGGCTCATGGCGTATGCCGCATGCTTTCCGAGAGCGGGATCAGCCTCAGTATCGATGATTCTGCAATAGACCTGATATCAGATGCCGGTTATGATCCGGAGTTCGGTGCCCGTCCGGTCAAGCGCGCATTGCAGACTCTGCTGCTTAACAGGCTCTCTACCATGATACTGTCAGCAAATGTTGACCGCAACAAGCCTGTCATAGCCACGGCACGGAACGGAGAGATTGTTTTCAGTTAAGTTTTTAGAAATAAAAACAGCGTTATTATAAGGAGGTATCAAAAAATCCATTACCTTTGCAACCGCAAAGGCAAATGGTACCTTGACCGAGCGGCTAGGTATCGGTCTGCAAAACCGAGTACGGCGGTTCGAGTCCGCCAGGTACCTCTAAGTAAGATGAAAATCCGACCGTCGGTCGGATTTTTCTTTTAGAGGCACCTATTAGACCTTTTTTCAGTTTGCCACAGCAAACGCGCTCATTTCATTCGCTTGGCGGCCCACCCGGCCGCTCTCACCCTCCGGGTTCGCCCCAATACTAACTAACCTGCGTTACGCAAGTGCGCAGGTATTTTTTGTAACTTTGCTGCATATTATAACTTTATGACTTTAAAAGCGGTTATACGTTCAATGAGGCTTAGAACTCTCCCCCTTTCCACTGCGGGGATTGTTCTTGGAATCCTTTTGGCTTGTAAGGAACATCAGGTTTCCTGGCTGGTAATTCTTCTGACTATACTGACAACAATTTCTCTGCAGATTCTCTCCAATATGTCAAATGAGTTGGGCGACTGGCTGAGCGGTGTGGACGGAACGGGACGTGAAGGGCCCAAGTACGGTATTGAGGGCGGTGGTCTTACCGAGGATGAGATGCGTTCATGTATCAGGATAATGGTACTGGCATGCTGCATCCTGGGGCTCGCCATGATAAGGAGTTCTTTCGGCACCATACTGCGTATGGAATCCGAGATCCTGGTTGTGCTTGGAGCAGCTGCAATCTGGGCTGCAATGCACTATACGCTGGGAAACAATCCTTACGGATATCGTGGTCTGGGCGATATATCCGTATTCATCTTCTTCGGTCTTGTACCTGTTGCCGGAGGGCATTTCGTATGTTCCCACATTATTGATTTCAGAACCCTGATTCCGGGTGCGGCCATCGGACTATTCAGTGTCGGAGTGCTGAACGTGAACAACATTCGGGATATGAAATCGGATGCCGGTACCCGTATAACCGTTCCGCTCAAACTGGGTGAACACAAGGCAAAGATATATCATACTGTACTTATTGCAGGCGGATGGACACTGATGCTGCTATACACAGTCATCTTCACTCAGGGTTGGCTGCCATACCTGTATATCATTACCCTGCCACTCTACATAAAGCATCTGTCAGGAGTATGGAATTTATCCGGACGTGGTCTGGACCCGATGCTCCCGATGCTTGTAATATCCACATTCATATTCTCCCTGCTTGCAGGAGCAGGCTATATACTCCAGTAATATGCCAAAGAAAGAAGGAATACGTGATCTGTTTGATGACATCGCGGCCAAATATGACCGTTTCAACCATATATCATCATTTGGTGCCGACCGTTCGTGGCGCAGAAAGGCAGTAAGGGCTATCACCGATACAGACCGGCCCATCAATGTTCTTGACGTGGCAACCGGTACAGCCGATTTTGCCATCGCCGTCAGCCGAAAAGCCGCCAAAGGATCACACATAACAGGCATTGACCTCTCCGAAGGTATGCTGGAGGTGGGACGCGCCAAATGCCAGGGGCTTCCTATCAGACTGGAGACAGGAGATGCCGAGAACCTGCCGTATAAGGATGGAACGTTCGATCGCGTGTGCGTTGCTTTCGGAGTCAGGAATTTTGAAAACCTCATGAAAGGACTGGAGGAGATGCAGCGAGTGCTTAAACCTGGAGGCAAGTTGGTCATCCTGGAGCTGTCCTACCCCAAGAACAGGTTCATATTCAGCCTGTACAAGTTCTATTCATTGAAAATACTTCCCAAGATAGGCGCAAGCATGACGGGCAACAAAGGCGCTTTCACCTATCTGCCTGATTCGATACTCAAGTTTCCGCTGCCCGAAAAATTCATACCGATGCTCAAGGAGGCCGGTTACGCTACGGTCAACGCACGCCAGTTCATGTTCGGAGTCTGCAGAATGTATTGCGCAATCAAATGAATAACGAATGTGATTTTTTCTTAAATTCGCATCCAAAACCTTAATAACAAGAACCAATATGAAGAATTATCTGTTGCCTGTAACTGCCATCTGCGCAGCTTTTTCAGTCTTTTTCCTTACCGGGTGTAATAAAGACGATGACAAGAATTCCATTTCCATGAGTCAGGTAAACGAAGGAGTGGAGATAATAGAAGGCACTGATTATGAAGTCATTGACTTGGGGTTACCTTCAGGAACGCTCTGGGCGAAATGCAATATTGGGGCTACCAGTCCTGAAAAACCGGGCAGTTTCTTTGCATGGGGAGAGACTCAGACAAAGGATGTTTTCACCACTAACAACTACAAGTGGTGCAAGGACGGAATCATGCATATGATAACCAAATACAATGTCGATGCCGATAGTGATTTCCGCGATAACCTGAAGGAACTTGATCAGGCCGATGATGCCGCAAATGTCATCATGGGTCAGGGCTGGCATATGCCCACAGTCCGTCAATTCAGGGAGTTGATGAACTCACAGTACTGCCAATCCAAATGGTGCAAGCTGAACGGCACCGGAGGTTACCTGTTCACCAGCGTCGTTGAAGGATATGAGGGGCGCAGCATATTCATTCCCATCGTTGGATATAAGGACGTTGACCGCCTTCGTTTTCCCGATGAACGCAGCTATTACTGGTGCAACTCTTTGTTCGAAGACAGGAAATACGATGACAAGAAGAAGGAATTCGTAACCTCTGTCGTAACCCTGGAAGCCAGCACACTCTGTCTGGAGCACCTGGATGTCGACAATCGCGTAATAGACTCAAGGACCAGATATCTGGGTCTGCCGATACGTCCTGTATACATACCGTAACAAGTTTTTTAAAAGGAGAATGATGGCAATAGATATTAAGGAGATAGCCGGAGCGTTCGTTGTCCTGTTCGCTATTCTGGATATCACAGGATCCATTCCTATCATAATTGACCTGCAGCACAAGACCGGCAAGGTTCCGGCGCTCAAGGTTACATTGACTTCATGGATCATGCTCACTATTATCTATTTTCTTGGAGATGGAGTGCTTTCCCTGTTTGGCGTGGATATCGAGTCATTCGCCGTTGCCGGTTCAATAATAATCCTGGCCATCGGCTTTGAAATGACTTTTGACATTACCATCTTCAAATATGATGCCGGGCCTAAAGAGGTGTCATCATTCGTGCCTCTTGTGTTTCCGCTCATAGTAGGTGCCGGTTCATTCACTACACTGCTCTCACTTAAGGCCGAATATGCCGCCATGAACATCATGATTGCCCTATTCCTGAATATGGTTTTCATATTCGTGGTACTGAGGTCGATAGACCGTATTGAGAAGATTCTCGGACCTGGTCTGATATATGTTCTGCGTAAGTTCTTCGGAATAATCCTGCTTGCTATTGCAGTCAAACTCTTTACCTCAAATATTGGTCATCTTATAGGATAATTTGGTAACTTTGCGGAACTATACGGAATCCGCATGATAGAGAAGCATCTTGTCCTTAACGAAGCTGATCCTGCAGTATTTTACGGGGTCAACAACACCAATCTGCAACTGATCAAAGCCCTGTTTCCCAAGCTGCGTATTGTAGCCCGGGGCAACGTCATGCGCATAATGGGTGATGAGGACGAGACAGCCCGTTTTGAACAGGCCATGCGACAGCTTGAGATGTATTGCGCCAAGTACAATTCACTCAAGGAGGAGGTCATCGTTGACATAGTGAACGGTCAGGATCCCGGTGGAGAGAAGAGTTCGGACGTAATACTGTTCGGAGTTACAGGACGCCCTATCCTGCCCCGCAGTATAAACCAGAAGAAACTTGTTACCGATTACGGAACCCATGATATGCTCTTTGCCATCGGTCCAGCCGGTTCGGGCAAGACATACACGGCAATTGCACTGGCTGTCAGGGCACTCAAGAACAAGGAGGTCAAGCGCATCGTATTGTGTCGCCCTGCGGTCGAGGCCGGTGAGAAACTGGGATTCCTGCCCGGTGATATGCGCGAAAAGATTGATCCTTTCCTGCAGCCACTCTATGATGCACTTCAGGATATGATTCCCACTGCCAAGCTCAAGGAGTACATGGAGCTCAACATCATTCAGATTGCACCTTTGGCATTCATGCGCGGACGCACTCTCAATGATGCCGTAGTCATACTGGATGAGGCACAGAACACTACCCCGCAACAGATCAAGATGTTCCTTACCCGCATGGGCTGGAACACCAAGATGATAGTGACTGGAGACCTGACGCAGATAGACCTGCCCCCCACCCAGATATCAGGCCTTGTCCAGGCGCTCGATGTACTGGAAGGGATTGAGGGCCTAAGCATCATCCGTATGACAAAAAAAGACATAGTACGTCATAAGCTGGTAACCCGTGTGGTTGATGCCTATGACCGATACGAGCAGGCACATAAGACAGACAAAAGAATTTCTAAAAAAGATAACAATGAGCAAAGCGTTGACAAGAACTGATTTCCAGTTCAAAGGACAGAAGAGTGTATATCACGGCAAGGTACGTGACGTGTATAACATTGATGATGACCTGATGGTCATGGTTGCTACAGACCGTATATCGGCCTTTGACGTTATCCTGCCCAAGGGAATACCGTTTAAAGGGCAAGTGCTCAACCAGATAGCCGCAAAGTTCCTGGATGCCACCGCCGATATCTGCCCCAACTGGAAACTGGCCACTCCCGATCCTATGGTTACCGTAGGCCTGAAGTGTGAGGGATTCCGCGTTGAGATGATTATCCGCGGCTACCTGACAGGATCTGCATGGCGCGACTACAAGGCCGGATGCCGTAACCTTTGCGGAAATATCCTGCCTGAGGGAATGAAAGAGAACCAGAAGTTCGCCGAGCCTCTTATAACCCCCACCACAAAGGCCGAGGAGGGTCACGATGAGAACATCTCAAAGGAGGAGATCATCAGGCAGGGTCTGGTAAGCAAAGAGGATTATGAGATCATGGAGCAGTACACACGCGCCCTATTCAAGCGCGGTACGGAGATTGCAGCTCAGAAGGGTCTTATCCTGGTAGATACCAAGTATGAGTTCGGCAAACGTGACGGCAAGGTATATCTTATTGATGAGATACATACTCCCGACAGTTCACGCTATTTCTACGCTGACGGCTATCAGGAGAAGTTTGAGAAGGGTGAACCCCAGAAACAGCTGTCCAAGGAGTTTGTACGCCAGTGGCTCATCGAGCACAATTTCATGAACCAGCCTGGCCAGGTAATGCCCGAGATTACAGACGCTTATGCCGATACGGTGTCGGAGCGTTACATTGAACTGTACGAGAACATAGTAGGTGAAAAATTTGTCAAGGAAAGTGGAGCAGACCTTGCTGCACGAATTGAGAAAAACGTAACCGACTGGTTAGCAAACAAGTAATAACATGGCTCTTCCTTTCCTGTTTGTTCTTGCCATGATATTTGTCATCCTGGTCAAGAATGTCAATTCCAAGCTCAATGATCCTGATGATTCAATCGGGAGTGATACCGTCTCGTCCAGTCCGACAGTCGATGAACATAAAGAACCGGAAACAGAACCTCAGCCGGAACCTGTATTTACAAAAACCGCAGAGCCTCAGCCTGAACCGGCTGAACCGGCACCATCACAGCCCCAGAAGTCTTACGACAGGCTTTTCGGACTGATAGGCAAGCCTCTTGCCCACTCCACATCCATGGTCCGCTTCAACAAGTTCTTCCGTGAGCAGCATATAAACGCCCACTACAACAATTATGAACTTGAGAGTGTTGAGGATGTAACCAAACTGGTGGCGAAGTACCCCAACCTATGTGGATTCAACGTCACAATACCCTACAAGCAGGATATTATCCCCTACTTGAACCGTCTGGACGAGACGGCAAAGGCTATCGGCGCAGTCAACACCGTCAAGGTACTGCACCGGGACGGAGGAGTTGAACTGGTGGGATACAATACAGACTGGACCGGATTCACCAAATCATTCGGCAATCTGCTGGAAGGTCACTCCAAGGCGCTCATTCTTGGTACAGGAGGCGTCTCAAAGGCTGTAAAGTTTGCCCTTGACAAGATGGGAATTGAGCACAAGTTCGTATCACGCAACTCTAACTTTGAGATTATGGGTTATTATGAACTCTCACCTTCGGTAATGGAAGAGTATGACGTGATAGTAAACTGCACGCCCATGGGAATGTGGCCGGAAACAGGTCAGTGTCCCGACATACCATACGGATTCCTTTCAGACAAGCATCTGCTTCTGGATGTCATAGCCAATCCGGATGAAACGCTCTTCATGAAGAAGGGACGCGAACATGGAGCCACAGCCAAGGGCGGCAAGGATATGCTTGAACAGCAGGCTGTAGCCGCCTGGGAAATCTGGGACAGGATTGGGGAATAACATAAAATGAAAAGAATAGCATTCGTACTACTTCTGATACTGGGCCCCATATTGGCTACAGCCAGGGTCTATAAGCCGTCCGATATCAGGCCTGTCCATCTTGAGGACAGGAACCGTTACGTATGCAATCCTGACGGTATACTGTCACAATCGGCAGTAGACCGAATTGATGCAGTATTCCGCACCATTGAGGACAGCACCGGAATCCAGACTCTTGTAGCTGTAGTTACAGATATCGACCCGGATGACTGCTTTGAGTTTGCCTACCAGATTGGTGAGACCGTAGGTGTAGGCCGCTCAAGTTCTGACAACGGTCTGGTCATTCTGCTCAGTACCGGTGAGCGCTGCGTACAGTTTGCAACCGGTTACGGCATAGAGGGAATACTTCCTGACGCCTTATGCAAGCGCGTTCAGGTGAGATATATGAACGATCATTTTGCTGATGGCAGGTGGGATGAAGGTATGGTTGCAGGCGCCGAGGCGCTTAAGGAGATCCTGCTCAAAGGTGAGTATGAGAACGATGATGATGAGACGGACAAGAAGGCTGTAATAGCAGGACTCATCACAATAATCGGGTTATTTATTGTAATAGCAGGATTAATTATATTGTTTGACCGCAGGAGCCGTAAGTGTCCCAGATGCGGACAGATTGCTCTCAAGCAGGTAGGCATATCAACGATATCAAAGCATAATGGCGTCAAGAAGGAACTTATCACCTTCAAGTGCTCTCACTGCGGATACATAATGTCGCGGAACCGCACAACATACTACTCTACCGGGAATCACGGAGGTAGTGGACCTCATATCGGAGGAGGCCACATCGGCGGCGGATTCGGAGGTGGCGGCAGTTTTGGCGGCAGCTACGGAGGCGGGCACTTCGGTGGAGGTGGTGCAGGCTCTCGTTTTTAATTGACAGTAAACTGATTAATATATTTGAAGATGAAAAAGAAAAGTACTTGGATTATCATTGGAGTAATCATTCTGATTGTTATCTGGGCCATCGGCATCAACAACAAGATGGTGACAATGGAGGAGAACGTAAGTAAGGCTTGGGGCAACGTGGAGAACGTTTACCAGCGCCGCGCCGACCTTATCCCCAACCTTGTAAACACTGTAAAGGGCTATGCTGCACATGAGACATCTACCTTTGAGGCCGTAGTCAATGCACGCGCCAAGGCCACATCAATCACTTTCAATCCCGAGGATATGACAGCCGATCAGCTCAAGGAGTTCCAGAAAGCCCAGAACGAAGTTGGCGGAGCTCTTGGCCGACTGATTGCCATAAGCGAGTCTTATCCCGAACTCAAGGCCAATGAGAACTTCAAGGAACTGCAGGCACAGCTTGAGGGCACCGAGAACCGCATAGCAGTTGAGCGCCGTAACTTCAACGAGTCGGCCAACGGTTACAACACTTATATCCGCAAATTCCCGCAGAGCATAATCGCAGGATTGCGTGGTTTTGAGAAAAAGCCCTATTTTGAGGCTGAGGAAGGTGCAAACAAGGCTCCCAAAGTAGAATTCTGATGGAATCAAACGAACGTTATATGCTGCGTGGCGTATCGGCATCCAAGGAGGATGTGCACAACGCCATCAAGAACATAGACAAAGGTCTTTACCCCAAGGCATTCTGCAAGATCATCCCCGATATCCTGGGCGGTGACCCTGATTACTGCAACATCATGCATGCCGACGGAGCCGGCACCAAGTCATCACTGGCCTACGCCTACTGGAAGGAGACCGGCGACCTCTCTGTATGGAAAGGCATCGCTCAGGATGCCCTTATCATGAACATCGATGACCTGCTCTGCGTAGGTGCTGTGGATAATATACTGGTCAGCTCAACCATCGGCCGTAACAAGAACCTGGTTCCGGGCAACGTTATCAGCGCCATCATAAACGGTACCGATGAGCTTCTTGCCGAACTCCGCGAGATGGGTGTAGGAGCATACGCCACCGGTGGTGAGACTGCCGATGTAGGCGATCTGGTGCGCACCATCATCGTGGACAGCACAGTAACCTGCCGCATGAAACGCAGTGACGTTATCAACAACGCCAACATCCGTCCGGGCGATGTTATTGTAGGTCTGGCATCGTTCGGCAAAGCTACATATGAGAAGGAGTACAACGGCGGTATGGGCAGCAACGGACTTACCAGCGCCCGTCACGACGTGTTCGGCAAATCTGTTGCCGAAAAATATCCCGAGACATACGACCACGCAGTTCCTGAGGAACTTGTCTATTCAGGCGGTCTGAGTCTGACTGATAAGGTGCAGGACTCACCTCTGGATGCAGGCAAGCTGGTACTTTCTCCCACCCGTACTTATGCGCCCGTAGTAAAGAAACTGCTGGATGCGCTGCGCCCGCAGATTCACGGAATGGTGCACTGCTCAGGTGGTGCCCAGACCAAGATACTGCACTTTGTAGAGGGAGTTCATGTAATTAAAGACAACCTCTTCCCTATCCCGCCCCTGTTCCGCACCATCCAGGAGCAGAGCAAGACAGAGTGGAAGGAGATGTACAAGGTATTCAACTGCGGTCACCGCTTTGAAGTCTACCTGCCTCAGGAATTCGCCCGGCAGGTAATAGACATCAGCAAGTCATTCGGAATAGATGCCCAGATCATCGGCCGGATAGAACCCTCCGACCATAAACACCTTACCATCCACAGCCCCTACGGCACATTCGAGTATTGAAACGACAAAAACGGCTGACGGAAATGCGCCAGCCGTTTTTGTTTATTGTCAAACCATCACCAATCTATATCACCGCTTCCAGAGCGGGTTCTGGAGATATTATCATATCTGAGGCGGCCTGATATATCGCCCGATCCGATAACACTTGCTACCACATTGCTTGCATAACCGCTCACATCTATGTCACCGCTACCTTTCACGGTAGCATTCAGACTACCGTCAATATCCACTTTTGCTATCTCAACATCTCCTGATCCGGACAATACTATATTAAGGTTTTCCGATTCAATCTCGTCGGCATCCCAATCACCGCTTCCTGTAACACTGACATTCACTTTATCGGCATCAATATATGACACCTTTATCTCGCCGGAACCTAACACCGAAGATTCAAGGATGTCGCAGCCGATATTATTGGCATAGATATCACCGCTGCCCGAAACCTTAAGAGTCAATTCACCATCAGCCTCTATATCCGTCTTGCAGATTATGCTGCCGCTCCCGGACATACTGATTTGACTGATCTCGGGACAACCCACCTTAACTCTAAGGCGTACGTTACGGTAACGGCCCTTCTCGACAGAAATCTCCAGAACTCCTTTGCGAACATCCGTATGCAGACGGTCGAAGTACTCCTCATCACCCTCAACAACAACGTACTGCTCATCGGACTGCTCATAAATAACATCAAACGGACAAGTATTCCTGATGCCGTCAAATCCTGCTACCCGACGCTCCTCGCGGTCACAGTCAGTAAAATCCATATTCCTGGTAGAAAGCCAGACAACCTGAGCATCAGAAAATACGCAAGAATTGAACAAAGCACAAAAAAATAAAGCCAAATAAGAAAACCTCTTCATATTAAAAAAGTATTATTGATTCATCATAAACACCCTAAAGACGAAGCCCAAACAAAATTGTTACAAATAACTGCAAAACTTCCTTTTTATGAAAGGAATTTTTAGGGTATTAGCAGGCAAACCATAGCCGCGCGTTGGTCTGTGAACGGGAGGGGCCCGTCACTAAGAAGATGTTCTGGAAGATGGGAGTTTACTCACGTCTTTCAGAGCGTCTTATTAGGGATGGGAGGGATAGCGCCGAAGGCGCGTAGTTTTGACGCTAATACCCTAAAAATTCCTCCTCCAAAATGCACTGAACTATCGGATCTCCTGCAGATTATAAGGAGTCTCCTGATAGACGTAGTAATTCAGCCAGTTGGCATAGAAAAGGTTGGCGTGAGCGCGCCAACGGTCCAAAGGCTTCCTGGCCGGATCATCATTGCGATAATAGTGTTTAGGCATAGCAATGGACAACCCCTTAGCTAAATCACGCTTATACTCCTTGTCAAGAGTATCCGGAGAGTACTCTATGTGTCCGGTAATGAAAATCTCGCGTCCGCCACGGGCCGAAACCATAAACACCCCCGCCTCATCGGACTCCGACAACAGTTTGAGTTCGGGATGCTTAAGTATATCCTCCCTGCGAACCTCCGAGTGACGGCTGTGAGGAGCATAGAACTCATCGTCAAACCCGCGGAAAATAGGCAGCGGCTCATCAATAGTGTTATGCTTGAATATGCCGAACATCTTTTCAGCCAGCGGATACTTGGGAACGCCGTAGAAATGATACATAGCAGCCTGTGCAGCCCAGCAAATATATAAGGTCGATGTCACATGAGTGCGGGCCCAGTCAAATATCTCCGTAAGCTCATTCCAATAGGACACCTCCTCAAACTCCATCTGCTCCAGCGGGGCACCGGTAACAATAAATCCGTCAAACTTCTGGTCACGCATACTGTCAAAAGTCTCATAGAAAACCTTCATGTGCTCCACAGGGGTGTTCTTGGAGGTATGACTGCGCAACTTCATCAGTTTGAGTTCAATCTGAAGGGGCGTGTTGGAGAGCAGACGGATCAGGTCAGTCTCTGTTGTAATCTTGATGGGCATAAGGTTGAGCACCACAATGCGCAGCGGACGTATATCCTGGCTGGTGGCGCGGCTGGTGTCCATAACAAAGATATTCTCCCCTTTGAGAATCTCTATGGCAGGCAGTTTGTCGGGTAGTTTAAGAGGCATAACCGGACTGATTATAATAAAACCGAAATATCCACAGCCCCCCGAAAGGGACTGTGAATACAACGGCAAAGTTAGTTAAACTTAAAACAACTTGGATTTATTATCATATTTTGGCAAAAGCCTGATCAAGATCAGCAATAATGTCGTCAACATGCTCAACACCTATTGAAAGACGTACTGTCGTGGGAGTGATGTGCTGCTCGGCCAGCTCCTTTGAGGTCATCTGTGAGTGTGTGGTGGTGTAAGGATGTATCACAAGGCTCTTTACATCGGCCACGTTGGCCAGCAGTGAGAAAATCTGCAGACTGTCAATGAACTTCCAGGTATCCTCCTGAGTGCCGTTGATCTCGAATGTAAAGATCGATCCGCCACCGTTGGGGAAATACTTCTTGTAGAGCTCATGATCCGGATGGTTGGGCAGTGAAGGATGGTTGACCTTGGCCACCTTGGGGTTCTTGGCCAGATAGTCAACAACCTTGAGTGCGTTCTCCACGTGACGCTCTATGCGCAGAGGCAGTGACTCGACACCCTGCAGCAGGATCCAGGCGTTGAAGGGGCTGATGGCAGCACCGGTGTCACGCAGGATGACGGCGCGGATGCGGGTTACGAATGCGGCTGCACCGGCCACATCGGCAAATACAGCACCGTGGTATGAGGGATCGGGCTTGGCCAGTGTGGGATACTTGTCGGGGTTGGCCTTCCAGTTGAATGTACCGCCGTCAACAATAACGCCACCAAGTGATGAACCGTGTCCGCCGATAAACTTAGTTGCGGAGTGCACAACGATGTCTGCTCCGTGCTCCAGCGGACGGATAAGGATAGGTGCAAAAGTGTTGTCCACGATGAATACGATGCCGTGCTTGTGGGCAATCTCTGCTACAGCCTCCAGGTTGGTAACATCACTGTTGGGGTTACCGAATGTCTCGGCATAGATTGCCTTGGTATTGGGGCGGATGGCTGCCTCAAGAGCTTTCAGGTCATTCACATTGACAATGGTGTTGCTGATTCCCTGGGTTGAAAGTGTGTGTGTTATCAGGTTGAATGAACCGCCGTACAGATTATTGGCTGCCACGATGTGATCGCCAGCCTGGGTAATGTTCTGCAGGGCGTATGTTACTGCTGCTGCACCCGATGCAACTGCCAGACCGGCCACGCCACCCTCGAGAGCGGCAACGCGCTTCTCCAGTACATCCTGCGTAGAGTTGGTCAGACGGCCGTATATGTTACCTGCATCGCGCAGACCAAAACGGTCAGCTGCATGCTGTGAGTTACGGAACACATAAGAAGTGGTCTGATAAATAGGTACTGCGCGTGAATCTGACGCGGGATCGGGCTGCTCCTGGCCTACATGAAGTGCCAGAGTCTCAAGATGAAGTTTGTTGTTTGCCATAGTTGTATGTTTTTAAATTTTAAATTTTAAAATATCTTTCGATTTGCGATGCAAAGAAAGTGCAAGCGAGAGTAGAAACAAGCTTGTTTGTTTATACCGAGCGTAGCCTTTCTTCGCGATTTCTGACGCAAAGTTACGGCCAATAGAAAATTCCACCAAACGCATTATGTTATTAAAGAAAAACACCCTACCTTTGCACAAAATCACAGAAAGAACCAACATTAAAAACCGTACAAACTATGGAAAAGGAGAATATTTCAACTCTGATTGAACCAAAAGCCGGTGAACTGGATGCCACAGACATCAAAATCCTGACCTGCCTGCAAGACAATTCACGCCTCACCACCAAGGAACTGGCCGCAAAGGTACACCTTTCCACCACCCCCGTATTCGAGCGTCAGAAACGCCTGGAGCGTGAGGGCTATATAAAGAAGTATATAGCTGTACTGGATCCTGAGAAACTCAACTTAGGCTTTGTGGTGTTCTGCTGCGTAAAGCTGCGTGAGATGACCCGCGAGACCGCCCACAGTTTTGAGGAGGCTGCGCGTAATATGAAAGAGGTGGCGGAATGCTACAACATATCCGGCGAGTTCGATTATCTGCTCAAGGTCTACTGCCCCGACATGCGCTCCTACAAGGAGTTCATCATGAACGTGCTGGGCACCACCGATACCGTAGGCTCCATCCAGTCCATGTTTGTTATGAGTCCCATCAAGAAAACCTTCGGCCTCTCGATCTAACTCAGCGGAAATTTGGGTTGTTGACGTCAAAACTACGCGCTTCGCGATATCCCTCCCACCGCTTCGCGGCGGGCCCCTCCCTCTAACGCGCCGAGGGTGGCGACGGTTTCTACTGCCAACAACCCCAATTTCCGAAAAAAAACTCGGGCCTTTCGGTCCGAGTTTTTTTATTTGGCAGGTATGGCAGCGAGAACTGCTTTCAGGTAGTCCCAGACTTTCTGGACTGAGGGGATGTAGCAGCGCTCATCGGGTGAATGGGGGCTCATGAGTGTGGGGCCGAAGGATACCATATCCCAGTTGGGGTATGCACCGCTCAGGATACCGCACTCCAGGCCGGCATGGATAGCCATTACCTTGGGCTCGGTGCCAAACATCTTCTTATACTCCTCCTTCATCACATGCAGTATGGGTGATGCGGCGTTTGGAGCCCAGCCTGAATAGCCTCCTGTCAGCTCAATCCTGCAACCGGCCAGTTCAGCTACGCTGCGGACGCGCAGGGCCAGCTGTTCCTTGGCCGAGTCAACCGAGCTGCGCAGCAGGTTGCCGATAAAGAACTCACCTTTATATATCTTGACCATAGCCATGTTGTTGGATGTCTCAACCAGGCCCGGCATCTGGTCGCTCATGCGCTCCACGCCGTCCGGGCAAGCCAGGATAGCCTGAATATAACGCAGTGCAGTACCCTCCTCCACATAGAGGCACTCATCGGGATCACAGGTCTCACCCGGAGCACACTGATAAGGTTCGAATACATAGTTGCAGCCGGGATCAGTTGCGGCATACTCGGCCTTGATTTCTGCAAATACATCGGCTACGACCTTCTTGGCTGTCTCCACCTTATCGGGAGCTACATAAACTGTTGCAAAGCACTCACGCGGGATGGCGTTACGCAATGTGCCACCCTCCATATCAATCAGCTTGACATCGGCCTTAGTAAGCAGAGCATAGAGCACTCTGGCTCCCATCTTGTTGGCATTGGCACGGCACAGTATGATATCCATACCTGAGTGACCTCCCTGGAATCCCTTGACGGCAAGACTGTAACAGAGCCAGTCCTTAGGCTCCTGCTTGCGCTCATAAGTGCCCATGATTGATGCGTCCAGACCGCCTGCACATCCTACATATATCTCACCCTCGGTCTCCGAGTCCAGGTTGAGCAGAATCTCTCCCTTGAGTACACCGGGCTTGAGAGCCTGGGCACCAGTCATTCCGGTCTCCTCATCATAGGTTACCAGCAGTTCCAGCGGACCGTGCTTGATATCATTTGACTCCAGCACAGACAGAGCCAGAGCCACTCCCAGACCGTTATCGGCACCCAGTGTGGTACCTTTTGCCTTGAGCCATTCACCGTCCACCCAGGTCTCAATGGGGTCATTCTCGAAATCATGCTTGACATCGGCATTCTTCTGGGGCACCATATCCATGTGCCCTTGCATGATTACACCCTTGAGGTTATCCATACCAGGAGTGGCAGGCTTGCGCATGATTACGTTACCGGTCTCATCGGCAAAAGCCTCAATGTTACGCTGTTTTGCCCAGTCCAGAAGCCATGCACGGATTTTCTCCTCGTGCTTTGAAGGACGAGGCTGACGTGTTATACCATAAAAGTTGTCCCAAACGGTCTTGGGCTGTAAATCCTTGATTGTCATATTCTCAAATCTTTAATTGGTTATACAGTAAGAAGCATATCAGCCACAATTGTGACTGATATGCCAAAGTTAATATTTACTGGAATATTATCCAAATAAATATTTTACCCCAGGAACTTGCCGCGGTTCTGCAAACCAAGCAGCCCGGACATCAAAAATACTATGGCGGCCACAGCCATCATGATGCGGTTCTTGAGCAGGATCATGCTCCATATGGCGGCGTTGATGTTCTCCGGCTCATCATATGGGTTGATGGTTACATCCCAGACCTTGTTCTCTACAAGCTGAACGTTTCCCAGTACCAGTGCAAGTATCACCGTCAGTACAGAGAGTACTGCCGCTGCGTTACCGTTACGGATAAGTGTGGAGTACAGGAATGCCAGGTTACCGAACAACATAACGGGCAGCATAAGCTGGGCCGCCATGGTGAACGGAGCCACCGGATAGAGCAGTATCCTGGCCAGGAAGGCATATACCACCAGAATCAGATATACCTCTACATATATCATGAACAGGCGGAACAGCCATACCTTGTACATATAGTTGGGAATACCGAAAAGCAGTTCCAGAATGCGGTGATCGGCATCGTTCTGAATGCCGAAACATGCCGGATAGAATACCAACAGCAATCCCGGTATGAGCAATTGGTTGTAAACCATACCATGACTCAAGGTAGTTCCCCTGGCTGCAGCTGTATACATAAGGAAGAAAAACAGAGCCAAACCCACCAGCATGAACCAGATGAACTTGCCTGAGAATATGATCCTCATATTGTATACGCACAGACGGGCGTAAGATTTCACTGTATTGACTACTGACATAATGTCAACTGTTTATAAGTTTTTCAATAGGCACAGGTATGCATCCTCCAGGTTGGGTTCAGCCAGCCCGGCACCCGGCCACGGACATGTGGGCGAAATGTAGCGTACCTTAATCATGCTGCCGTCCTGGATATGGTTGGCAATGAGTTTCTCGTCAAGTTCACCCAGACGGGAAGCCTCTATGTCAAACAGCCATACCTTGTCCTTGGCAAGTTTGACCATATCGTTGGGCTCCCCAAAGTACTTGAGCGAACCCTTCTCAATAACCACAACCTGATTACATGAACTGGCTATATCCTCGATGATATGGGTTGAGAATATCACGATGCGGTCACGGCTCAGCTCAACCAGCAGGTTACGGAAACGGATACGCTCCCTGGGGTCAAGACCTGCAGTAGGCTCATCGACCACAAGGATACGCGGCAGGTTGAGCAGTATGAGTGCAATACCTATACGCTGTTTCATACCGCCCGAGAAAGATCCGATGGCAGAATTCCTCTGCTCATACATGTGTACCGATGTAAGCACATACTCCAGTCTCTCATTACGCACCTTCTCATCAGTTATACCCTTGAGAATGGCCTGGTAATTGAGGAAATCCCATGCGCTCATGGCCTCGTACATGCCGAATTCCTGAGGCAGGAATCCGATAAGGCTCTGGAGCTCCTCCCTGTATTTGAGGGTATCCATACCGTTGATGAACACCGTTCCGTAGCTCTGCTTAAGGATACCCGTTACGATTCGCATGAATGTTGACTTACCGGCTCCGTTAGGACCCAGCAGGCCGAACATACCGCTGTGAATCTCAAACGATACTCCACGCAGGGCCTTGAACGGTTTCTTGCGTTTACCGATGATAGGTATGCTCTTGACGAACAGGAACCAGGCACGCCGCATTCTGGCGGTTTCACCATCAAGACGCTCTACATTGATGTTGTTATCATAGAGATAATCCGATGTCTTGCGGATGAGCAGCCCCAGCAACCAGACTGCAGCTATGAATACTACGAATCCCCTGCTCTCAAGACGGGTGTTCAGGAACAGTATGGCACATATAGGTAATACCCAGTAGAGTATCTTCCTGATTACTTTAGTCACCACGGCACCTTTCCTGAAATTGAAAGCGATATACTCCAGGATAGCCCTGATGATATTGTTCAGACCTGCCAGTGTTATGATTGTCATTAGCAGTATCCAACCCTGTTTCTCAAAATACCATCCTGCCAGATAGCCGGTGTATGCAAACACGACAACCTGCCATATCAGGCTCACGAAATCCTTTGCGTGACGGAAACTGCGTGACAGTCCCAGACGCCGGCGTATGTTGAGTCCGCTACGCCACTGGCGCAGGAACAGGCTGTACCAGTCATACACCTTAACCAGGTTACGCACCTCTATCACGATAGGTTCATCGGGCTTGACGACATCCTTACGGGCAATCCTTACGGAGCTCTTTACAAAATATGTCACACCCGGAATTAGCAGGGCCAACAGAATTATGTAAAGCAGTATCTTGAATATACCCCTGACACCGGATATGATTGCAAGCACACCTACTGCAAATATGATTATGTGCAGAATATGGGTGTACCGGCCCAATCCCTTATACCAGGCTCTCATGTTCTCGAATGAGATGTAGAGCGTAGGAATAAGCAGCAGGGTAAGTATAGCCGAGAATGTAAGACCTCCTATTACAGTCAGCGCAAACGGAGCACCTATCGCACCAGCATACTCATTGTCACCCATGGCCATCGGAATAAGCGTGACTATAGTGGTGATAGTGGTTATGCAGATAGGTCTCAGGCGCGAGTATCCGCTGGTCATGATGGCTCTCATGCGGCTGTACCCCCTACGGCGCAAGGTTGATGAGTAGTCAATCAGTATTATGCCGTTATTGACCACAATACCCAGCAGGATAAGGAATCCGGTCAGGGTATTGGCATTCATCAGGTTGTTGCCCGACAGCAACAGGGCCAGGAGTGAGCCGATGGCTGCCAGCGGTATTGAGAACAGCAGTACCACAGGTGTGGTAAGTGACTCGAATGCCGATGCCAGTATCATGAATATCAGTATGATGGATGCCAGTATCAGAAACTTGAACTCACTTGTGGAGTCATCGCCGCGCTGAACCTCAAGTGCCAGACCTGACGGTAGGTTGTAAGTTGCTATCAGGTCATCTATCTGGTCGTGATAGCCGTCCAGAACATCCTTGGGAAGTTCTTCGCTCTGGGATATTGAATAGGTAACATTTACCCTGCGGTCACGGTTGACACGACGCACCTCCGACGGTCCGCGGCTAAGACGGATGTTGGCAATCTGCTGCAACTCATGGGTGCCGCCATTTGCATCAGTGACTATGACACGACGAAGGTCATCCATGGTCTTCTCCCAACGTCCGGCCTCCTCCTCTTCTTCGGTGAGGTCATCCATTATGACTATGTCATATTCGTCGGTACCAACCTTGAAGCTGGCTCCGGTACTGGTGGAACGGTTTAGTGAACCCAATGCAGATGTGACAGCCTGATTGGTGATATTGTACGATGCCATTGCCACAGGATCGAACGTAAGCTGGACCTCACGACGGCCACCGGGATTGTCTACTCTGACATTACGGACAAACTCCAACTGTTCCAGATAGTATCTCAGGTTATTCGAGACGATACGCATTGTCTCGGTATCGGAACCTTTGACCACTATTCTCTCCGTGTTGTCGCCCACGCCAAGCACGCTCATGAACCTTGTAATGGAACTGAGTCCTGATGCATTCTGATTACCTCTGGCATAACCTGGAGTAACCCTGACGTCAATCTCATTCTCAAGGGCAAGCACATCACTCATCTCTTCAACAAGTTGGTTAATGGTCATACCACCCTTCTTGTTGTAGCCCTCCTTTAGAGTAACTGTGATAGAGGCCTGCTCCTCCTGGATACGGCTCATTACATCCTTCTTTTGAGGGAAGCTGTCCAGACGTGCCTCAAGCATGGCAGTCGCCTGGTCTGTGTCATCCAGAGTGCTTCCGCTGGGCATGGTAATGCTTACATTGATCCGGTCACTGTCCACCTGTCGGTTCTGGCCGGTATTGCGGGACAGGGCGAATATGAATGCTATAACCAGGATAGCCACTGCTGTACCCACTGTAGGACCTGGCTTACGCAAACATGTCTTGAGTAGTGTGGAATACATCTGAAGCGGGCGGTCGTGTATGGACATCTTCTTGAAGAAGACACTGTTTCCGCCACCCCCGCGCTCCATCATGGCAGCTGTTGCCATTGGAATGAAAGTAACAGCCACCAGAAGTGAGAATATCAGCGTAGAGATAATTGAAAAGCCTATATTCCGACCCAGCAGTTTAATCATCGGTTCATCGGAGAACACAAACGGCAGGAAAACCGTTATTGTAGTCAGCGTGGACGCTATGAGGGCTTTACGTACCTCCTTGACTCCCTGCAATGCCGCCAGTCGCGGCGGCATTCCCATGGAGGCCAGACGGTATATGTTCTCCAGCACCACTATACTGCTGTCCAACAACATACCTATGGCCAATGCGATACCCAACAGAGTAAGTGTATTGATGGATATGCCGGCTGCATAGAATATGTTGAATGCCGACAATACCGAAACCGGAATTGACAATGCTATGAAAAACACCAGGCTCAGGTTGCGCAGGAAGAACCACAGAACCAGAATTGCCAGTAATCCGCCAATCAAAGCAAGTTTTACTATCTGGGATATATTGTTGCTTATCTGGTCGGCAGAGTTGGACTGAACCACAAGCTGAAGGTCCTGACCGGCCACCTCACGGTTAACCTCGTCAATACGCTTAAGCGTCCTCTTGGACAGGTCCATCAGATTCTCACCTGCTCCGTTGACCAGGGATACGGAGATGGCATCCATTCCGTTCACTCTGCTTATGGTAGTCTCCTCCTTATAGTCAAAGAATACCGTGGCTACATTCTTTAGGTATACAGGGCCCTGTGCCACCACCAGATTCTCAACCTGCGACACGTCGTCATAGTTGGCATCCAGCTGGACATAGTATTTCTTGTCCGGCTCACTGATATACCCCAGGAATGTACGTTCCTGGTTATACTGGCTTAGCGCCTGGCTTATCTGCGAGTTGGATATGTGCAATGCACTCATGGCCTCAGGATTGGAGCGAATCTCAATGGATTTTACCCTACCTCCGTAAACCGTCACGCCTGCAATGCCGTCTATGCTTTCCAGACGGGGTACAACATCCTTATCGACAATGGCCCTCAAACGGTCCACTCCTCCAGCCCCACGCACCTGAATTGACATAAACTGGTTGCTTATGCCGTTGACATTGGCCTGTTGGACATTAACCGAAACATCGGACGGAAAATCGGACCTTATGGATGCGATCTTCTCCTGAAGTTTTACTGTGGTCATCTTAAGATTGGTACCTCTCTTAAAATCAACCCTGATGGAGCCCTGCCTGCCAGATACTGTCGATTCCATATTCTCGACACCGCCAACGGCACTGACGGCACCCTCAAGCGGGATAATGACCTGCTGCTCCATGTATGCCGGACTCAGGTCGCTGCGCGATGATGCTGAAATATAGAGCTGGGGCAACTCGGTATTGGGCAGCAGTTCAACCGGCAACTGCTTGTACGAGAAATAGCCCAGCAGCGTCATCGCTACCAGAAGCATGCAGATAGTTACCCTTCTGTCTATAAATGACTTGTATTTCATACGACCTTTTCCCGCCACGACTGAGTGAGTAAACTCCCTCTGTTCGTCTGGCTTTTTAAAACGTTCATCTTCCGGTAATCCTTATTTTGGCGCTCTCAAATACATAATACACACAAGGTATCACCACAAGACTCAGCAGAGTCGAGGTGAACAGACCGCCTATCACGGCAATGGCCATGGGAGAACTCAGGGACGCTCCGTCGCCCAATCCCAATGCCATAGGCACAAGTGCCAGGATAGTGGTAAGACTGGTCATCAGAATGGGTCGGATACGCTGTTGTCCTGCCTCTGCTATTGCATCGGTCAGGCTAAGGCCACTATCCTTGAGCTGTCCTATGCGGTCCACCAGAATGATGGAGTTGTTAACCGCTATACCGGCCAGCATCACCATACCTATGATACCCATGATATTGACCGTAATACCTGTTGCCAGGAACATCAGCACTGCACCAACCAAAGCCAATGGAATGGTCAGCAGGATGGTAAACGGATGCAGAAGTGATTCGAACTGGGATGCCATTACCATGTACACAAGTACTATGGACAACACCAGAGCCAGCATAAGGCTGTTCATTGATTCTGCACGGCGCTCCTCCTCACCTGTCACGGTTATGGAGTAGTTCTGCGGCAGTTCTATTCCAGACACAGCCTCGCGAGTACGCTGTGCAGCCTTGTCAAGGGATACGGACTCATCAATATCGGCAGTGACGCGGGTCACACGGTTCTGATTGAGTCGGTATATCTCCTTGGGGGCAGTACTCTCACTTATCCTGGCCAATTCGGCAAGGCGGTAGTCCTTCTGGCCCGATGAGATGACCATGCTGTTAAGGTCAGCCAGCGATACTCCCGGAACCTTGATATTGATATCCCTCATATCACCCTTGTAATCCATCTGTCCGGCGGAACGGCCGTCAAGATGCTGCTGTATCTGAGTGATTATTGTGGATACGTTTATATTGTTCATACCAGCCAGGGCGCGGTCAACAGTAATGATGATCTCCGGTGCACCGCCGGCCAGTGAACTCTCTACATTATAAAGACAGTCGATAGAATCAACTGCTGCCTTAACCTGATTGGTAAGCACCGAGAGCAAATCCAGGTCCTCACCCTTTATCTCCACTACCAGCGGAGCGTCCTCGGAACCCATCATGGAACTAAGGGAGTTGTCATCCTGAGCGAATGTCAGTTCCATACCCTCTACGCCTTCTATATATGACGACAGTATAGCGGCAAGCTGGTCCGGTGTAACAGCCGATGCTTTTGAAAGCTGTATCTTCATTGAGGCGGTATTCTCACCCTCAAAATCCAGATTCTGTGATGAAGCACCGGGACCCACATGCGTATAGATTATGCAAGCACTGTCCTGAGACAGGTCAAATACCAGATTCTCGATACTCTCCAATGTAGATGAGGTACGTTCAAGACTGGTACCCTCGGCCATGCGGACCTTAACGTTTATGGTATTGTCCTCAGTCTTTGGCATGAATTCGGTTCCAACATACGGCAGCAGGAATATTGTCCCGGCCACCAGTATCACGGATGCCGTTATCACCCACCAGCGTTTTTGGACAAGCTTCTTCAGGAAAGAACTGTAACCCTTGATGTTTACAGAACTGAAGTTCTTAAGAGGAACAGCCTTCTTACGTCCGAATATCTTATCGTACAATGTAGGTATCACCAGGATGGCCACAAACAGAGATGAAAGCAGTGAGAATGTTACCGTCCATGCCTCATCCTTGAACAGCTCTCCTGTAGCTCCATGCAGATAGACAATAGGCAGGAACACCACGATTGTGGTAAGGGTTGAGGCCGATACGGCACCGGCCACTTCGGAGGTTCCGGTAATGGATGCGTCACGCACCGAAAGCCCACGTTCCTGATTCCTGAATATGCTCTCTATGACCACTATGGCATTATCCACAAGCATACCCGCACCCAATGCCAGTCCTCCCAACGTCAGTATGTTTATGGTCAGCCCGCTGAAGAACATCAGGTTGAAGGTAGCTATTATGGAAACCGGTATTGAAATGGCCACTATAAGGGTTGTTCCTACCCTGCGCAGGAATACAAACAAAACAATTACCGCCAGGAGTATACCCAGAAGTGCACTGTTCTTGACCTCTCCTATGGAGTTGTTGATGAATGTGGCCTGGTCACTGATTACTATGAATTCATAACCCGGCAGAGACTTACGTATCTTGCTCATGCTGGTCTTTATGCCTTCAACAGCCTTGACCGTGTTGAAATCCATCTCCTTGAATACGGAGATGCCTATGCTGCGGTTGCCGTTAACCCTTACGATATTCTCAGGGGCGCGGTTCTCAAAGTGGATGGTAGCCACATCGCGCAGGTAAATGGGAGCCATGCTGGCCGATGCAAATTCGCCCACCTGGCCCTGCTGGGCCTCAGTGTTCTTGTATCCCACTATGATATTGCCGAACGCGACCTCATCTGTCAGAGTGTTGGATCCGGTTACCAGATACTGGAATCCCTGCTCCGAGATCCTTCCGCCCGATACTCTCTGGTTGCTCTCCTGGATACGTGACGATATGTTGTCAACTGTGATGCCAAAAGCCTTCAGCTTGTACGGATCGGCCTCGATCACCAGATTGGTAAACTCGTCACCGGCCAATGACACATCGGCCACACCCTCAACCCTCATCAGCTCGTTGCACACATAGGAGTCGGCCACCTTACGGAGTTCGGCCATATCGGCTATATCCGGATTGGAGAATCCTATTATCATTATAGGTGCAGTGGTGGGGTCCTTCTGTGATATCCTGAGGTCTGTCACACGACTGTCCTGAGAGAAACTGCTCATGGCCTTCTCCAGGTCCAGGAACGCCTCATCCATGTTCTTTCTCCATGCGTACTCAACCGTTATCCTGGCGGTACCAACCTTTACAACCGATGAGACATTGCGCACGTCGCTCTGACGGGCAATCTGAGACTCCATGCTGCGCACGAACTGTTTCTCTATCTCTTCGGGCGGACGCTCACCGGCGTCTATCTCAACAAACAGGCGGGGGCTGTTCATGCTTGGTAACAGCTCCACGCTCAACCTGTCATATGATATCTTTCCGAGCAGCAGTATGGCCAGCACCGCCATGGTGACAGTGACCGGATTCCTGACCGCCCAACTTACCAGTCTTTTCATCCCTTAAAGTGTAGTTTATCTCTGAATCTTAACCTTTGAACCGTCTCTCAGGGTCTCAAAACCTCGTATGATCAGCTGATCGTCCTTATCCAGACCGCTCAGTACCTCAACGCTGTTCTTCTCCTCAAGCCCCAATCTGATCTGCTTTGCCCTGGCTATGCCCTGGTCTACCACGAACACGATACGTCTGTTGCGCTCGTTGCGGACAATATTCTTAGGTATAACTATTGTCGAGCTGTGGCTCTCCGTTACGATATCGGCCTTTACGAACATACCCGGCCTGATAAGCAAATCCTTGTTGTCAATCACAAGTTTGCCCTTGAATGTACGGGTCTCGGAACTGATGGCCGGAGAAAGTTCTGTAATTTCGCCGATAATGGTGTCCTTGGGCAAAGTATAATGGGTAATGTAAGCCTTCTGTCCTACCTTTACCTCATTGATCGCACTCTCAGGCAGATTTATCTCAAGCAGCATCGAACTGTAATCCATAATGGTGACCACAGATGTACCGCTGTTTACCTTGGCCTCGGACGAGAAATGCGGAAGATTGACTATCACACCGTCGAACGGAGCCCTTATGTTCATCTTCTCCAGATTCATCTGGGCGTTCTCATAGTCCAGACGGGAGTTCATGATCTTGATATCGGAGTTCTTTACCTCAGTCAATGTGGCACCGCCCTTCTCGTAGAGTGACTTTGTCTTGGCCTGTTCCTGCTCGGCAAGCTCCAGGTTAAGACGCTTGGACTCGATTGAGATACCGTTCTCATAAGATTTGTCCTCAATACGGACAATGAGAGCTCCTTTCTTAACCCTGTCACCCAGTTTATAAGGCTTGCCGGTAGCCGGATTCTTCTGAAGATGATACTTTCCGGCCATCTCTGTCGACAGCTCGGCCTCAGCATTTGATATGGCGGTATTGTTTGTGGTGAATATCCTGCTCACAGAGCCATAGGAAATGTCAGAGACGGATACCGGTGTGGGTATCTCATTACGATTCATAGTGTTCTCTTGTCTGCACCCTGTCATCAGAAGGACAGAAAGCGCTGTTAGCGAAAGTACGATGATTCCTGATTTCATATCTGTTGTTTTTTTATTATTTCTTCTTATTCTTTTCAGTGCTCTGCTCATACGTAATAGGTACAACCGGCTCATTCTTCTCAAAGTCAAATAGGGTCAGGACCTTGATATTAAGAAGCTGGACCTTATAGTTTATGATGGCCTGTGTGTATGACATCTTGCTGTTTGACAGCTGATTCTGGAACTGGTTCATCTGCAGTCCGGTCAGCTCACCGTTGCGGTAACGCTCCTCGTTGAGGTCGTATGTAAGCTGGGCGTTACGCTGGCTCTGCTCGGCTATCGAGATCTGTCCTACCAGATTATCCAGACTGCGGCAGGTACTGCGTACGTTCATCTCAATGCTCTTGAGTTCCTCCTCGGCGCTCAGCTCAAAGATCTGCCTTCCTATCTCCGCGGCCTTGATGCGTGCCTTGCGTGCACCCCAGTCATAGAGCGGAACGCTGAATGAAACAGACACGCGGGGATTGTTGGTAGGATTGTCATACACATGGTTAAATTCCGGATTATCGCCCATGATACCGAGCGAAAGCGATATGCTGCCGTTGAAACTGTCATTGTCCTTGACCTGAATCATAGACATCTCCTGCTGTTCCCTTGAAATCTGACGCTGTCTCAACTCAAGTCTTGTTGTCATTGCACTCTCAAGTGCCTTGTCAAAATCCACATATACCGGTTCGGCCTCAATGTCGCACACCACAATTATATCCTCCTCCAGGGGTATTCCCAGAACCTGCTTGAAATTATCCTTGGCGTTCTCCAGACTCACCCTCTGGTTCTCCAGGCTGGAACGTGACTGGGCGAGGTTAAGCTCTGCCTGATAGTATTCATCCTTTGTAGTCAGGTCGGCCTCAACCTTGTCCTTTATTATGTTGAAGTTCCTCTCGGCGTTCTCAAGTTCCGATTCGCTGATGGCAAGGTTCTGCTGTGACATGAACAGGCTGTAGAACTGGCTTGTTATGTTACGCTCCACGTTAAGTCTCTGCAGTGCGTAGTTTATGCGGGCATTCTCATAGTCCATCTCTATCTGACGCATGTTCATCCTGGTCCTGTTATAAGTAAACAGGGGCTGGTTCAGACTCAGATAAAGACTGTTGCTGAAAGCGCGGTTGGTGTTGGTTTTACCGCCTACGGTAGATTCGTTGTTCTGCCATGACAGGCTGTTGTTCAGTGACAGCGTGGCATCAGTCCATATAATTGGCTGTGAAATGCTGAATGTGCCTGAAGATGAGAATGAACGGTTAGTATACCAGTCCGAGTAACGGCTGTCAAACTGACGCGACTGGGAGTATGATAGTGGCTGCAGGTTAAGTGAGAACCTTGACTTGAGTGATGCCCTCTGGGCAATCAGGTTCTGCTCGTAACGCTCCATGCTCATGCGGGAGTTTTTAAGATCCGGATTATGCTCGGCACTATACTCCAGAGCCTGCTCCATGGTAAGTACAATCTGTGCCTTGGCTCCGGTTCCGAAGGCCGTGGCCAATCCAAACACAGCAATTGCAGTAATCAAAGATTGTTTTTTTATCATATTCTGTTGTTGTTTTTATCTTTCCCTTTTAACCATCCTGACAGCATCGGCTATTATCACCCTTATGCTGGACCGGTTGTTCAGAGTCACCCTGACGGTGTCAGCCTCAAATCTGAACGAACCAAGCAGATTCCAGCCTTCATCGGCACGCCACATGTTCATTGAAACGTGGTCCTTCATATTGAACTGCTCAATCTCAAAGTTGTAGTCACTGGTAACTCTCCGGCCGTTGTTATTATTGTTATTATTGTTGTTATTGTTGTTCCATCTGCGGTTACGGTTATTGTTGCTGTACAAGGTTGGTGATACGTAAAAATAGACATCGTAAACACCTGCAACTGACAATGGTATGCTCCAGCGGGCATACTGAGAACCGTCACCCGGAGAAATTATATAACCTGAACGTATGTAATCACCGTAAAGGTTCTGGTCTGTCACAAGGGTCCATTGGCTGTAAGTGCGCCAATCTGAGAATCCCTCATATATGAATTCGTTGTTGTTCTCCTTCGCCTTGTCTATCCATTTGTACAGATAACCTGTTCTGAGCGGTCTTGAGAGTGTGAACAATCCCGCATCCTCATTATCCACGATAATCTCCCCTGGAAGCGTATTGTCTACACCGCTGTTCAATGTATATACTCCCTCTGGCTCCAGGTCAGTATCTTCGTATGTACTCCAGTCCGAATTATTCAGATTGACATCATGGGGAAGGTTCGATGAAAGCATTGTGTTGACCCTTATGCTGCTGGGGATATTGAACCAATGCGTAACAATCCTACGAGTCTCATGTGCACCTACGCTTACCACCATGCTCTTGGGCTTATCCTCATCACCTGCATTCTCAATCTCATTGAATATGAATTCAACATTCACATAACCGGGATTGTCCGATATGTTCTCAAACGCAACCTCGGCCTGGTAAATGTCGGCCGTATCGGTGGTGACCGTAGTAACCTGCGGAGTACCCACCTTGTAGCAGGCCAGCTGCGCCTGTTCACTCCAGGCCTCTATCTTGTCCTGCAGGCTTATTCCCGAATAACTCTGTATCCAGTCAAGGATTGAATCGAATGATACGTTGGCAAACTCTTTCTCCCTTGTCTTGGCCGATATGGAGTCTATCAATGACTCATATCCCACTGCCACCGATACGGGAGCAAAGAAGTCCTTTGTCTTCAAAGCCAGGGCATTGTCGGCCAGGTCCTCCCATTCCGGATCTGACATGATACGGTCAAAACTGTATTTTCCCATCAGGATAAGTGCCTTCTCATCCTCGGACAGGCCGTTCATCCGCCTCATCCATGCATTTCCGTTATTCTGGCTTGTGGCAGTCATGGTCTCCACCATCCTGTTTGCCATAGGCCAGTCAGATGAATAGACATTGTACCTGAAATTATAGAACAGAGGACGGTAAAAGTATGGATTGTCCACCTGGGTCATAGTCCACTGACCGTTCCTGTTGCTGCCGCTCATATTTCCTGACTGCATCATGAAAGAGACTGAATTGTTCAGGATATTCACAAGTATCTCCTTTTCGGTCATGTTGTTATTGCGGCGGTTCCTGCTGCCGCTCCACATCCGTTTCATATTGCGGAACTGGAATACGTTCATGTCAAAGCCCCTCTCGTGAACCAGCGCCATCTCGGGCTGCAGCTGTTCGTATGCCGATGTCCATACACGCTTGTATGACGCGAACTGCGCCGGAACCTCCACTATCTGGAAGCGTTTGAACGGATAGGCCATATCGGCCTGATACTCCATATTCCTGCGTCTGGTCCTGATTATATACGGGACTGTATCACGAATTGAGTCAAATACCTCAAACTGATCGTCCCAACGGCCCAGTTTCCACACCGTATATTCGGTTGAGTCAACGGTTATAGACTTGGGAGAGTAGTCGCCAATCATAAGTGATACCGACGGAAGTGATGACTCCGGCCTGAAAGTGAACATGGTTGAGTCATCATTTGCGGTGCACAAGCCCTGTGATATGGGTGTAAGTCCCGGATTGGGAGTTACGTTGACAACAAAATCCGTGAAATATGACATCTGCCACTCTGGACTCTGGTCACTGTACGCAACACCGGGACGCGGATACCAGTAGCTCTCGGGGGTAAGCATCGTATAGTCCTTGTCCTGAAAAAGATAACGCTTGCCCACATTGAGCATGGAGAGGACCTTGACGTTCGCAAGCATCTTTTCGGACGTAATATCCAGATAGCAGATACGGTCATCGGCCTTACCGCTGTAATCCATTATTATGTTGACAGGCTGGTCTTCGGGCAACGTCCGGTCAAATGACAGCACTACAAGGTGCTTCAGACGCTCATATTCAATACGGTGGCCAGGGACACTTATGCCGTTAACCCGGAATCCCGGATTGAGCGTGAATACCAGTTTAGCGGAGCTCTCCCTGGGGCTTACCGTCATATCGGCTCTCACGCTGAGTGAATCGGCCGTCTGTGTAACGGTAAGTTCGCAGGACTGGGCCACGGCACCGCCAATATGGACATAATCGTTGTCCAGTTTCACCATATCGGCCCTGTATCTCTCGTCCACCTTATATAGATGCACGTGCCTGTAACCGGCAAAAAGGCCAGCGGCTATGAACAGCGCCGCGGCAATACGCCACGGAAGCAGGCTGTATCTGGAGTTGGCAAGACGATGGAACAGCGACACGTCCGTAAGGATAAGCCCTATGCCAAGCAGCAGATAGCACATCCTGTGGTTTATCAGCCTGGGCAATCCGCTGAAACCGGTAACCACCGACTTGAGCATAGGCAGATTGAACCCGATATAGTCAAACAGGTAATAATAAAGGCTGTCAATATAAAATAGAGTCACGCCTATGTAAGCCAGCAGTATCACCATGGTGATAGCCTGGTTGTTCAGTATCAGCATAAGGGTGGTTGACAGACCCA
The DNA here is from genome assembly GCA_905235565.1 of uncultured Bacteroidaceae bacterium. Lineage (GTDB taxonomy): Bacteria > Bacteroidota > Bacteroidia > Bacteroidales > Bacteroidaceae > Colenecus. The sequence goes on along the minus strand of CAJOLR010000003.1, from coordinate 24,661 downwards.
CTATGAACACCAGCGTGGGAACGCACAGCAGCAGGAAATACCATATATAGCTCAGATAATCCAGGGCAAAGCCGTATTTGATAAGGCTCATGACCAATGCTATCAGAGCCACCAGCACATCAAGAATGAAGAACACCTTGAGCGTAGCCCACATCTTGCCTATCAGATACTCGGCGTTGCTGAGCGGCCGGGTGTAGAACACCTCCGACGTGTCCAGCTGCTTGTCGCGCTTAAGGTACTCCGATGCCAGGAATACCGACACTACAGCCTGCCCCAGGTTCATGACCAGCATGAACAGATAGGGAATGACTGACCTGTTGACCATCTGTGGCTGCTGGTTGGGTGACAGTATATAGATGGATCCTATAATCACTGAGGCAGACAGCGCCAGAAATGCAAATATCTTGAAGAACCAGCCACGGACAAGCAGTTTTGTCTCGTATTTGGATACTATGCGTATGTTATACAATCCAAGCATCATCACTACTTATCCTTAATCTCAGTAAAATAAACGTATGCATGCTCCAGGTTTGGAGGATAACTCACGGCTCCATATCCGGGACACTCCTTTGCCACAACCTGCAAATCCCATCCCAGACCGTGTGGTATAGTGGATATCACTGCGTATTTCTGATTTATCTCAGCGTACTGCTCATTGGTAACCTGCATACGCCAGACCTTGCCTTCGGTCTCCCTGAGCATTCCTGCAGGCGATCCCCTGAACATGACCTGGCCCTGGTTGAGCATAGCCATTTCAGTACATGAACTTGATATGTCGCCGACAATATGGGTTGAAAGTATAATTGTGGTGTCCTTTGAACTGGCCTCACTAAGCAGGTTACGGAACCTGATGCGTTCCTCGGGGTCAAGTCCGGTGGTAGGTTCGTCAACCACCAGGACCAAAGGCTTATGAATCAGAGCCTGGGCAATACCGAGACGGCGTTTCATACCACCCGAAAGATTCTGCGCATAACGGTCACGCGCTTCGTACAGGCCCACCTGCTCCAGCATGGCGTCAACAGCCTTGCCGCGCTCCGCTGAGTTGGTCATACCTGTCAGCGCCGCTGCGTACTCCAGGAATTCACGGACCTTATACTTGGCGAAAAACCTGAAATCCTGCGGCAGATAACCCAAAATGCGCCTTACTTCCTTGCGCTGTGTACGTATATCATAACCGCACACATCTATCTGCCCTTCTGTAGGTTCCATCAGGGTTACAAGTATTCGCATAAGGGTGGACTTGCCGGCGCCGTTAGGCCCTAAAAGTCCGAACATTCCGGAAGGTATCTCCAGGTTTATATCGGTAAGAGCTCTCTTACCGTTTGGGTAATAATGGCTTAAGCCTTTTATTGTTATCGACACGTCACTATAAGTACGTTAATACATCATTTGTTAATTGCGGCAGCTATCTCCTCGGCACCTATAGACAATGTCACGTACGAAGGAACAGTCCTGGTGCAGCACTCATTCTCGCCCCACAGGAACGGATAGTCATCCTTGTGTTCCAGGAGATCGGGCTGCAGCAATACCAGACCGGGAGCTATTCCGCCAGGAATGAAGGTATAGTCCGCACGGTTGTTGCCGTAAGCCACTTTTTTGGTATTGACACCGACAGCTGTCACGAACGATACATTCGAATAGGGATGATTGCCGTATATGAAATTAAGTCCTGAAAGAACCAGCTCAGGATCAATCAAATCAGGATAATAACGCCATACCATATAGTTGTTCTGGGCCCAACTGATAACCCGCTCGCTGCCACCCCAAGATCCTCCTGCCACGGGAACGCCGTAAGGAGTTGACTCCGCAGTACGCTTGGCATCCTCAACGAATACCGGAATGACCTCACGGAGTTGAGCCTTGAAATCATCGTCCATGTAAGGCAGAAGCGAGAGAGCTGTGGTGATGTTTACACGCGGGGCACGCATGGCGCTTCCGCCACCGGTGCGGTTATCCTCGGCCCCCTGCGGTGCAGTACGGGCTGCCTCAATCTGACGCATAACGCCAGGCAGGAACATGTCCTTGTACTTCTGCTCGCCTGTCAGGAGCCACAACTGGATGGCAGCACTTGAGCGGTCACCGCCGAGACCGCGGTTGCCACGCTGTCCGTTACCCTGTTGCTGCTGAGGCAGGTTGGCCATTCTGGCCTGATAGTCATCCATTTCCTTCCAAAGCTTCAGAGCATTCTTCTTGCAGCGCTCTGCTGTTTCCGGTATATACGGGGCAAGAACACGAGCCGCATGTGCCAAAGCAGCGCAAACGTTCACGTTACTCATAGGATTGCCTGCGTTGTTGGTAAATACGAAACGGTCATCAAGCGTACCTGAACGGTTGCCGCGTACCTCATAGGGCTTAAGGCTGGGATCATATATGTAACCGTCGGTAATGGTTACTGCATCGCCCAGATGATGATACTGATGCATATTACCCTGTACAATACCGCCTGCTATAAAGCCGATGTTCTCTATCTGGGCGCAAAGGTTAAGGGCGCCATGCTCCACCTGCTGGATCATATCGGGCAGACCGTCAGGACGATGTATGTCGACAAACTGGGTCTTCTGGTCTATGAATGTCTCGTCACGCTCAGGACGCAACACATCCCAGACCTCGGCCAGCTGATTGGTCATACCGATTACGGTACCGGACTGGATATCAAAGTCACCCGCGTCATACCATGCACCGACTGCCAGACCCGGAATATGCTCGTAAGGCTTGTACTTGGTGTTGGTGCTGTTGCCCATACGGTAACCGTCATGCTGCTGATAGTTGGTTGGAGCCTGAACAGCATCATCCATGTGTGAGCGGCCATGCCATACACGGTAAGCCTCGTTCACAAGCATGTGGTCCATCTGAACCGGAAGCCATACATCCATCGTATTATGCCACTTGCCATCGTACACGTTCTTGTTGATAGGGAACGGATTTGTCTTGAAACCACCGTATTCTATATAATAAGTACCCGGATCGGTTACTGCGCTGAAATCGCACTGGGCATAATTGTAGCGGTTATAGAATACCCCCCACTCCTTTACTGCCGGCTCCAGGACAAGGGTATGGCTGCCGTCGGCATTCACACGGAACACCTTGGCTTTGGACAGCACCTTGTCATTGCGGTCCAGTTCTATCACAGCCATCTTTTTCTGGGCGGGAGTATAACCTATCTGAGAGAATCCTATGTTAGGCTCACGTATCCAGCCGGCATCGGGCGTAGGCTCCACGTACCACTCAAGCACGGTACCTTTCTTACCGGAAGGAAGCATGGAACGTACCACGAAGGTTCCGTTCTGTGACAGATTGCGTCCGTCAAACAGGTTCAACTCAGTATCAGACTGGAAGAGTACACGCAATGACTCATCCTCTGGAGCCATTACAATGGTGTGTCCTTTGGAGATCGGTTTGGGTACGATGAATTCGTCGCGTCCGCGGTCATCGAATGTGGAAAGTCCCCAGAACTGATTGATCTTCTCTGATTTGGGCCGCATCTCGGTGTCACTTGACGGATACCGCGGGAATATCTCGGACTGCCCGTCAACAAGATAGGTCTTTCCGTAATAGGTTGCCGGGAAGAACTCCATATTGAGTCCTGCCTTACCTGCCAGCTCGGCAGGAAGCGGATCATCCAGTTCAACCGACATCCGGAGTCCCTTGCCCTCCTGCTTTACGGTTATCCCGTAACGGAAATTGTAGTCAGGGTAGTTGAACCTGCAGCTTATCACGCCGCCCAAGGTATCGATGGTGCGTTCCGTGAGACTTGCATAGATATCCCACTGCTCCGGAGTGTTCATCAGACGTACTGCGCCGCCTGTCGCGATACGTACTCCGCGCTGCACGATTTCCACGCCTGCAGTCTTTTCGTCACAGAATACTCCCTGATAGTTGTTGGAGTAAACCAACACATTTACACCACGGGTCTCGAAATAACCCCTTTCGTTGATCACTAACTTTCCCGCATCCTTATTGTCTGTAGCACAGGAAATGAATCCACAAATCAATGCGGCAACAATTGGCAGTAATTTTTTCATAAGTTTTCAATGCTGATTTACAAAAGTAGCAAATGGTTTTTATAAAAAACCCTTTGGGGACTTTTTTTGAGTATATTTAAGCTTTGCTATGAGATATACACATTACGTAATGCTTATCTTTGCACTCAAAATAAAGCGACATGAAAAAACGTGTTCTAGTGACATACAACATGTTCCGCACAGGGTATGCGGAACTGATCAGAAAGTACGATGTTACATTTCCTTCTGAAGGACGAGAGTCTTTCACATACGATGAAGTATACGATATGCTCCCTGAATATGACGTCCTACAGTCAATGTTCAACTTCCCCGTCGACCGCAAGCTCATGGAACGCGGCCTGCCCCGTCTGGAACTGGTTAGCAACTATGCAGTCGGATTTGACAACATAGATATCCCTACGGCTACAGAACTTGGAATTGCCGTAACCAATACTCCCGGACCGGTAACAGAACCTACCGCCGACCTGGCATTCGGGCTTATGCTGGCCACAGCACGCCGGATAACCGACGTTGACCGTCGTTTGCGCATACCCGGAGCTTTGGAGTGGACACTTCTGGCCAACCTTGGTTACTCCCTTGGCGGCAAGACTCTCGGAATATTGGGCATGGGGCGGATCGGACAGGCTCTTGCCAGACGTGCCAAAGCCAGTTGCATGAAAGTGATCTATTACAACCGTCATCGTGTAAGTCCTGAAACCGAAAAGGAGTATGATGCCACATACGTTGAGTTTGACGAACTGCTCCGCACTTCAGATTTCATATCGGTCAACGTTCCTTACTCAAAGGAGACCTGGCACCTGATTGGCAAGGAACAGATTGAACTCATGAAACCGACCGCCATACTTGTCAATACCGCCCGCGGTCCGATAGTCGATGAGCTTGCATTGGCCGAGGCTCTCAAGAACAGGCGGATCTGGGGTGCCGGACTTGACGTATTCGAGTTCGGAGACAAGGTCAGTCCGGAAATCCTGGCTTGTGAGAATGCGGTCATCACCCCTCACATAGGCACTCAGACCTATGATGTACGTAACGAGATGGCGGAATTCGTATCACGCAACATCATCAACTTCTTTGAAGGTGGTCCGGTTGCATTCGTAAATAATGTAACAAGAAAATAATGGCTTCAACAGAGAGTCTGCTCGACAAACTTGACGGTCTGGAGGCGAGATTCCAGGAGGTCAGCCTGCTCATAACCGACCCTTCGGTAATAGCCGATATGAAACGGTTCGTCAAACTGAACCGTGAATACCGGGACCTTGAGCCTGTAGTTGCCGCACGCAAGGAATACATAAGGCTTCAGGATAACATATCCGGGGCCCGGGAACTGATGGCAACCGAGAGTGACCCTGAGATGCGCCAGATGGCACGCGAGGAACTTGATGCGGCAAATGAACGGCTGCCACTGCTGGAAGATGAGATAAAACAGATGCTCATACCTGCAGACCCTCAGGATGACAAGGATGTCATAATGGAGATTCGCGGCGGAACAGGAGGTGATGAGGCAGCCATATTTGCAGGAGACCTCTTCCGCATGTATTGCAAATACTTTGAGACCAAAGGCTGGAAGTATGCCGTATCTTCATGTTCAGAAGGTGCGTCGGGCGGATTCAAGGAGATTATATTCACGGTTACCGGACAGAAGGTCTACGGAACCCTAAAATATGAATCCGGTGTACATCGTGTACAGCGCGTTCCTGTAACCGAGACCCAGGGCCGTATACACACATCGGCTGCCACCGTAGCTGTCCTTCCGGAGGCCGATGCCTTTGAAGTGGAGATCAATGAGGGTGAGATCAAATGGGATACATTCCGCAGCGGAGGCGCCGGCGGCCAGAACGTGAACAAGGTCGAGTCTGGCGTAAGGCTCCGTTACAATTGGAAAAATCCCAACACCGGAGTGATAGAGGAGATTCTCATAGAATGCACCGAGACCCGTGACCAGCCCAAAAACAAGGAACGTGCCCTGTCACGTCTCCGCACAATGATTTATGACCGCGAGCATCAGAAATACATGGATGACATAGCTGCCCGCCGCAAGACTATGGTATCCACAGGTGACCGATCCGCCAAGATACGCACTTACAATTATCCGCAAGGCCGAATAACCGACCATCGGATAAACTACACCATTTACAATCTACCCGCATTCATGAACGGTGAGATCCAGGAGTGCATAGACCAACTGACAATAGCCGAAAACGCAGAGCGGATGAAAGAAGCCGAAATGTAAGGGAATTTCTAACAATTAACAGATATGACAAGAGAAGAGTTGTTCCAGAACATAATGCGCAAGAAGTCGTTTCTGTGCGTAGGTCTTGACACTGACATCAAAAAGATCCCTCAGCATCTGTTGTCTGACGAGGATCCCATATTTGCTTTCAACAAAGCCATCATAGACGCGACAGCAGACTACTGCATAGCATACAAGCCCAATCTGGCATTCTATGAGAGCACCGGTCTGAAGGGAATGCAGTCCCTCTACAAGACCATTGACTACATCCGCACCAACTATCCGGACCAGTTCATCATTGCCGACGCCAAACGCGGCGACATCGGAAACACCTCGAAGATGTATGCCGAGAGTTTCTTTGAAGAGATGAAAGTTGATTCAGTAACTGTTGCACCGTATATGGGACAGGACAGCGTAACCCCGTTCCTGGGACATGAAGGTCGCTGGGTGATACTCCTTGCCCTTACCAGCAACAAGGGTGCCGATGATTTCCAGTACATCAATGATCCCGATGGCACTCCACTGTATCAGAACGTTCTGCGCAAGTCACTTGAGTGGGGCGGCAATGCCGACAACATGATGTACGTTGCTGGTGCCACCAGGGCAGAGATGCTTACCGATATCCGCAAGACCGTCCCCGACAGTTTCCTGCTTGTTCCGGGTATAGGAGCACAAGGCGGTTCGTTGACAGATGTATGCAAATACGGCATGAACAGCAAATGCGGCCTTATTGTAAACAGTAGCCGTGCAATCATTTACGCAGACAATACAGAGCAGTTTGCACAAGTGGCCCGTATGAAAGCCAAAGAGGTGCAGGAAGAAATGGCGCTATTTATTAAATAAAAAATCTTATATTTGCAGACTTACATAAGATCAAATGGAATTTACAGCTAAACAGATAGCCGAATTTCTTGGCGGCACCGTTGACGGGAACGCAGATGCTACAGTCCATACTTTCGCCAAGATAGAAGAGGGAGTTCCGGGTGCACTCTCTTTTCTTTCGAACGTAAAATACACCCATTATCTTTATTCAACCCAATCAAGCGTCGTTCTGGTCAACAGGGATTTCAAGCCTGAACAGCCGGTAAGCGCCACACTTGTCAGAGTTGACAATGCATATGAGAGCCTGGCCAGACTCATGTCGCTCTATGCATCAATGAAACCGGCCAGGACCGGAATCAGCTCATTGGCATCAGTATCAGAGAAAGCCAGTATCGGCAACAACGTCTATATCGGTCCATTTGCTGTTATCGAAGAAGGTGCTGTAATAGGCGACAATACCAGGATCTATCCTCATGTAACCATAGGCGAAGGTGCTTCGGTAGGTTCAGATTGCATAATCTATCCGCAAGTTACGGTCTATTACGGCTGTAAGGTCGGCAACCGGTGCATACTGCATGCAGGCAGCGTTGTAGGTGCAGACGGATTCGGATTCGCGCCAACCCCCAACGGTTACGACAAGATTCCCCAGATAGGTATAGTGGAACTTGAGGATGATGTCGAGATAGGTGCCAACACCTGCATCGACCGGTCCACCATGGGCCGCACCGTTGTCCATAAAGGTGTCAAGCTGGACAATCTGGTTCAGGTGGCACATAATGTAGAAGTCGGTGAGCACACTGTCATATCGGCCCAGACAGGAATAGCCGGATCAAGCAAGATAGGCTCCTGGTGTATGATAGGAGGCCAAAGCGGAATCTCTGGACACATCACAGTGGGCAACAAAGTAAACATAGCAGCCAAGACAGGTGTATTAAGCTGCATCAATGACGGGGATACAATAATGGGATATCCATCCATCAGTTACCGGAACTTCCTGCGTTCATCACTCATTTTCAGGGATCTTCCTGAGATGAATAAAACTATCCAAAAGCTTCAGAAAGAGATAGAAGAACTGAAATCTAAACTTGAAGATAAGTAACTTAACATGTACAAACAGAAGACTTTAAAGAGTAGTTTCTCTCTTAGCGGAAAGGGCCTCCACACCGGTCTTGAACTGACCGTCACATTTAATCCGGCCCCCGCTGACTACGGTTACAAGATACAGCGAATCGACCTGGAGAGCCAGCCGGTAATCGAGGCTTTTGCAGAAAACGTCCGTGAGACCCAGCGTGGTACCGTACTTTTCAAGGGCAACGTAAAGGTAAGTACCGTTGAGCATGCCCTGGCAGCACTCTACGCAGCCGGAATAGACAATTGCCACATAGAGGTTAACGGGCCTGAATTCCCCATCCTGGACGGCAGTGCCATTGAGTATGTTGAGAACATCCAGAAGGTGGGAATAAAGGAGCTGGACGCACTGAAAGACTACTATGTGGTCAAGAACAAGATAGAGGTCAAGGATGAGACTACTGGCTCGTCCATAATACTTCTGCCAGACAATGAGTTCAGTGTAAACGTACTCATATCATATGACTCCAAGATACTGTACAACCAGTACGCATCATTGGATGATATGCGGGATTTCCCCTTTGAGATAGCCCGCAGCCGCACTTTCGTATTCGTTCGTGAGATTGAGCCCCTGCTCGGTGCCGGTCTCATCAAGGGAGGTGACCTGGATAATGCCATAGTGATTTATGAGAGGGAAATGCCTCAGGAACGCTATGACAAGATATGTGAGGTTATGGGTGTACCAAAGATGGATGCCACAAAACTGGGCTATATCATGCATAAACAGCTACAGTGGGACAATGAGCCGGCACGCCATAAGCTGCTGGATATCATAGGTGACCTGGCACTTGTAGGAAAGCCCATCAAGGGACGCATCATCGCAACCCGCCCCGGCCACACCATTAACAACAAGTTCGCACGCATATTGCGCAAGAACATAATCCTTAACGACGTCCAGGCTCCCGCATATGATCCGTCTGTACCGCCGGTAATGAACCTGCAGCAGATCCAGGCCGTTATGCCGCACCGCTTCCCTATGCAACTGTTGGATAAGGTAATCACGCTGACTGACCTATATGCCGAGGGAGTAAAGAACGTCACCAACAACGAGTTCTATTTTACCGGGCACTTCCCCGAGCATCCCATCATGCCTGGTGTGCTCATAATCGAGGCAATGGCACAGTTGGGAGGCACTCTGGCTCTTCAGACCACTGGCGAGCCGAAGGATTTTGAGGCAATGTTCATCAAGATTGACAACACCCGTTTCCGTCAGGCCGTAGTACCTGGCGACACCCTTCTGATGCGTGTTGTAAGGACTGCCCCAATTCGTCATAATATATTATCAATCAAGGGATATGCTTTTGTGGCCGACAAATTGGTTGCAGAGTCTGAATTTATGGTTCAAATAGTAAAAAGAGAAAACAGATGATTAGTCCCCTGGCATACGTCGACCCTTCTGCCCAGATAGGCAAGAACGTTGAGATAGGTCCGTTCTGTTTCATCGACAAGAACGTTGTGATAGGCGATAACAATATACTGATGCCGCATGTAAGCATCATGTACGGCTCACGTATCGGAAACGGAAATACCATACATCCGGGCGCAGTCATCGGAGGTATTCCGCAGGACCTCAAGTTTATCGGCGAGGAGACTACAGCCGAAATAGGTGACAATAACCGCATACGTGAGAACGTAACCATCAACCGTGGTACCGCCTCAAGGGGCAAGACCGTGGTTGGCAGCAATAACCTGCTTATGGAAAGCATGCATATAGCTCATGACTGCATCGTTGGCAGCTACTGCATAATCGGCAACAGCACGAAACTGGGCGGTGAGGTGGAAGTCGAGGACCACGCCACCATCAGTGCCGGTGTGCTTATCCACCAGTTTACACATATAGGAGGGTATGTAATGATACAGGGCGGAAGTGGTGTAAGCCAGGATGTACCACCATTCACCATGTCCGGTCGCAACCCACTCACTTATATGGGTATAAATCTGGTGCGTCTGCGCCGCGAGAAATTCAGCGCCGAGACCATCGAGGCCATCCACAACGCATACCGCATCATTTATCAGCAGGGACTGAACGTATCTCAGGCCATAGCGGCAATCAAGGAGAATGAGATATCAAAAGATCCTCAAGTCAAATACATAATAGACTTCATCTCACGTTCCGAGAGAGGTATTATCCGTGACAGATAAAAACATCACAATATGATTTTCAGATTCATTTTTATTTCTGACGAAGTCAATGACTTTTACAGGGAGATTCAGATCAATTCATCAGCTTCATTCCTGGACTTCAGCAATGCAATCCTGAAATCCGTAGGTTATCCCGATGACCAGATGACTTCTTTCTTCATCTGTGAGGACAATTGGGAAAAACGTGAGGAGATAACCCGCGAGGAGATGAACACCAGTTCAGAAGTTGACAACTGGGTGATGGCTGACACCCCGCTGGATGAACTGATTGAAGATGAAAAGCAGCGTCTGATCTACATCTTCGATCCTTTAACAGAAAGATGTTTTTTCATTGAGTTAAAGGAGATTATCACTGGTAAGACACTTTCCGAAGCAGTCTGCACGGCAAGTCAGGGCAATCCGCCCAAACAGACCGTTGACTTTGATGAGTTTGCCAAGACCAACCCCATTCTGGACGTTGATGAGAACTTCTACGGAGATGAAGGATTTGATTCCGATGAGCTTGATGAGGAAGGATTCGGCATGGAAGGCGGTGAAGGTGCAGGCAATGTCAGCCTTGATTCCATTGACGACCTTTATTGAGTGAAGAACCTGGTTGTGATATTAGGACCTACCGGCGTGGGAAAGACGGAATTATGCCTGACCCTCGCCGATTTGTTTCATACGCCTGTCATATCGGCCGATTCCAGACAGATGTATGCGGACATCCCGATATGCACAGCTGCACCTACCCCGGATGAAAGAGCACGTGCCGAACACTATCTGGTAGGTAACCTCGGACTTGAGGATTATTACAGTGCCGCCAAATACGAAGAGGATGTTTTGAGACTAACAAACAGACTATTCGCAGAACATGACATATTACTCGTTACTGGAGGCTCAATGATGTACATAGATGCCCTGTGCTATGGTATTGACCAGATTCCCACCATTCCGGACGACATCCGCCTACCCCTTTTGGAGCGTTATCAGAAAGAGGGACTGGACAATCTGGTACAGGAACTCAAACTGTTGGATCCGGAGTACTATAAACAGGTTGACCGCAAGAATCCCAAGCGTGTATTGCACGCTCTTGAGGTCTGCTACATGACCGGGCACCCCTACTCCGACCTCCGCAAGGGACAAAAAGCCAAGCGTACGTTCAACATCATCCGCATCGGTCTTACCCGTCCGCGCGAGGAACTGTATGACCGCATCAACCGGCGCGTTGACAAGATGATAGAGAACGGTCTTATTGACGAGGCCCGCCGTATGTATCCTCACTGCGGACTCAACTCACTCAATACGGTGGGCATGAAAGAACTGTTCAGTTGGATGGACGGAGCGCTCACACCTGACGGCAAGCCTTGGACGCTGGATTTTGCGATAGAGAAGATAAAGCAGAATACCCGCATCTACTCCCGCAAGCAGATGACCTGGTTCAAACGCGATGAGAATACACGTTGGTTTAACCCCGACGATGTTGATTCTATAATAGATTATATAAAGTTGAAGGCATGCTGATTAGGCTTTATGAGAAAAACCCCAGCCAGCGCGACATAGACCGCGTCCTGGATATTCTGAACGGTGGAGGAGTGATTGTCTTCCCCACAGATACTGCTTATGCCCTGGGATGCCATGCACTCAAGGAGCGCCCAATTGAGCGTATCTGCAAGATCAAGGGCATGGATCCGCGCAAACACCGATTCTCTATAGTCTGCTATGACCTGAGCGACATAAGCCAGTACGTGCAGATAGACAACACCACGTTCAAGACAATGAAACGCAATCTTCCTGGCCCGTTCACATTCGTGCTGCGTGCCGGAAGCCGATTGCCCAAGATATTCAGCAACCGCAAGGAGGTGGGCATTCGCGTCCCTGACAATGACATCACACGTGAGATATGCCGCCAGTTGGGTGCTCCACTGCTCTCAACCACCGTTCCATATGATGAATCCGATGACATCGGTTTCCTGACCGATCCCGAACTTATCGATGAGCGTCTTGGTGATGATGTGGACCTGGTAATCAATGGCGGCGCGGGCGGTTTTGAATACTCCACAGTTGTTTATTGCGTTGACGGGGATCAGGAGATAATACGTCAGGGGAAGGGGGTAATTGACAATTGATATTTTTAGGATAATTAATTAAGTATTGAGATATGAAGAGAATTATCATACTTGTTGCAGCATTTGCAGCTATTATTCCGGTAGCCGCCCAGAACAGGAAGCTTACCCTGGATGACGTGATCGGAGGTTCATTCTACGGAAACAGTGCTCCAAGCATAACGCCTATGGCTGACGGAGAGAGTTATCTGGCAGCCGACGGAGACTGCATTTTGAAGTACTCTTTCAAGACAGGAGCTGTGACGGATACCATACTCAACCTTAGAACCGTCAAGGGGGACAAGCCTTTTGCATTAGGCCGTTTCATACTGTCTCCCACCGAGGATGTAATCCTGCTTGAAGAGTATGTCAGCAAGATTTTCCGCAGGTCATATACAGCAAACTATTTCATATTCACCATACGTAACAACAGGGCCGAAAAGCTTACCAACGGAGGTCCCGTACAGGTTCCTTCATTCTCACCTGATGGTCATAACATAGCATTTGTCCGTGATAATAACATATTCTTAGTCAAGATGTTATTCGATAATGCTGAAGTACAGGTAACCAAGGATGGAGAGTTGGGAAAGATACGTAACGGCATCCCCGACTGGGCATACGAGGAGGAGTTCGGACTTGTTCGTGCATATGAGTTCAGCGCCGACAGCCGCATGCTGGCCTGGATCCGTTTTGACGAGTCACAGGTGGGCAGCTATGAACTTCCGTTCTTCCTGTCAAGTCCTGACCGCAACGCTTATTCCCAGGAACTGGTATCATATCGCCCCCAGCAGTATCCCACAGCAGGCGACACCAACTCAAAAGTATCGGTCCACTCATTCGACATCAAGAGTTCTGTCATCCGCGACATGGACCTCAAGTTGGACAGCACCACATACATTCCTCGCATCAAGTTCATTGAGAATGAGGATAATACCCTTTTCATTTTTACTCTGAACCGCCTTCAGAACAAGCTGGAGATCTACTCTGCCAATCCCCGCTCCACCGTATGCAAGCTTACCCTACGTGAGCAGGATGATCGTTACTTTGACGAATTCTGCTACATGGACACCAGATTCTACGGCACTCAGTTCATCATGCAGAGTGAGCGTGACGGCCACCGTCACCTGTATCTCTATGAGTTGAACGGCCAACTTAAGCGCCAGATAACCAAAGGTGATTTTGATGTTCTTGCCCTCCATGGATATGACCCGAAATCGGGCACCGTCTATTATGAGAGCAATGAATCAGGCATTTATGACTGCGCCGTATGGAAGATTGACGGCAAGGGCAAGAAAACAAGGCTGACTCAGGAAAAAGGCACCAGCCACGCACGTTTCAGTACCGGATACAAATATTTCATCAACACGTGGTCCGATATGTCCACGCCGTATGTTGTAACATGCAATGACGCCAAAGGCACTATATTGAGAACCATTGAAAGTAATGCCGACATATATCAAGCCACCCTTGAATACGGTTTTCCCGCCAAGGAGCAGTTCTCATTCAAGACTGTCGATGGCACCACTCTCTACGGCTGGATGGTAAAACCGGCTCGCGCCGATGAGTCCCACCCCTGCCCTGTCATCCTTTACCAGTACAGCGGTCCCGGATCAAACGAGGTGCTCAATGAATGGGGCGCCGGCTTCTATCCCGGAGCAGCATTTGAGGCTCTTCTTACCTATCAGGGATATGCCGTAGCTGTTGTTGACGGACGCGGCACCGGACGTCGCGGATCGGACTTCAAGAAACAGACATACAAGCATCTGGGCGTGATGGAAAGCCAGGACCAGGTTGCTGCAGCCAAGTATTTAGGCTCACTTCCCTACATCGATGCAGAGCGTATAGCCATCTGGGGCTGGAGCTACGGCGGCTACAACACGCTGATGTCCATGAGTGAGGGCACTCCGGTATTCAAATGCGGCGTTGCGGTAGCCCCTGTTACCGATTGGCGCTACTATGACGCTCCCTATACCGAGCGTTTCATGCAGGAGCCCAAGCAGAATGCCGACGGCTACCACGATGCATCGGCCATTGACCGCATCAACCGCTTGCACGGCCGTCTGCTCATAGTTCACGGACTGGATGATGACAACGTATTCTTCAGCAATACCGCATCATACATCGAGGCTCTGATAAACGCAGGAGTGGATTTTGATATGCAGGTCTATCCCGGCAAGGAGCACAGCATAACCGGCTTCTCCCACCGCAAGCACCTCTTTACCCGCATACTCCGCTTCTTTGACGACAACCTGAAATAATACAGATTCTTCCAAGAGAACTTTTTGGGGTATCAGTATCTGAAACTACGGGCCTAACGGCCCTATCCCTCCCACTCCTTCGGAGCGGGCCCCTCCCATTCACAGCGACATGGGTGTCGATGGTTTCTGATACAGATACCCCAAAAAGTTCCGCTCAATTAGAAAGATTTCAGCCAAATAAAACATTCTATAATCATCTGTAAATTAAAAAGATACATGGTATCTTTTTAAGTTGGGGAAGGTGGCCGTTCCACTCCTTTACCGTGCGTGTTTTGATGTATTCGTCGCTGGTGGTTAGGCCTGCTGCTATGCATAGGTGAGTCTGGGGACGGCAGGCTTTCAGGATATCAGCCATCATTTTGGAGTTTCTGTAGGGGGTCTCTATAAAGAGTTGCGTCTGATTCTCGGTGTAGGCGCGCTGCTCCAGCTTCTTTAGGGTTTTGATGCGCTCATCGGGCTCTATGGGCAGGTAGCCGTTGAAGGCGAAGCTCTGGCCGTTGAATCCGGAGCCCATCACTGCCAGGATTATGCTGGAGGGGCCTACCAGGGGGATTACCTGCAGGCCTTTGCGCTGGGCTATCGCTACCACATCGGCACCTGGATCGGCTACGGCTGGGCAACCGGCCTCGGAGATAACTCCCATGGGACTACCCTCCTCCAAGGGTTTCAGCATGCTTGCCACCTCATCTGGGTTGGTGTGTTTGTTAAGTGTGTAGAATGTGAGTTGGTCTATGTCTATGCGGCGGTCCACAAGTTTCAGGAAACGGCGGGCGGTGCGTACGTCCTCCACAATGAAATGGCGTATGCCCAGGATAATGTCGCGGTTGTAGGGCGGCAGCACCTGATCTACGGGAGTATCGCCCAGCAGGTTGGGAATAAGATATAATGCGGGATTCATGATGCGAAGGTAGTGCTTTTTACACTAACTTTGCAGGCATAAACTGTATAAAGTGGATAATAACGATTTTGCGATAAGGATAACCGATGGTATTGCCTGCGATTCCCGTTACAGGCTCGCTGCCCCCATTAACCTGTGTATCGGCACTGGTCAGCAGATTGCCGTTGTAGGCCCTAACGGTTCAGGTAAGACCCTGCTGGTTAACACATTATTGCGTCAGTATCCGCTATTGGACCACCGTGAGGTTGAGTACGGCAACGGCATAAGCGGAGCCGACATCCGCAACATCACATTCCGCGACAGCTACGGCAGCGCCGACAGCACCTATTTCTACCAGCAACGCTGGAATATGACCGAGATGGGCGAATCGGCCATAGTCCATGACGCTTTCCCTGAGGTTAAGGATCCCGTCTGGAAGGAGCGTCTGTTTACCCTGTTTGACATACCGTTCATCTGGGACAAGCAGCTTGTAACACTCTCCAGCGGTGAGATGCGCAAGTACCAGCTGGCCCGTTCGTTGGCCGTACGGCCCCGCATGGTCATCATTGACAGCCCGTTCATAGGCCTTGACGTACAGACCCGCGATATGCTGTGCAGCCTGCTCCAGAGCCTTGTAACGGAATGGAAGATGCAGATTATACTTGTGGTATCACGCCGCGAGGATATCCCGCAGTTCATAACGCATGTAATAGAGGTGCATGACCGTAAGTGTACCGATGCCATGCCTGTTGCTGAATATATGGCACAGCCGCTTGAACCGCTCCCCCAGCCCGTTCTGGCGCCGGATATGATTGATATGATGCACAACCTACCCGAGAACGGCATGGACTCTGATGAGATAGTACGCTGCAATAAAGTTATACTCCAGTATGAAAGCCGCCGCATCCTGAATGAGCTGGACTGGACTGTGCGCAAAGGTGAGCATTGGGCACTCCTGGGCCCCAACGGAAGCGGCAAATCGGCCCTTCTTAGCATGGTCTATGCCGATAACCCTCAATCCTACGCCTGCGATATCGCCCTCTTTGGCCGTCCGCGCGGCACAGGCGAGAGCATCTGGGAAATCAAGAAACATATCGGGTATGTATCGCCCGAGATGCACCGCTCCTACTGCCGCCGCTACCCCGCCATAGACATAGTGGCATCGGGCCTGCACGACACCATCGGTTTGTATAAAAAAATTACCGCCGATGAACGTGAACGCTGCCGCATCTGGATGAACATTTTCCAGATATCGGATCTGGAGGAGCGTGACTTCCTGGAACTCTCAAGCGGAGAGCAGCGAATGATCCTGCTGGCCCGCGCCTTCGTAAAGAACCCATCCCTACTCATCCTTGACGAACCGCTCCACGGACTGGACCGCCGGCGCCGCACCCTGGTAATGCAAATAATAAAGGCCTTCTGCGACAACCCGCAGAAGACCCTCATCATAGTAACCCATTACCCCGAGGAACTCCCCTCCACCATCGACCACACTCTGACGCTCAAGCGCAACTCTCAATAAAAATATTCTTACATTATTAGGGAGAACTTTTTGGGATATCAGTATCTGAAACACCGCAGAACTATCAGTTTGGAGAGACAACACCTCCAGGCTACTCCGAACCCCTCCAGACCCTAAACGGCAAACTTACCCCTTTTAGCCACCTAAAGGTGTCTAACGGGGCGCGGACAAGTGCCGTTCTTAACGGGATCTTCCGTGGGTTCTCCGCTAAACGCCTTCCGGTAATGCTCTCCAAACTGATAGTTCTGCTACTGCAAATGGAAAGATACTGATACCCCAAAAAGTTCTGTGCACCTTGGAAGTTTAGCACTAAAGGATACCTTGCTGTCAATCCAGCTGGAAGAGATCGTTCACGCTCTTGCCGAAGTAGGCTGAAAGCTTGAGGGCGAGTTCTGTGGATGGGATGAACTTGCCGTTCTCAATGGCGAATATCGTCTGGCGTGACACACCAATGGCATTTGCCAGATCCTGCTGCGAAATCCGGAGGATTGCCCTCTCCACACGTATATTATTCTTCATTGCCGCTCTCCTTTAAGTTGTTTGACAACACCTTTCTCAACACCAGCGCATATATAATAGCAGCCAAAGGAACGCACACCAGATACCGTCCTGCCTGGTACAACAATTGGATTGCCTTTACCTCCGATAAATCAAGAGCAAAAATAGTGATGTTACCATAATGTCGGACTATAAAGGACAAAAACACATAACCTATAACAAAATATGCCAGGACGCTCACCCTGATACTGCGTATATACTCGTCTTCATATTTCTCTTTACTCATACACACCAGAAACACCCCTATGCATAGAAGCATAACAACAAACCGACAGACAGCTATATATTTCCACTGTGCATCGGGATTACCGTTACCCCAATCCAGTATCCTGTTCATTACAAAAAGTGATATGGGAATAAGCAATACTGCAATAATCAGCAGATTCCACCCGGCCTTCTTGTATTTGTGCGGAAGCAGGAATGATTTCAATACACCTCCTTTCCCAAGGCGTATCATAACTTTGAGAAGCAGAATATAAATAAACTGTATCAGGTTTATCGACAGGAAATAATTAATGAATCTGCTGATATAGCCCAATACTGTCCATTTGCCTATTTCCCCGCCTTTAAAGTATATATCCGACCAATGGTATTCAAAACGGCCGTTTATCATGAACTGCAGCAAACGTCCATATACCATTTCAGAGAACACATTAGCAATAAAGAATATGATGGCTGCCAATGTCAATACGCGATACCGGACCGATACAATGTATTCGTCCTCCACCTTCTCCTGCGAGAGACAGATTATGATGAGAGTGATACTCAGCAGGAAATCTCCTGACACGTAAATATATATAGGCCACAATTCATTACTGTATTTTTGCTGCAGGAAATAGAACGGCACAAAACAGACTGCCAGAACGGCCAGCATTATGAACCCTATAATCTGCCACTTGTGCGGCAAGAGCGTAAGATGTTTCCTATAATCTCTCATAATTGTAAAGTTTAACGCAACAAAAGTAAAGCGCGCTTTACAATTATCCAAGCAAAATTTACACTTTAACAAAAATTATGACGCAAAGGGGTCGTTTCTCAATGCGCTCTATACACTCTCAAATAATTCAAACGTTTGATGATTCTATGGCACAGCAACGCTTGCGGTATAGCCTTATAAGGCTGAAACATAACGCTAGCGCTGCAATGACAGCAAGTGCGGTCCAGATCAGTGTTGTCTGATCATCGCCTGCAGCCGGTCCGTTCAGGAAATTGCCCGATGCATGCAAAGTGTCAATTACGCCGTTCCGGTTTGATATGGTATCGGCAACCCCATTATTCATCAATGTATCGACCGATGCCGAATCAGGAGCTGTCTGAATAATGTGTTTTGCAGAGTCAACAGTATCTGTTTTATTAAAAAGTCCTTGAGTACTCATGTCCGGAAATGGACGGCGTGGCCGTCTTGTATTATTCCATCCCTCTCCTCTGGGAGTCATTATTATATCCAAGAAATGTAGCATAATGTATTATATTATAATCAGTTTAATTCATCAACAAATAGGAACAGACCGTAGTTCCAAGTAAACCTGAAAGGAAACTCACCGCATTACATAGAAAGCTGTAAACCACCGCTTTCTTTATATCCCTTATGAAAATGAGATACCACAGAGCCTCCACAATGAACACCAGCAGTTCACCAGTCAGAATAACCTTTGTGCTGTAACCCACGTGCATGACATACAGGTTCAGCGGCACATTGGTAAGCACGTTTATCACGACTGACAGGGCAAGCACCTTACCCCTGCGCTCCATAAGCAGCCACAGCACGCCCAGTTCAATCAGAACCGTAAGTGTTAGAGCTATAAGCAACTGTCCTGTCATAACCTTATCAATTAAGTAATGTTGCTATCAGGTAACCGGGTATAAGTGATGCCGCCAGCAGCCCGAAAGCAAGTCCCTCACGCCCCTTAAGCATCACATTTGCCCAGTAGAGAGTGATAGGCATTGTACAGTTCACCATAAAAAGACCCGCAAGGGCAATGCCTATGTGGTTACCTCTGGCCACAAGGCAGACTATAACACCAGCAACCAGAAGAATGACGGACGTAACCATCCCCATCCATTTTACCAGCCATCCGCCAGCCATCTTACCCATCATGGTCAATGCTCCAACCAGGAGAACCACCATTGGAGTCTTGTCAATCACTCCTGTAAAGGACTCGCCCAGGAATGAACGTCCGGCCACAATAAGCATAATCAGGATCAGGACCGCCCAGACCAGCAATTTGGGATACGCTTTACTTTCGCCGTCAATCTCTGTTGTATCAATAGGCTTTGCAGCATCAATCTGCAGATAAGCCAGAGCCAGAATGCAAATACCAATCAGCAGGCAGAGCATCAGCGCCCGTGACAGGAACACAGACCCAACGGCAAGCCCGAACGCTCCGGTAGATACAAACACACCAAGAGCCCTTATGTCATTACCGGTCCTGACGGCAGTCTCTTTCCCACCCCACACGTGAAACAGGGAGTTGCCTATGCCCAACAGCACCGATAGCACAACAAGCAGAAACACAGATGCCTCAGAATTGCAGGAAACAACACCTATGGTTTCCAGAACCGCCAGAATCAACATTACAATTGAGGCCAGCAATATCCAGTGACGCCGCTTGGCTCTATCGGCCAGCATACCCGTAAGCGGTTGGGTTAGAAAAGCCAGCACGTTATAGACAACAAAGTATCTAAGCAGCTCCGATACCCCTGCAGTTGCCAGATACAGGCAGCAAAGACACAACCCGTCAACACAGAAATGAAGCGCCGCCGCCAATCCCGTACGGGCAACCGTATTACCGGACTGAGTCTTTATCACCATATATACTTTTATTCGAGAAGCAAAGGGGCGTTTCCTTTAGTCGCTTCGCTTGGTGAAGGTTTAGCTCGACGGCCCCAGAGGGGGGAAAGTCAAAGCGTCCCTAAGGGCCGAGCGAATAATGCGCACTTTTCTCTTTGATTATTCTAATCTTTGCTGGATTTCATCCAGAAACTGGGCTTGACTGCCCCTAAGCGTGAATAGTTCAAACGTGAGAGGCTCGTGGCAAATAGTGCCTTTGATTGTGTGGGTACCCTGGGCATCCCAGTCCTCCTTGCTGATGGCAGGAAATACCATCTGGAAATAGGTCACTACGTGGTCTCCGTGACGGTCAAAATCCTCATCAAGCGGAACACCATCTACGCGGATGGGCTTCAGCACCTGACCACCGGGGAGCGTGAGAGTGAAGTCACTGCCCACATGACCCAAGAATGAGTGCGGCTCCATGATGGACATCTCAAAATAGAACGTAGTCTCCTTATCGGTAAAATCGGCGCGGGTCACGCTTATAATATCCGGCATATCATCATGGATATGGACAGTCTTGAGCCTATCGGCGCCGATGATACGTACGCTGCGTACATCGTTGTCCGATATCTCATTAGACACCTGAAGGCCTTTGATTACAGGCTGGTTATCCTCAAGGCTTATCAGATCAACGGTCTTGACATCATCAGGGATGGCAGGAAAATGCTCCGTCATAGTGTAGTAGCCGTTGGCGGGACTCCAATAATATAGTTCCTCAAAGCCTTCAAGACCTTCGGCATAGGTGTAACGATACTCCTTGCCATCGGCCACAATCTTATCATTATAGATGCGCGTGAGCCAAAGGTCTGCATACTGATGCGAACGGAACACCAGGATAAGTTCATCGGGGGTGCGGATAACATCAGTCACATAAAAGAAGCTGGAGTTGCGATTATAGAAGTTCTGGGGGTTATGGATATGCAGCCCTTTATCAAAATAGTCCGATGATATGGCGGCAATCATCTTTTCTGTTGCAGTCTTGGCATCAAGGCCTGGATATTTGGCCGTAAGACGTGTATTATCCGGTATTGGCACTATATTATTTTCAACTATAAGCGCTATCTGGTTGATACCGCGTTTACGGGCTGTCTGGGCCATCTGGTCAACATCACCTACAGACATTGTTTCTGGGTGGATGGCAATACCGTGACCGTCAAACACGGTAATCCAGCGTTTCATCAGGTCCAGATTACCTGTGGCGGACAGGTTCTTGTAACGGAGTTCATATTCACTTATCAGGGAAGCCATAAGGTTGTCATCCTGAGGATTGCAGTTGAGTTCAAAACGATACTGGCCGTTACCCTCATCATAGATATGGGCGCGGCGGTACTCCGGCATGGTCATGGTCTTGAGCATCTCATCATTAGTGGCAATTTCTGTCTTAATGCCTACAGCATCAAGCTTTTCGGCAAACGGCAGGACATCATCAAGGGTGATGGGATACATGTAGCGGACCGACATACGGGTGGTCTTGAAGTTCTTGTACTTTTTAAGATAGCCCGGAACCTCACTTGCTTTCATACTGGCCTCCACACCGTCAAATGTCTTTACTTTGGCTTGCCCGTCCTCAAAGATCCAGGTCATGCCGTCCTCAAACTCAGGATAGCCGTTTACAGAGCTGGCCTCCATCTTGTTCTGTGCCTGTTTGCTTGAACCACACTGCGTGAGGCAGAACAATGCCATTACACCAGCAGACAGAATAATCAGTCTGTTCAGATAGTTCCTTCTAATAATACCTTTCATAATCATATCATTTTTTATCATTCCTTCAACAGGGGTGTCTGGACTCCGTACATGGTGACGCAAAGGGGTCGTTTAATAATGCGTCACTTTTCAATGCGTCACTTTTCTATTCATTCCTTTAAAACAGGTGTCTGGACTCCGTACATAAGACGGATATCTGGTGTTTCTATACCCAGACCCTGGAAATCCTCCATATTGATTACTGACACACCGGCTTTTGTGGAGTCTGCCGGTTCCTTGTCTTTTGATTCCTCCACCCCTTTGCTGCCTTCAGTCTTACCCTTTGATACGGCTTTTGATGAAGAACAGGAGCAAATCAAAGACAGCACCAGAAACGATACGCCATATACTACGCGGTACCAGACGCGGGAGATACAAATCCTAATCCTTCTTATTACCATAACTCAAACTACTTGGTTGTTGGCAAAGATAATTACCAAATATACAATTGTCAAGGATCAGGCGTTGCAATTCCGTTGCAATCGGCCTTGATGCACTGAATGGTTATGATATATCCGTCTGATGACCCGTGACCTTCAAGCAGATAGTCGGGATAACGGTCACGGGTATTGACATTTACCGCTCCGGCTGATAAAATAATATCTACACCAGTTGCTGTACGCCATACTGAACCTCCTATAGACTCACCATAGTTCTTTACCAACACCTTATTCAGATTGGCCATGACAATATTTATGCTGTCCTCTTTTGAGGGTACAAAATCAAAATTGTGGGGAATGAACAAAGCCATCTGAATTGACTTAAGAGTACTGTCCCTTTTATCAAAATCCACCTGGAACACATCCCATACATTGTCCAGATCAGGATAATTCTTAACCCTGTAAACCCTATTGTTCTCCAGATTATCCAAATCAACATCAGGCCTATGTGCCCTGGCTATTACTCTAGCAATTTCATAATCTGTAACCTTAGTTCCAACCCTTTCACAATAGGTTATTCCATCATATTCATGTTCAGCCGGAATACTTAATTTAAGAGGAGATTCTGATAAAACCCCGCCGGAACTACCGAAACCACCGGAACCACCAAAACCACCGAATCCTCCGAAGCTGCCCGAACCTCCAAAACTAAGATGGGATTGAGAAAGTGGCTTTTCGCCTGTAGCACCCGTTGTTTTTTCTAATGACCCATATGTCATATTAGGATTGGCAGGTTCTGTTTTCTGTTCATAGGCCGTGACTCTCTCCATCATATCGGCCGTGATACTATCCAGTTCTTCTTTGGTCTTGTTATTCCGGGCTAACATTGTGTCAACCTGGTGCCTGTAAGTGTCATGATTAAAAGAAACGGTATCATTGGACATACGTACAGGAGTTGCTACGGACGTCATTGCAACTTTATTTTCAACGAGTTCCGGTTCAGCTGGAATACCTCCGGGAATCACGCTGTCAGCGGGGTTGGATATACTGTCTGTGAGTGCTTGCGGTTCCTCTTGTGGAGGCTCCGAATTGTTTTGTGCGGTCTGGCCTGCGGGAGTCCTTTTTATTGGCAGCAGGAACAGCAACAGCAGGACTGCAGCTGCGGCAGGAATGGATATGGCTGCGGTCAGGAACCGACGGCGGCGCTTTGCGGCAACATCATGTGCGGCCTTTCCGGAAAGGAAGTCATCCCAGTCTGACTGCGGAAGCTCTGCATTAAAGCCCTTCAGATAGTCAATCATTCTTTTGTCTCTCCAGTCCTTCATTGTCCTGTTGCTTTAAGATAATCTGTAATGGCTTTCCTCACGCTGGCGCGGGCTTTGGCAAGAATGGATGTTGAGCCGCCTTCCGTTATGTTCAATGCCCGTGCTATCTCCTTGTGGCTGAACCCGTCTATGTAGTACATATTGAACACCGCACGCCTTACGGGTGAAAGTGTGGCCATTATCTGTTTCAGCACGTCATCCGGTATCTCCCGCTCCGGACCGGCGTCGGAATCCGATGCTTCCAGTATCTCATCATCGCTCACCTGTTCAAGAGGTATCTCCATGAACCTGCTGTTCTGCCTGAAGCGGTCAAATACCACGTTGATGGTAATTCTACGGAGCCATGAATAGAGTGAACCATCGGCTTCATTACGGAAAGACTTGATGCTGTCCATTGCCTTTATCATGGAGTCATGCATAAGGTCACGGGACTCTTCACTGTCACCAACGTATCTGAGACAGAGCGTGTAGAGCCGGGCTGCATAACGGGCATACAGCTCCTGTTGCGCATCACGGTCCCTGCGGATGCACCCCTGCACAAGCTCTTTCTCCGAAAGAAAGGTTCTCCTCATCACACTATTTTGCCTTTCCTGTAATAGGACGGCAATTTACGCAAAATGCGTCTCTCAATAATATTAAGTAAATGTTAAAAAATAACCTGCTTCATTTTGGAGGCTCGCCTATGCGGCCATTTGCGGCCATGATATACTGCTGAGACCGGTTGAAAAACCACC
>CAJOLR010000002.1:114261-134247 GCA_905235565.1 uncultured Bacteroidaceae bacterium | reverse complement strand
CATGGCTTGACGGGCGGTGTGTACAAGGCCCGGGAACGTATTCACCGCGCCATGGCTGATGCGCGATTACTAGCGAATCCAGCTTCACGGAGTCGGGTTCCAGACTCCGATCCGAACTGAGAAGGGATTTCGGGATCCGCGCCCTGTCGCCAGGTGGCTTCCCTCTGTACCCCCCATTGTAACACGTGTGTAGCCCCGGACATAAGGGCCGTGCTGATTTGACGTCATCCCCACCTTCCTCACATCTTACGATGGCAGTCCCGATAGAGTGCCCAGCACTACCTGATGGCAACTAACGGCAAGGGTTGCGCTCGTTATGGCACTTGAGCCGACACCTTACGGCACGAGCTGACGACAACCATGCAGCACCTTCACTGGCGTCCCGAAGGAAGGAGGGCGTCTCCGCCAACCGCCGCCAGCAATTCAAGCCCGGGTAAGGTTCCTCGCGTATCATCGAATTAAACCACATGTTCCTCCGCTTGTGCGGGCCCCCGTCAATTCCTTTGAGTTTCACCGTTGCCGGCGTACTCCCCAGGTGGGATACTTAACGCTTTCGCTTGGCCACCGACCGTATATCGCCGACAGCGAGTATCCATCGTTTACTGTGCGGACTACCAGGGTATCTAATCCTGTTCGATACCCGCACCTTCGAGCTTCAGCGTCAGTCGCGGCCCGGCAAGCTGCCTTCGCGATCGGAGTTCTTCGTCATATCTAAGCATTTCACCGCTACACGACGAATTCCGCCTGCCTCTTACGCACTCAAGGGGACCAGTTTCAACTGCAGTGCAGATGTTGAGCATCTACATTTCACAACTGACTTGATCCTCCGCCTACGCTCCCTTTAAACCCAATAAATCCGGATAACGCTCGGATCCTCCGTATTACCGCGGCTGCTGGCACGGAGTTAGCCGATCCTTATTCGTACGGTACATGCACATCTCTACACGTAAAGACCGTTATTCCCGTACAAAAGCAGTTTACAACCCATAGGGCCGTCATCCTGCACGCTACTTGGCTGGTTCAGGCTCACGCCCATTGACCAATATTCCTCACTGCTGCCTCCCGTAGGAGTTTGGACCGTGTCGCAGTTCCAATGTGGGGGACCTTCCTCTCAGAACCCCTATCCATCATCGGCTAGGTGGGCCGTTGCCCCGCCTACTACCTAATGGAACGCATCCCCACCCCTTACCGATAAATCTTTGGTGTGCATTACATGCGAAGAGTACACCACATCGGGGATTACTCTCAGTTTCCCGAGGCTATACCCGAGTAAGGGAAAGGTTGGATACGTGTTACTCACCCGTCTGCCGCTAAACTTCCGAAAAAGTTCCGCTCGACTTGCATGTGTTAAGCCTGTAGCTAGCGTTCATCCTGAGCCAGGATCAAACTCTTCTTTGTAAATTTTACCGTATTTCATGTACGTACATAAAAAAACGTGCTCTAAGCACGCTGCATCCATGAACGTATCAGTCTGTCTTTTTCTCGCCCAGGTCCGTCTCTGTTGACGGTTCGTATTACCCTTGGACATACCCATTTCTGAGCAAGCCCGTCGTACTACTTGTCTGTATGTAATCTGTTCAAAGAACGTTTCGCGCACCACTTGCGGGTGGCGTTCCTTGCGGAAAGCGGATGCAAAGATACGGCGAGTTTATATTCTGACCAAATATTTTTTCAGTTTTTTTTGAGAAAAGAGTTAGATAACAGAAAGTGATATAATTACACCTCAAAAGAACCGACTGACACACTCATCTCAACGCCATCATCGGATATCTTTTTACAAAGTTGCCGAAGAATGCCTATCTTTGCATTTGAACTATATAATAAGGTGTGACAAGGAATCTGGCAAAAATAATAATGACATTTTTCCTGCTGGCGGCGGGAACTGTTGTATTGTATGCTCAAGGCTCAATTGTCAGAATAAGTGGCAACGTAAAGAACGGGAAGGGCGAGAAACTGCCATATGTCACAGTCAGACTTAAAGACAAGTCTATAGGATGTATCACTGACCACAATGGCAATTTTTCATTCAACGGTAGTGTAGATCACCAGACCCTGATAGTAACATCTATAGGATTTGAGTATTTTGAGATGCCTCTATCGGCAAATACAGTCTTTCCACTTAATATCACATTAAAAGAGATTACGTATGAAATAGATGAGATTGTCATAAAACCGCAAAAAGAAAAATACACAAAAAAAGGAAATCCCGCCGTTGACCTCATAACCGAGATAATAAAACGCAAGGATAGCGACAATCCTTTCAATAATGATTATGTGTCAAGGGAACGATATGAAACCTATGTCGTTGCACTGGATAATTTCACAATAGATAAACAACAACAGCCAATGTTCAGGAAATTCCCGTTTCTGAATGAATATGTTGACACATCGAAAGTATCAGGTAAGCCTATCCTTAATGTATCTACCCGGGAATTAGCTGCCACAGACTATTATCAGAGAAGACCATCCAGAGATAAGCAGATGGTTCATGGAAGAGAATGGGTTGGCATTGAGGACTTTCTACCGGACGAAGAGGTCAGATCTGCTGTAGAGGCTACTTTAAGGGATATTGATTTTTTCAATGAGAAGGTTCTGATTCTTCGCAACGAATTTGTAAGTCCATTTGCAGATTACGCAACTTCTTATTACAAATTCTACCTTCTGGATACAATTATGGTTGAAGGGGAAAAATGCGTAGACTTGGCTTTATTTCCCAGAAACGCGCAATCATTGGGATTTACAGGACATTTATACGTCACAATTGATTCCTTGCACTTTGTCAAGTGGATTCAGATGAATATTCCGTACGATGTTAACCTGAACTTTGTAGAATACATGAATATTGAACAGAAGTTTGACAGGAACAGTGAACACCCCAGGTTACTAACATACGAATGCATTACTGCAGAATTCAAGTTATATGATTTGATTGACGGCATCTACGGCAGACGTGAAGTATCATATTCCGGATACAAATTCAATGATGATGTAGACCGTGAACCATTCAGCCATCAGGAGCATATTATTGAGAGTTCCGAATCTACCGAAAGAGACAGTGAGTTTTGGGCACAATACCGCAATAAAGGTAATGATGGTGGAAAAGCTAAAGATGTCCAGGAAATGTTAGCCAGGTTACGAAAAGTTCCATTATATTATTGGACAGAACAGTTCGTGAATTTGCTATTCTCCGGATTCATACCTGTAAAGGAAGAAAAAACGCCTTTCTACATAGGGCCCGTAAACACAATGATGAGTTATAATGGCATGGAGGTGCTCAGGTTAAAACTTGGCGGAATGACCACAGCTTACCTCAACCCTCATCTTTTTGGAACAGGATACCTTATTTATGGAGTTGATGACAAAAGATTCAAGTATTTTGGAAGACTGGAATACTCTTTTAAACCAAAGAAAGAGCAATGGAATGAGTTTCCCATTCATTCTATAAGGCTCCAACATGAGAATGACATTTACCAGTACGGTCAGCAGTATATCTATACGAACAAGGACAACGCACTGCTATCCTTAAAGCGTT
The DNA here is from genome assembly GCA_905235565.1 of uncultured Bacteroidaceae bacterium. GTDB lineage: Bacteria > Bacteroidota > Bacteroidia > Bacteroidales > Bacteroidaceae > Colenecus. Next base: position 130,715 of record CAJOLR010000002.1, on the reverse strand, counting down.
TGCCAGATGACCTAATAGGATACATTAGGAATACGGAGTTTACATATACATTGGAAAGGCACAGCGGTTTTACCTTTACTGGAACTATCAGGAACCGGGTGAATGAGGCAACGAAGTTCATACCGATGGAAAAAAGTGACGGAAGCGGTGCAGTTAAGGAAATAACGCAGACTGAACTGGAGCTCGGTCTGCGATATGCCCCACATGAGAAGTTTGTCCAACATAAATGGAACAGAAAAAGCAAGACACCCGAGCATCCGGTTTTCACGTTGAGCCATTCAATATCCAAAGAGGGGTTACTGGGTAGCGACTACTCGATACAACATACTGAGTTTTCATATCGCCAGAGACTAATGGCTGCCCCCGTCGGTTATTTCGATGTCATGCTTAGGGCTGGTAAAATATGGGGACAAGCCCCATACCCTCTATTGATCATCCCCAATGCGAACTTGTCATACACATATCGTAAAGAGACTTTTGAAACGATGACCCCGATGGAGTTTGTAATGGACCAGCATCTCACATGGGATGTTGTGTACTATATGAATGGGCTGATCTTCAACAGGACCCCCTTAATCAAGAATCTCAAATTAAGAGAGGTTTTATATTGCAGGGGAACATGGGGATCGCTCAACAGCTATAACAACCCTGCTATTGACACAAGTGGGAAAATATTCAATTATCCCACCAACCGCAGCGATGCAATCGGAACTGCCATGAAAGAGCCTTTTGTGGAAGTTGGAGCAGGAATAGAGAATATATTCAAAATCATGTCGATAAACTGGTTCAAGAGAATGACATACAAAAATAGCCCCGATGTGGATAAGTGGGGCTTAAGGATTGCGGTCCATCTGCAATACTAATTGAAAGAATCTATCGGGGAAGGATCTGAGAAACTGAATCCCTGAACGCTAACTAACAGGAAGCGGTTCTTCCTGGCATTCCTTTTGATAAGGTTGGAACGACGTTTATTAATTCTCTTGGGCTTTTCTGAATAATACAAAGATGTAAGGAGCGATTCATTATCACCAGCGCCAATATGATCCGTAAACTGAGACTCGTACTCAGCACGTTGTTTTATGAACCACCTGTTATTGACGGTAACATCATTGACCTTCTGGATTTCAGAAACATAGAGAACCGAATCCAAAAGAGAGAAAGAGGCAGCAAACATATAGACATCTACCTGACGCGCATTCTTATTCTGACTCTGATTTCGCATCTTAACAAGATCAGAGCGAGACATCTCCAGCCCTTCACCCTTATTGAGGGTAGGATCTTTTGACCTTCCCGACCTCTGTGCAGAGAGGGATAACGAAATAAGCAGAAGCGTTGCCAACAAAGCCGACCTAAATACTGCCATCATATCAGCCTAAGTATGATTTCAACAGTTTACTACGTGAATTCTGACGCAAACGACGAATTGCCTTCTCTTTTATCTGACGGACACGTTCACGTGTAAGACCGAACTTATCGCCTATTTCCTCCAGCGTCATTTCGCGGCATCCAATTCCAAAGAACATCCGTATGATATCCTTCTCGCGATCGGTCAATGTTGAAAGGGCACGGTCTATCTCTTTTGAAAGAGACTCATTGACAAGTGTCTTATCTGCCATAGGTGAATCATCGTTGACAAGCACATCCAACAAACTGTTGTCCTCACCATCAACGAATGGAGCATCTACTGATATATGACGACCTGAAACCTTGAGTGTATCGGCAATCTTATCTACAGGAATATCAAGCACCTCTGCCAGTTCTTCGGGTGAAGGACGACGCTCATTGTCCTGTTCGAACTTGGAAAGAGCCTTACTGATTTTGTTCAGGGAGCCTACCTGATTTAGGGGAAGACGTACAATACGAGCCTGCTCTGCCAGAGCTTGTAATATTGACTGACGAATCCACCAAACTGCATAACTGATGAACTTGAATCCACGAGTCTCATCAAACTTTTCTGCAGCCTTAATCAGGCCAAGATTTCCCTCATTGATAAGGTCCGGCAGACTGAGTCCCTGATTCTGATACTGCTTTGAGACTGATACAACAAAACGAAGATTAGCACGTGTCAACTTTTCAAGAGCGGCACGATCACCCCTGCGGATACGTTGAGCAAGTTCAACCTCCTCCTCGACTGTGATCAGCTCTTCTCGTCCGATCTCCTGAAGATATTTGTCAAGTGATGCGCTTTCACGGTTTGTTATACTCTTTGTGATCTTAAGTTGCCTCATTTTCAGTATATAACTTTATTGTTCTTTAAAGACTTGAAACCGCCTATTATTCTCAAATAAGCGAATTGGGTGCAAATTTACTTATTTTATTAAAGATATCTCCATTTTTAAGCGCAAAAAATTGAAGTGGTTTTTAAACCACTCCAATTTTTGTAATAAAATTGTGATTGATATTTTACTCCTCCGATAGGTTAATGGAATAGTAAGCCCTGCGACCGGAGGGATAAACACCTGATATGAATAGTACAGGATCGGCAGAATTTGAAGCTTCTTTATATATCTCATCTACATCAGAAACAGATTTGATCTGCCTATTATTGATCCTAAGGATGATGAAACCTTTCTGGATACCATTATCTTTCAAGAGACCATTGTTTACTGAAGTTACCTGAATACCATAACCAATATTCAACTGACGGCGCGTCTGCTCCGGTACGTCCTGGAAAACGGCACCCAGCACCTCCATATCAGCATCCTTGATCAAATCTGTATTACCGCGTACGTTCTTGAGTTCAACCTGTACGTTTTTCTGTTTTTTATTGCGCAGCAAAGTAACAGACACCTTGTCACCAGGACGGTACTGGACTATTGTCTCCTGAAGTTCAGTCATAGTCTTGATTTTCTTACCATCAATGGCAATGATAACATCGCCTTTTTCTATGCCGGCAGCAATAGCACCACCACCGTCAGTAAGGTCACTGACATACACGCCGTCAATGGATCCAAAATCCTTTCCCTTGTTCTCCTCCAATTGAAGCATAGACGAAACGTCTCCACCCATTATTCCAAGTATGGCACGCTGTACAGATCCAAACTCTTTAAGATCAGCAACCACCTTCTTTACAATGGTGGTTGGAATGGCAAAACCATAACCTGCATATGTGCCAGTCGGTGATTCCAAAGCAGCGTTAATACCGACAAGCTCACCACGGACATTAACCAGTGCACCGCCACTATTGCCCATATTGATCGCAGCATCTGTCTGAATGAAGGCTTCAATACTCTCACCTCCTTCATAAATACCGATCTTACGGGATTTGGCACTCACCACACCAGCCGTGACACTAGATGTGAGATTAAACGGATTACCGACAGCAAGTACCCACTCTCCCAGTTTCAAATCATCAGAGTTTCCCATAGGAACCACAGGAAAATCCTGACCCTCAATCTTGATCAGGGCCAGATCGGTATTTGAATCCGTACCGACAAGAGTTGCTTCAAAAACCCGATTGTCATTCAATGTCACCTGAATCTCATCGGCATTATCGATAACATGATTGTTTGTCACGATATAACCGTCAGATGTGAGTAAAACACCTGAACCGTACCCTACTTGAGGCTGATTCTGGTACTGACGCTGACGTGGACGTGTTCCGAAGAAATAATCAAATATATCGGGCATATCCTGGATAGTCTGGGTACGGCCTTTGACAGTTGATTTGATATGGACAACGCCATGAACGGTCTTCTCGGCGGCTTCTGTAAGATCAACAGGTTGTATTCTGTCGGCTGACGGCATGGAAGCCTGAGACAACAATGTATATGGAACATTATCAGCAGGCACGTAAACTGTATTGCTATTCTTTCTGTTGACCAGATTAGTGGTAATAACCGATGCTAACACGCAGCAGCAAATCATAGTAAATAAGAAAACTGCGATTTTAGTTACTTTTTTCATAGTCAATTACTCTTTTTTGGTTAATAAGTTGGTTTGCGTTAACACTTTATACATTCAAATATATGCAACTTTCGGGCCATTGTTATAAAAGAAGAGATTTTTTTGCCAATAATTAACCTAAAACGTTCCAATTTAACGTTCCAAGGGGTATTTGTAATACAAAAGACGGACAGAGCAAAAGACACTCTGTCCATCCTTTATGAAAGTACTGATCACTTGTAGCCGAACAATTCGTCCAGTGAGACCTCCTGAACAGCGCCAAGAGTATTAAGGAAATTCAAATCAAGGTCCTTGGCATCGCCCAGGATACCATATATATAGGTACGTCCCTTAATCCATCTTTTCTGGCATGCCACCAAATCTGCCATTGTCAAATCTGCCAGTTTGTCATAAACAGACTTGGCTAGCGGCTCAGTCAGTCCGAGTTCCTTGGCATTCAGATAACTGTTGAGAACTGACATGCCGGTGGTACGATTGGTGCGAAGCACTGATTCGAGTCCGGCTTTTGCGATCTGGAATGACTTATCTGATTCCGGCATCTCGTTGATAATAAGGTCAAACGCCTCAACTGCTGCCTTAAGTTTGTCATTCTGAGAACCTATTCTTGCATAGAAGCTGTATGTATCATTTTTGTATGAAGGCGATGACAGGTGGGCTCCTGCGCTATATGCGAGTGCCCTTGCCTCACGCATCTCCTGGAATACAATGGTATTCATGCCGCCGCCGAAGTATTCATTGAACAGTTCGATGACGGGAACATCGTCAATTGAGAAATATTCGCCTCGGTCTGAATACTGTATGTAATTGAACTGACGAGAGTCATATTGCGCAATAAACACCTCTGACTTGTCAACAATCTGTTTCCGAGTATATTTCTTGACAAGTTTTTCTGGAGTGTCAGAGAACTTGTGATGCTCCTCAAACACTTTAATGGCTTGGGACTCACTCTGAGGACCATAATACAGAATGGTGTGCTCCTTCTGGAGGAAATCCTTTACCATTGCCAGCAGTTCGTCCGATGAGAGGGAGAGCAGTTTGTCATCAGAAAGTGTTACTGACTTAATGTACTCAGGACCATATATCACGTAACGGTTGAGAGCACTTGAACAGCTGTTCTGATTGGCTTTGGCCATCTGACGGGCGACAAGTTCATCGGCTTTCAGATTATTCAGGATATCCTCATCGGGAACAGCATTGAGCATAAGATCCTCTACAAGGTCCAACATCTGGCCGAGATTCTCGGCAAGTCCATTAACTGTAATGGTCGTGGAATTGTCACCAACGCTGAAACTGTGATTACCAGCTATCTTGTACTCTTCAAGAGCAAACTCATCGGCACTACGTGTGGGTGTTCCCAAATATGAGAGATAATCAAATGCAAGGGAAAGTGCGGGATCTGTGCTGTTTCCGGTCTCAAATCGCAAAGCAGCAGTGACGATATCGTTATTTTCATTCTGCTTATAGAGCATCTCTATTCCCTTTCTGAAATCTGACTTGGACAAGTCTTTATCATAATCTACAAACACAGGCTCGATCGGGGCAACATACTTACCCGATATTTCCGTCAGAAAATCGCTCTGTTTATCCCGGTTGGTTGCAATGGGAGTGATTGAAGGAGCTATGATCTTGTTGTTTCGGGGATTGACTCCCTGGTGTTTGTAAACGATTACATATGCATTTTCCGCAAGATATTTGTTGGCCCATTCTACCACATCTGCCTTGGTTGTCTTGGAAAGACGTTCCAGCATTCCTACTTCGTCGGCCCAATCAGAACCTTTGATGAAAGAATTCACGAACTGCATGGCACGACTGTTGTTTGATTCAAGCTGACGCATCTGACGCAGTTTGATATTGGCAATGGCTGCCTCTATGAGAGACTCGTCAAAATCGCCGGAACGAAGTTTTGCCAACTCTGCCAGGAGCAGATCCCTGACTTCTTCCATAGTCTGTCCGTCCTTGGCATATCCCTGAATAAGGAAATCCGTATAGTCAACACGGTCATAGAGCTGTGAACCTGCATAAAGGACTTTCTGTTGCTGATTCAGATCCAAATCGATAAGACCGGCCTTACCATTGGTCAGAATGGAATTCACGATTCCGGCAATCTCACTCTCCTTGTCTTTTTCGCCAGGACAACGCCAGCCCATCAGCAGAAACTCCGCCTCATTTCCATAAACATCTCTAACTACAGGTGCGGTAATGGGATCTTCGGGCTCATACTTGAACTCCGGAATAGAAGGATTAGGTGCCCAATCACCAAAATACTTTTCTATGATGGTCACGAACTTATCAGGATCAAAATCACCGGATACGCAGATAGCAACATTATTGGGAACATACATAGTGGCTTTCTGTTTCTTGATAGCTGTTATTGATGGGTTCTTCAGGTGGTCCTGAGTGCCAATAACCTGCTGAAGACCATAAGGATGATGCTTATACAGGACTGAATCCATTGCATAGAGGGCGTTCTCAACATCTTCATTCAGATACATGTTATACTCTTCATAAACAGCCTCCAACTCAGTATGGAATCCGCGAATGACCATATTCTTGAAACGGTCGGCCTGAATTCTCGCCCAGTTATCGATCTGGTTTGAAGGAATATTTTCCTGATAGCATGTAACATCTTCGGAAGTGAAAGCGTTGGTTCCCTGAGAACCGATGACTGACATCAGTTTGTCATACTCATTGGGAATAGCTATCTCCGATGCGGCATAACTCAGGCTGTCAATAATGTGATAGACGGCAAGACGTTCCTTAGGGTCAGTCTTGGTGCGATAAATATTGAACTGTTCTTCTATCTGGTCAAGAAGAGGTTTCTCCGCTTCATAATCAGAAGTACCGAAACTCTCCGTCCCCTTGAACATGATATGCTCCAGATAGTGAGCCAGACCGGTATTGTCAGACGGATCATTCTTTCCGCCACTGCGGACTGCAATATAGGTCTGCAAACGAGGTTGTTCTTTGTTAACGGTCATGTAAATCTTGAGACCATTGTCAAGGGTGTAGATCTTTGTTTTCATGGGATCGCCTTTGACGGTCTCATACTTAGAGCATGACACTATCCCCATCAGCATTATTGCTGAAAAGGTAAAAAAGATAATTTTCTTCATATAATAAAAAGATTGTTTATTCTTCAGGAAGGAACATAGGATCCCACGCCGGCAGTTTCTGAGGTTTCTTATCCAGCAGTTCCAGAATATCGGCTGGAACATATTTCTTCTCCACGACCAGACGGAACATATACTCATTAAACCATTCATCGGTCATAATGAGGAATCCCTTATAGCCTGATGTATTACCCCAGCTGTTCTCCACCATCCATTTCTTGGGAGTACCGGAATCATCCAGATCTACCGCCATCAGGGTCATGGCATGCGAAGAACCGCTGGCATGCGTCTGAACCCGCTGTTTCTTATCCATGGGAAACTGAGTATCGAACAATGACGAGTAATCCATATTGGCCAAGTCCAGGGTTCCCTTATCTGAATTAAGATACTTCCTGACATCACAGGAGAAATACAGGGCTGTATTGTCTTTAATCGACGCGATGGCCATCTCCTTTATGCGGTCGGTCGGCAGGTTTATATAGACCCAGTTGTCTCCGTCATAGACATGGCGATCATATTCAATCTCATATGTTTTGTAATACTCACGGACAGGATCATTCATAAGCATTACGTAATTATTTTCAAGATCCTGGCCGATGAACTCATCATAAAAACTCTTGGGAGTGTAAGTTTTACTGCTTACTAACCTGCCTTTGGAGTCATAACGCGCCCATTCGAACTCAGTCGGCGGTACGCCAAGACACTTAACCAGTATCCCATAGATCTCAGCAAGCATTTCCACCTTGCGTTTTGAAGCATCGGCAGGTTTCATCTCGCGGAGTTCCAGACCGAACTGGCGCAGTTTCTGAGACAAGATCGAACGCATATCAGAAGTGTTGTTACTCTGGTATGTCTCAGGCATTACATTGCCGGGAACAACACCATACTTCATGATAAGGTTTGATACGCCGGTGAACTGGCCTCCATCACCAATCGGATTCTCAAATAGCCAGTCAACCTCCCTGTCGTCAGCAGGTTTTGAACGGGTATCGATGATGGCCTGCAGGAACAGATTTGATTTTTCAAGCAGGTCATAGAATGAACAGTAGTTTTGGGAAAACTCGAACTCACCCAGGTCATGCGTTACAATCATCTTGGCTCTGAGAACATTAAGGCCTGTAAACAGCCAGCAACGGCCGGATGATTTCTGGTTAGTTATCCCCTTGGTTGTAACCTTGTCCGAAAAATGGGTGTCTATCATCGCCAGATTATCGGCATTGACAGCCAGAGTAGAAATAGACTGACCTGCCAGAGCATTGCGTACAGCTTTTTCGGCTGGTGTATCACTATAGCCTTTACGAATCTCTTCAAGCATAGACTCTGTTATTCCACCACCTTTTTGAGCAGAAACGGCAAACGAGCCTAATACGAACAGCGACAAAAACAACTTTCTCATAATAACTGTATTTTTAAACTGCAAATATAGTTTTTATATACTTATCAAGATGAAAAAAATGTGTATTTTTGCAGTACGAAAGCTGACCGGTCTGTCGCTGTCCCCATTGGGGGCTGAGGAAAGTCCGGGCGACACAGAGCATTCCACTTCCTAACGGGAAGCAGTCGGTGACGGCTGATAAGCGCAGAAGAAAACAACCGCCGCAAGGCAAGGGTGAGAAGGTGGGGTAAGAGCCCACCAGGCTTGTGGTGACACAAGTGCTGTGCGCCTTGGAAGTTGCAAGTTCATGTATACCGGCGTCAGAGGGCTGCTCGCCTGAGCCGGAGGGTAGAACGCGCGTAACCGGAAGGTTACGGAGCCTTGCCGGTGACGGCAGGTCAAGATTAATGACAGACAGGGATGGTACTTGTACCGTCTCTACAGAACCCGGCTTACAGGTCAGCTTTTTCCAGACCAACAGGAACAACTATATATATGAAACGCGTACGCTGCCCCAAATGCGACCATTACAACACCTTTGACGAAACCCTTTACAAGGAGGGACAGGCATTGGTGTTTGAGTGTGAGAATTGCCGCAAACAATTCAAGATACGCATAGGAACCAGCAAACTGTCCGCTACCCGGAAAGATGCCGACAACAGGAAGGAGGTCAATGATATAGGTTTCGGATCCATAACTGTTGTAGAGAACGTATTCGGATACCGTCAGAGTTTTGCCCTGAAAGAAGGTGACAACATTATCGGACGTTACAATCCCGGTGACAGGATAACGATCCCTATAGACACCAACGACCGTAGCATGGATCGAAGACACTGCGTCATAACCGTTAAAAAGAAGCCTTCGGGTGACATCAGCTATACGCTCAGGGATTTTCCCAGCCTAACCGGTACATTTCTGTTCAACCGCATTCTTGGAGACCGCGAGAAGGTAATTATTGAGGATGGAGCCATAATAACACTCGGGGCTACCACAATCATACTTGAGACACCGCAAAATTAAAAAAGCCGCATTTACACGCGGCTGATAACGATAACCCAACCCATCATTTTCCCGGCTGGAGGATGCAGACCTTGAACTTGTATTTATCCTGGATATACCTTTTAAAGTCTTGCCATTCTATTATCAGCGTAAGGATGCCTTTTTCGACATCAAACCTGATATTCTGCATGATGAGTTCCTTTCCGTTATCTACAGGAAACACGTACGGAAGTATATTGTCACGGTTTTCGGCGTCAACAAGATATACAAGAACCGCACCATTGTTCAGGACATCAGAGGTTATCTCATCAAAACGGAACTCCTGATAAACATAACAACCCGGCTGACCTTCAATTCCTGAAAGTTTCCAGTCAGCACCAGCCGCATCAATATAATCAACAAACATATCTGTTCCTTGCTTAACCACCTCGATGGTCTCATATGTCCTGTATACATCACATCCGCTCAGGAAAAAAGCGCTGAGGACAATAGGAAAGAGAATCTTTTTCATAACAAATTGTTTAGCTTTTCATTTATAGGACGGACTCAACAGTGATTTGTTAAAAGGGAAAAGAGAAAATTCACTCCTCATTGTATCGGAGGAGGTCATCATTCGATTTCTGACCTTTCCTGGAAGCACGGAGGTTAATGGGCATGGAGACTTTATACCTTACCGGAACACCGTTCTTTGTGGCAGGAGTCCAACGCGGCATAGCCTCAAGAAGCTTTACTATCTCTCCGTCTATAGATTCATCCAGACCTTTGAGGACACTGACATATGTAATTGTGCCCGATTTCTCTACGGTGAATTCCACTTCCATCTTTCCTTTTACGGAACGTTTCTTGGCTTCTTCGGGATAGATGAAATTACGGGAAATATACTCATACATCTTTTCTATTCCTCCCTTGAATTCAGGTTGTGTGATTATATCTCCTGTCTTTGTGGTATAACTGTTGGGAACGGAATCATTACCTGACTGCGCAAAAAGGGAGCCAAGCAAAGAACTGAATACAAACAACAATAAAAATCTCTTCATGTCTTGTTTGAATAACAATTTAAACGCTATTTACCGCCTCTTTTTTCATTAAATTCTAAATTTTGATATATTTCAAGCCCTTTGGTTAAATCCGGACTTGAATTCTTAACATTTTTTCTCAAGAAGGGTTACAACCTCGACATGTTGAGTATGAGGAAACATATCTACTGGCTGGACTGCAGCCACACGATAACTCCGGTCGAGCAATGCTATATCGCGGGCTTGTGTTGCAGGATTACAGCTGACATATACGATACGCTTGGGGGCTGCAGACAGAATTACATTCACCACATCAGGATGCATTCCGGCGCGTGGAGGATCTGTAACAATAACATCAGGGGCACCGTGTCTTGCTATGAATGATTCATTCAACACATCCTTCATATCGCCTGCATAGAATTCAGTATTGTCAATATTATTCAAAGCCGCATTAACCTTGGCGTCTTCAATTGCCTCAGGTACATACTCTATACCGACCACCTTCTTGGCTTGGGCCGATATGAATTGAGCAATCGTTCCTGTGCCGGTATAAAGATCGTAAACCACCTCTTCCGGTTTCAGGTCAGCCAGTTTGCGGACTACAGAATACAAGCGATGGGCCTGACGACTGTTTGTCTGAAAAAATGATTTAGGTCCAATCTTAAACCTCAGGTTTTCCATAGTCTCATATATGAACCCCTCTCCACGGAAAACCTTTACATCAAGGTCACCGAACGTATCGTTGCACTTGTTGTTGATGACATACAAAAGTGATGTTATTTGTGGGAAACTGTCGGAAAGATACTGCATCAGCCCCATAAACTGTTCGTGTTCGGAATTGGTGGACACCTTTGCCTGAACAAGGACCATAATCTGGCCGGTTGTCACCACACGGACCATCATATCCCGGAGAACACCATCCAAAGAACGCAGATTGATAAAAGGAATTCCGTGTTCTACAGCGTAATTGAAAGCAGCATTCCTGATACGGTCTGATATCTCAGCCTGAAGCTTGCAGCTGTTTATATGAAGCACCTTGTCAAAAGCCCCGGGAATATGGAAGCCCAACCCAGGCTGCTTACGCTCTGCAGTGTTGTCCGGATCATCAAGAGCGCTCAGTTCTTCGGCTGTAAGCCAACGCATATTGCTGAATGAATACTCCAGTTTATTGCGATAGAACATTACCTCATCAGAACCTAAAATAGGACTTATCTGAGGTAATGCAACCTTAGCTATCCTTGTCAGGCAATCAACAACCTGCTGCTGTTTGTAACGCAACTGCTCCTCATATGGAAGATTCTGCCACTTACATCCGCCGCATGTACCAAAATGCTCGCAGAAAGGAACCGCACGAACATTGGACAATTCGCGGTATTTGACCACAACAGCTTCGGCATAACTGTGCTTTTTCTTGAGAATCTTAAGGTCTACCACATCCCCCGGAACGGCAAATGGCACAAAAACCACAAGGTCATTGATCCTGACAAGCGATTTACCTTCGGCCGCCACTCCGGTTATGGTAACATTCTCTATAATGGGTTGTTCACGTCTCTTTCTGGACATATTTGTGTTATTTGGGACTGCAAATTTAGCAAAAAAGGAATGAAACGTTTTTTTTATCGGCACCATAGAAAATAAGAGTGCATAATAACACATCTTTTGATAATAAATGAGTACCTTTGCACCCGCTAAACGAAAAAGGACTTATCGTAACAAACGACATAAACAAAACAACATATTCAATTTATTTATGAGCGAAAAAAGAGTTTACAAGTTCGGAAACGGACAGGCTGAGGGAAATGCCCAGATGCGTAACCTGCTTGGTGGTAAGGGAGCTAACCTTGCCGAGATGAATCTGCTTGGTGTACCAGTACCTCCGGGTTTCACAATCACCACTGATGTTTGCAACGAGTACTACCAGATTGGCCGCGACAAGGTCGTAGCAATCCTGAAGAACGATGTTGAGGATGCTATCCGTCACATCGAGAAACTGATGAATTCAAAATTCGGTGATGTTGAGAATCCCCTTCTCGTGTCAGTACGTTCAGGTGCCCGTGCCTCAATGCCGGGTATGATGGACACCATCCTGAACCTGGGACTCAATGACGAGGTTGTAGAGGGTCTGTCACGCAAGACCAACAACCCCCACTTCGCTTGGGACAGTTACCGCCGCTTTGTACAGATGTACGGTGACGTAGTTCTGGGTATGAAACCCGTAAGCAAGACCGATGTAGATCCGTTCGAGGCAATTATAGAGAAGGTTAAGGAAGAGAGCGGTGTGGTTCTGGACAAGGACCTGAGCGTTGACGACCTGAAGAAGCTTGTCAAGCTGTTCAAGGCTGCCGTAAAGGAGCGCACCGGACAGGACTTCCCCACCAGCGCCATGGATCAGCTCTGGGGTGCCATCTGCGCTGTATTCGGTTCATGGAACAACGAGCGCGCCATCCTGTACCGCAAGATGGAAGGAATACCCGATGAGTGGGGTACTGCCGTATCTGTAATGGCTATGGTGTTCGGTAACATGGGTGACACATCCGCTACAGGCGTATGCTTCAGCCGTGACGCCGCTACCGGTGAGAACCTCTTCAACGGTGAGTATCTGGTTAACGCACAGGGCGAGGATGTTGTAGCCGGTATCCGCACTCCGCAGCAGATCACCATCGAGGGTTCAAAGCGTTGGGCTGCCCTGGCAGGCGTATCCGAGGAGGAGCGCAAGGCCAAGTATCCTTCAATGGAAGAGGCTATGCCAGCTATCTACAAGGAGCTGGATGCCCTGCAGACAAAGCTTGAGAACCACTACCACGATATGCAGGATATGGAGTTCACCGTTCAGGAGGGCAAGCTTTGGTTCCTCCAGACACGTAACGGCAAGCGCACTGGTACCGCTATGGTTAAGATTGCCATGGACCTGATGCACGAGGGTCTGATTGACGAGAAGACTGCCATCCAGCGTTGCGAGCCCCAGAAGCTCGACGAGCTGCTCCACCCCGTATTCGACAAGAACGCCCTTAAGAAGGCTAAGGTACTGACCACCGGTCTTCCCGCATCTCCGGGTGCCGCCTGCGGTCAGATAGTATTCAACGCCGATGACGCTGAGGCTTGGCACAAGAACGGCCACAAGGTTATCATGGTACGTATCGAGACCTCTCCCGAGGATCTGGCCGGTATGGCTGCTGCCGAGGGTATCCTGACATGCCGCGGCGGTATGACCAGCCACGCTGCAGTTGTCGCCCGCGGTATGGGTAAGTGCTGCGTATCAGGTGCCGGTGCCCTGAACGTTGACTACGTCAAGAAGACAGTAAAGATTGAGGACGTTGTCCTTAAGGAAGGTGACTATATTTCAATAAACGGTTCTACCGGTCAGGTATTCGAGGGTCAGATTGAGACCAAGGCAGCCGAGATAAGCGGCGACTTCGCAGAGCTGATGGATCTGTGCAACAAGTACACACGTCTGGTTGTACGCACCAACGCCGATACTCCTCACGATGCTGAGGCAGCCCGTACATTCGGTGCCGTTGGTATCGGCCTGTGCCGTACCGAGCATATGTTCTTTGAGGGCGAGAAGATTAAGGCTATGCGTGAGATGATCCTGGCCGAGAACAAGGAGGGGCGTGAGAAGGCTCTTGCCAAGCTGCTTCCCTACCAGACCAAGGACTTCTACGGAATCCTGAAGGCCATGGACGGACTGCCAGTAAACATCCGTCTGCTTGATCCCCCATTGCACGAGTTCGTACCCCACGACAAGAAGGGTCAGCAGGAGATGGCCGATGCCATGGGCGTAACCCTGGAGCAGATCAAGGCTCGCGTTGAGTCCCTGTCAGAGAACAACCCGATGCTGGGTCACCGCGGTTGCCGTCTGGGTAACACCTATCCTGAGATCACAGAGATGCAGACCAAGGCTATCATCGGCGCCGCCATCCAGCTGCGCAAGGAGGGTCTGAATCCGCAGCCCGAGATCATGGTTCCGCTGGTAGGTAAGCACTACGAGTTTGAGCAGCAGGAGGAGATTATCCGCGAGACAGCAGCCAAGCTGTTTGAGGCAGAGGGTGTTGAACCGTTTGAATTCAAGATAGGCACCATGATAGAGATTCCGCGTGCCGCCCTTACCGCCGATGCAGTAGCAGCCCGTGCAGAGTATTTCTCATTCGGGACCAACGACCTGACACAGATGACATTCGGTTACTCACGTGACGATATTGCATCATTCCTGCCGGTATATCTGGAGAAAAAGATACTTAAGGTTGATCCGTTCCAGGTTCTTGACCAGAAGGGCGTGGGCCAGCTTATCAAGATGGCCGTCGATAAGGGGCGCAGCGTACGTCCCGACCTCAAGTGCGGTATCTGCGGCGAGCATGGCGGCGAGCCTTCATCGGTGAAGTTCTGCCACCGTGTAGGTCTCAACTACGTATCCTGCTCTCCGTTCCGCGTGCCTATAGCACGCCTGGCCGCTGCGCAGGGTGCTATTGAGAATTGCTGATAGCAATTATATTAATAAAGGTGGCGGGCTTTATGGTCCGCCACCTTTATTAATTAATGCTACTTGCTGAATTTGTAATACCAGAAATAGGTCTTGTGAAATTTAATGTAGGTACTGTTGGCCTGGAATTGCTCCGGTTGATCTCTCAGATTCTCCAATGACTCCCTGAATGAATCCAGAATCTCTTTCTGTGCCGCATATTCATCGGGCAGATGGTCAGCAGCCTCCTTATTACCTGTCAGGACCAGAAGTTGCATGTAGAACTTAGGGACCTGGCCTTGATATATATATGGTGTTATCAGGGAATCTGCCTTTTCCAGTTCACAATTAATCATTGACATGGCAATAACTGCCGAGAGGGAATCATGAACATTGCCTGTTGAGGCCAACAACAGAAAAT
Organism: uncultured Bacteroidaceae bacterium; assembly: GCA_905235565.1. GTDB lineage: Bacteria > Bacteroidota > Bacteroidia > Bacteroidales > Bacteroidaceae > Colenecus. The sequence goes on along the minus strand of CAJOLR010000002.1, from coordinate 115,432 downwards.
CAAGCATGGAATCCCTATTATCTAAAGGATAATTGAAAAGGTGCTCCCCTATTCCTGTTCCGGGATTGGAGGCATCCAGTCTTAGCATGGCATCCAGGCGGGCATTCGAAACTGCATAGTTTGCCTCTTCCTCATTTTCTCCTACATGCAGGGCCTTCTCGAACTGGCCATTGGCCGTGTATCTGTGTATCATCAGGGCCCGATGCAGATTCTCGTCTGTATTACCCAAGAATCCTACAATACAAAACAGCAATGTCATAATTAACAGATTACCTGAGACTATTCGCGGTCCGTTAAGAAGCGACTGACGCGGCACCTTCTGGATGATTTTACAGACAATGAACAAAACCACACAGAATATGACTATTGCTATCCATACTTTCGTGTCCGGACCTGAGAGAATTCTACAACAATCATAGTCCTCAAATCCTGTCACCGTCCCCAACAAGAGAGCCGATATGAGATAGTTACAGGCATACAATCCGTCCCTGAATCGGAACAGACGGGCAACGGGTATCTCCAACAGTGTAATCAGAAGAGCCAATGAAACGGGAATGGCATAATAATGAATGTTTGATTCTCCGTAACCGACAATGCCATCATATCCCCACCTGTGCATCAGGCTTTCATAAAGTTCGTCAAGCAGATCAGCCTGAAACAGGCATAGCCATGAGAGTGCGAAAGCCATGAATATGATTCCGCACAACCATCTTACCATCTTATCATCTGACTTACCTTGCATGTGCCTTGACTTTTTTCAATACGATTGCCGAGCGGGTAGGCAGATATAGCTTGAGCCACTCCTTGCGTTCCTTTTTATATAAGGGATCCATAAGTGTGAAATGCTCCAAATTGTCATCTATCCTGCCATAGCCTCCAAATTCTATATTGTCACTGTCCAGAACGGTCTTGTATGAGCCGCGCGGTACCAGGAAACCGTAATCGGAGAACGAACGTGTGGGGTTGAAGTTGAACACGAACACATAGTCGCCGCGTCCGAAGGCAAGAACCTGGTCACCGTCGTTGTGCCAGTACTCCACAACATCCTTGTTCTGAAAATTCCTGACAGAACCGATAAGTTTCATGAGACAGCTGTCAAAATCACCCAGCCAGGAGTATGCCAACTGCCTGTTGTCTATCAGACTCCACTGACGGCGGGCGTACTTATAAC
>CAJOLR010000002.1:18004-114250 GCA_905235565.1 uncultured Bacteroidaceae bacterium | reverse complement strand
AAGTCTATCCACTCCGGATGTCCGAACTCATTGCCCATGAAATTAAGGTAGCCGCCGTTTATGGTGGATGCGGTTATGAGCCTTATCATCTTGTGAAGGGCTATGCCGCGGGCAGTCACGTCATTGCCGCCATTCTTGGTGAAATGCCAGTACATATCGGCATCTACCAGACGGAATATTACGGTCTTGTCGCCTACCAGAGCCTGGTCATGGCTCTCCACGTATGATATGGTCTTCTCATCTCTGCGGCGGTTGGTAACCTCCCAGAATATGCCTGCCATAGACCAGTCCTCGTCTCTCTTTTCCTTTATAGTCTTGATCCAGTAATCCGGGATGTTCATGGCCAGACGGTAATCAAAACCGTATCCACCGTCATCAAACGGAGCTGCAATTCCGGGCATTCCGCTCACCTCTTCGGCAATGGTTATGGCATGGGGATTGAATTGGTGAATCACACGGTTGGCAAGCATCAGATAGCAGATGGCATCATCATCCTGATGACCGTTGAAATAATCATCGTAGTTGCAGAAAGCTTCGCCTAATCCATGGCTATAGTAGAGCATCGAAGTTACGCCGTCAAAACGGAATCCGTCAAAATGGAACTCATCCAACCAATACTTGCAGTTTGACAACAGGTAATGAAGAACCTGCCCTTTACCATAGTCAAAGCAAAGAGATCCCCATGCGGAATGTTCATGACGGTCTCCCGGCAGGAAATACTGGTTGGGATCACCAGCCAGATTACCCAGACCCTCATACTCATTTTTGACAGAATGTGAATGAACAAGGTCCATGATAACCGATATACCCATGCCGTGTGCTGTATCTATAAGTTCCTTGAGTTCCTCTGGAGTTCCGAAACGCGATGAGGGAGCAAAGAAACTTGATACATGGTAACCGAAACTGCCGTAATAAGGATGTTCCTGAATGGCCATGACCTGAATGCAGTTATATCCTGCTGCCTTGACGCGAGGCAGGACATTGTCCTTGAACTCAATGTATGTACCAACCCCCTCGCGCTCCTGCGCCATACCTACATGGCACTCATAAATAAGCAGTGGATCCTGCTTTGGTTTGAAATCATTGTGTCTGAACCGATACTCCGTATCCGGATCCCAAACCTGAGCGGAGAATATCTTGGAGTTATTGTCCTGAACGACCCGACGACACCAGGCTGGAATCCGGTCCCCCTGACCTCCGTTCCATTTGACGCGCATCTTGTAATGTTGGCCATGACAGATTGCGCCGGACTGGATTTGCAGTTCCCAGTCTGAGGTCCCTTCCATACGTTTAAGGCGGAAACGTTCCTGCTCCTGCCAATCTGAAAAGTCACCTATCAGGAATATATCTGTTGCGTTAGGAGCCCATTCCCTGAATACCCACCCGTCAACAGTACGCTGTAAGCCATAATACAGATAGCCTGAGGCAAAATCAGTAAGACTCATCTTACCTCCTGTAAGTTCACTCTCGCGCCAAAGCGCATGGTTGTGACGTCCTTCGATGGCAGCCTGATAAGGCGCAAGCCACGGATCGTTCTCAATTATCTTCAACATGACTTCCTGATTTTGATTACCAGTTTGAGGATACCCATATCGGTAATAGCCGGAGCGTGCCCTTCGCCCGGGAGGAACACCACAAACATACCTTTACGGACATTTAGATAAGTATCGCATAATCCAGGATAGAAGGCTACATCCTTCTCGCTGCTGTAAGGCGTGGATGGCTGTGGCAAGTAACCTTGGGCCACATATCCCATCTCTTCATCACAAGATATGGGAACCTGTATGTCTATATACTCTTTATGAGCTTCTATCGGTACCTGTTCACGGGTCTGGGCATCCTGTCTGTTCACATTGACAAAAAGGTCATCTCCCTGGAGTACGATCCTGCCGGTTTGCAATGAGTCAAGACCAGTGTTGCGTAAAAACTCAACAACCTTTCCCATCAAAGGACTCAAGTAGCCATAGTTCTCTAATCTGTCAAGTGTATCAAGTATCATATTATCAATAAACAATTGTTCTGATCTTATTTCCGGACCTGTCCTTGACGATGAATGTACCGGTACGGAACCCATCCTTGAAAACTCCTTCAAGCCGTGTTCCGTCTGACTCCTCAACAACACCATTGCCGTCAACAACTCCGTTCACGAAACTTCCCTTGAACTTTGTACCGTCGGCCAGTATCATTGAACCGTCTCCCCAAGGAACATCGTTCCTCCAGTCACCATCATAACTGTCACCGTTGGCCCACTTCATCCGGCCCGTTCCATCACGACGGTTCTCTTTCCACTCTCCGTCATACACGGAGCCGTCGGCCCAAGTGAAAACGCCATTGCCGTCGGCCTTACCATCCTTGAAAGATCCGTTGTAAGAATCACCGTTGGCAAAGACATAGTTTCCTTTGCCTGATATGGACCCGTTCTTGAACTGACCTTTATATGTATCACCGTTAGGCATGCTGCAAATACCGTTGCCGTTCTCCAGATCATCCTTCCATGTACCGGAATAACTGTAATTGCTGCACCGGTATTCACCCTGACCTTCACGAAGTCCCTTGACCCATGAGCCACGGTACTCTGAACTGTCACTCCAGCTCATCAGGCCGGTACCATCCCTCAAGTCATTGTCCCATTGTCCGGAATAATAAGAACCGTCAGCCCACATGTATACCCCCTTGCCGTTTCGGCTTCCGTTATCCCAGGTTCCTTTATATACATCACCCGATGAATACTGGAGTTCACCTTCGCCGGAACGCGCGTTCTTATCCCAGAACCCAAGATAAACATCTCCGTTGGCATAGCGGCAAATACCTACCCCTTTTCGCAGTCCTTTCTCAAAAGCACCTTCATATACATCGCCGTTCGCACAATCCGTACGGCCGGTACCATTGGGCTTACGCAGTTTCAGTTGACCGGTATATATTGAACCGTCTTTGAGTACGACAGAATTCTTGCCGCGCTGGGCCATTACAGACGGACATATAAGAAGGATAAGTATCAGTATGGCAAGTCTGGACCTCATAAGCTATGTTCTTTCAGGAATAACTCGGCTGCTGCCAGATCATCGGGAGTATCTATACCTATCGTCTCGACATCGGTGACTCCTGCTTTTATACGATAACCGGCCGAGAGCCAACGCAACTGCTCCAGGCTCTCGGCCTTTTCGAGAGTAGCCTGAGGGAGTCTGGTAACGGCCTCAAGGACGCCTGATCTGAACGCGTACAATCCGATATGCTTGTAATAGGTATGCATGGAAGGCCATTCGCTTTCAGGAACACCTCTGAAGTATGGTATTACACTGCGGCTGAAATAGAGAGCATTCCAGTCGCCGTCAACCACCACCTTTGGACTGTTGGGATTTGATATCCTATCGAACGGGGTATCGGGAGCAAAAGGCTTGACGAGTGTGGCTATATCGGTGTCATCGCTGTCAAAAAGGCTCTTGACAGTCTGCAACTGTGACGGTTGGATAAAAGGTTCATCTCCCTGTATGTTAACCACCACATCGGCCTTTACTCCACATTTGACATAAGCCTCGTAGCAACGGTCTGTTCCGCTCTTATGGTCACTGCGGGTCATGACCGGTATAAAGCCGCCCTCTTTAACCGCATCGTATATACGAACGTCGTCGGTTGCCACAAATACATTGTCGAACACTTTACTTGCCTGCTCACAGACACGGATTATCACAGGCTTTCCTCCAAGCATTGCCAGAGGCTTGGCCGGAAAGCGGGTTGATGCATATCGGGCAGGTATGATTGCTGCAAATTCCATCAGAAAGAATCTATCGAATAGTTTTCAAAAACATCATCCTGGAAAACGTCATTATCGGCACAAGGATCATATCCTACCGGAATATCGAACCTGGCGCTGGGTGAATAACCCAGTCTGGCCGAATCGGCATAGACCTTATCCATGAACATTCCGAAAACGGGAAGTGCGGCATGAGCGCCCTGGCCATGGTCCATATCATCAAAATGAATGTCCCGGTCCTCACCTCCTACCCAGCATCCTGCAACCAGTTCAGGGGTATAACCCATAAACCAGGCGTCCGAATGGTTATCGGTAGTACCGGTCTTGCCGCCACAGTCAACCTTGAAGAATGTCGGGAACAGACGTGAGCTGCGCAGACGGGTACCTGTACCCTCATTGACCACGGCACGCATCATGTCTATCATCTTGTAAGATGTCTCCTCACTTACCACTTCATTGCTTCGGGCTGAGAACTGGGCCAGTATGTTTCCCTCTGAATCCTCGATACGTGTCACGAACAATGGCGTAGTGCGTATTCCATGATTTACAAACACCGTGTATGCGCTTACCATCTCCATAACCGACACGTCACAAGTTCCAAGACAAAGGGAGTATACCGGTTCGATGGCTTGGTTCCTGAGGCCGAATTCATGCAGCAGATTAACGAACGCATATGGACTAAGCTGGCTCATTAGCCAGGCTGTGACGTTGTTATTGGAACGTGACAGGCCCCACTTGAGTGTGACCAGCTGCCCCAACATCTGCTTACCGTCATCTTTGGGCTGCCATATCTGTCCTGATTCTGTGAGGATAGTCTGGGTCTGGTTGATGACCTGGTCACATGGCGAATAACCGCTTTCCATTCCAAGTGCATATAGGTAAGGTTTCATCGTAGAACCGACCTGACGTCGTCCGGCAGTAACCATATCATACTGGAACGCACGGTAATCGGGACCTCCCACATAAGCACGGACGAATCCGCTTCTCGGTTCCATACACATGAATCCGGTGCGCAGGTAGAATTTCATGTAACGTATAGAGTCAAGAGGAGTAAGAACCGTATCTATATCGCCGCTGTAAGAGAAAACCGTCATCTGGCAAGGGGTATTGAATACCTTACGGATAGAATCCTCACTTACACCCTTGGCCTGAAGACCGCGATAACGGTCTGTCTGCTGCATTGCGCGATTCATTATCCGGTTGACCTCATCGGTCGACAACTTGTTCGTAAAGGGTGCAGTCTTAACTTTTTGCTTTGCTTTGAAGAAGTCCGGCTGCAGATAATCCTGCAATTGTGCGGCCACAGCATCCTCGGCATACTGCTGCATACGGGAATCAATCGTTACATATACTTTCAGTCCATCCGTATAGAGGTCATACGGTTTTCCGTCCTGGTTTGTATTCTTGTTGCACCAGCCAAACAGCGGATCCTGCTCCCAATCAAGCGAGTCCTCATAGAACTGCTGCATCTGCCATCCACGGTAGTTGTCGCGCTCCGGTTTCTGTTTTCTCATGATTGAGCGAAGATACTCCCTGAAATATGTGGCCTGCCCGACTTTATGGTCTACTTTATGATAGTTGAGCGTGATATCAGTTGCCTGTAGCGAATCGGTCTGTGAAGCTGTAAGATACCCTGCTTTCTCCATCTGACCGAGTACCACATTACGACGTTCCCTCGTCCTCTCCTTTCTTCTGAGCGGATTATAGAGCGATGCGTTCTTGCACATTCCCACCAGCATGGCAGACTCTTCTGCATTAAGTTCTGACGGCAGTTTTCCGAAGTAGGTCATGGCAGCGGTGTAAATACCTACGGCATTGTTTACAAAATCGTATTTATTAAGGTAAAGGGTCAGTATCTCCTCCTTGGTATAATAACGTTCCAACTTTACGGCCACCACCCATTCGGTAGGTTTCTGGAGAGCACGTTGAACGGAACCTGTTGCCACATGCTCCGTATAAAGCTGCTTGGCGAGCTGCTGGGTTATGGTACTTCCGCCGCCAGCGCTTCGTTGCTGGAGTATAACACGTTTTACTATAGCTCTGAACAGAGCCTTCATGTCTATTCCGGAATGTTCCGCGAAACGTACGTCCTCGGTGGCCACAAGCGCCTGGACAAGATATGGGGAAAGGTCTTCAAAATCCACCCACACACGGTTATCCTCGCTACGGGCAAAAGAGCCCAGCACCACACCATCGGAGGAAATGATCTGGGTTGCGAACTTGTCAATGGGATTCTCCAGGTCTTCAATGGAGGGAGCGTTACCTATCCACCCCTTACTGATACCTGCAAAGAAAAGATACACCGAAATGATTCCCAGGACAAATAATATCCACAACCCAAGTATTATTCTCTTAATTGTCTTGTTCATTTGAATGACCATGTTTTACTGCTGCCCCTATAACCCGGAGCACTACACATTATCTTACAAATCTAATACAAAAACCTTGTATGGGCGATACTCTTTAGCCAAAAAATGGCAATTTATGGAAAGTTATGAACAAGCACTCTTCCAGTTGGTATTTTATTAGTAATTTTGAACTCCAGAACAAACTGTATACAAATGGACCAAACAGGCAGAAGTCTGATTTCGCTCGAAGGGCTTGACAGGGATGACATTCTCTGGCTTCTGGGGCATGCGGCAAAATTTGAAGCCAACCCCAACAGCAAGATCCTTGACGGAAAAATCGTAGCTACACTATTCTTTGAGCCGTCCACCAGAACGAGGCTCAGTTTTGAAACCGCAGTAAACCGTTTGGGTGGTCGTGTGATAGGTTTTTCCGATGCCGCAACCACAAGCTCATCAAAGGGCGAGACTCTCAAAGACACCATAATGATGGTCAGCAACTACGCCGACCTGATCATCATGCGCCATTATCTTGAAGGTGCAGCCAGGTATGCAAGCGAGGTATCACCGGTGCCCATCATCAATGCCGGTGACGGAGCCAACCAGCATCCATCCCAGACCATGCTTGACCTCTACTCAATGCTCAAGACTCAGGGACGCCTGGATGATCTGAACATATATCTTGTCGGGGACCTCAAATATGGCCGCACAGTGCACTCCATGCTCACAGCCATGAGATTCTTCAACCCCACATTCCATTTCATTTCACCCGATGAGTTGCGTATGCCCGAGGAGTATAAGGAATACTGCCGCAACAATGGAATCAAATATCAGGAACACACATGTTTTGATGAGGACACGATAGCCGATGCCGACATACTGTATATGACAAGGGTACAACGTGAGAGATTCACGGACCTGATGGAATATGAGCGTGTCAAGGATATGTATATCCTCAAGAATGACATGTTACGGAAAACAAAACCGAACTTAAGGATACTCCATCCGCTCCCAAGGGTGAATGAGATAGCCCAGGACGTGGACGCCAACCCAAAGGCTTACTACTTCCAGCAGGCCAAGAACGGTCTGTTTGTTCGCGAAGCACTTATCTGCAATGCTTTGAACCTTCTAAAATGACAGTCATGGAGAAATCGGAGAAATCAGAACTGCTGGTAGCTGCCCTTGAAAACGGCACTGTAATAGACCACATTCCCTCGAACAAGGTGTTTGACGTGGTCAACCTGCTTGGACTGACAGGCATCAACACCCCCATAACCATAGGCGCTAACCTGAACAGCCGCAAGATGACAAGCAAAGGCATCATCAAGATAGCCGACAGATACTTTTCTGAAGAGGAATGCAGTAAGTTGTCAGTGATTGCCCCCAACATCGTCCTTAACATCATACGGGATTACGAGGTTATTGAAAAGAAAAGGATTTCGTTGCCGGATGAGATTCGCGGAATCGTAAAATGCGGCAATCCCAAATGCATAACCAACCATGAGCCTATGCAGACAGTGTTTCACGTAGTTGACAAGAATAACGGCACATTACGCTGCGGTTATTGCAACAAGGACGTTTACAAGGATGCAATAAAGCTTCTTTAATAATAATGAGAAGATATGCGTTGACAATGCTTGTCCTGGGACTTTGCCCTATGGCATTGTCCGCCATCGCACCGGAGCAGAACAAGACAGCTTCCACATCATTCACATGGGGAGGCAGAATTGGTTTTGCCGCCACCGGCACATACCTTAAAGACGCATATATTGACGGTCATAAGATTACAGAATATACACAGGACACTCAGGTGGGTAATTTCGTAGCCCTCCAGTTCAGGTGGAGTTCCAGTAGGTTCCTGATCCAATCCGGATTGGGATTGAGCCATAACAAATCATCATTTTCCATTGACAGAAGCAGTTGGAATCCCTCTGCCGGAACCGCCGATGACATATTGTGCTCTTACAGCATGCGTTCTTTCACACTACCGGTACAGGCAGGATTCCACGTCATCAGCCGTGCTCCGTACTATATGTCCGCATTTACAGGCCCACGGCTGAGATACACCCCTCCTAAACAGTTCTCCACAAAAATCGTCAACCTTGAGCCGTATCAGTTCACCGAGTCTCCCGAAGAGTTTGTCGTAAGCTGGACTATCGGCATGAGCGTCCAGATTGGCAGGACTTTTTTTGATTTTGAATATGAACAGGCCATAAACGATATAACAGGCCCATTAACCGATGTCAGCGGCATAGAACCTGCCACCGATTACAGGCTTGACAGGCGCGTAGGAATCATTTCTTTCTCCTACGGCATAATGTTTTGATATGCAAACCAACTAAACATAAACTATGAAAAGAGACCAAGAGATTTTTGACATCATTGAACGTGAGCACCAGCGTCAGGCCAAGGGCATTGAGCTTATCGCCTCAGAAAACTTCGTCAGTGACCAGGTAATGCAGGCTATGGGTTCATGCCTTACCAACAAGTACGCTGAAGGCTATCCCGGAAAGCGTTATTACGGAGGATGTGAAGTTGTAGATGAGGCAGAAAGACTTGCCATTGCCCGCATCAAGGAGTTATTCGGAGCAGAGTATGCGAATGTCCAGCCCCACTCAGGTGCCCAGGCCAATGCCGCTGTACTTCAGGCTGTCCTGATGCCAGGCGAGACTTTTATGGGACTAAACCTTGCACACGGCGGTCACCTTTCACACGGTTCGGCCGTAAATTCATCAGGCATCCTTTATCATGCCGTAGGTTATGACCTGAATCCGGAAACCGGACGAGTTGATTATGACAAGATGGAGCAGTTGGCACTTGAGGTTAAGCCTAAACTCATAATCGGCGGCGGTTCGGCATATTCACGTGAATGGGATTATGCTCGCATGCGCAAAATAGCAGATATGGTAGGCGCCCTCCTTATGATAGACATGGCACACCCAGCAGGACTCATAGCAGCAGGTCTGCTTGAAAACCCTGTCAAGTACGCCCACATAGTAACCTCAACCACACACAAGACACTGCGCGGACCACGCGGCGGTATCATTCTCTTAGGAAAGGACTTTGAGGACCCACGCGGCCGCAAGACACCCAAGGGAGAGACCAAGATGATGTCACAGCTTATAGATTCAGCCGTATTCCCCGGTACACAAGGCGGTCCGCTGGAGCATGTGATTGCCGCCAAAGCCGTTGCCTTCGGAGAAGCCTTGCAGCCTGAATTCAAGGAGTATCAGATCCAGGTCCAGAAGAATGCAAAGAAACTGGCCGAAGAGTTGACCAAGCGCGGATTCACAATCGTTTCCGGAGGTACAGACAATCACAGCATGCTGGTCGACCTCCGTTCCAAGTACCCCGACCTTACGGGTAAGGTGGCCGAAAAGGCGCTTGTTGCAGCCGATATCACAGCTAACAAGAACATGGTTCCGTTTGATTCACGCAGCGCTTTCCAGACATCCGGTCTGCGTTTCGGAACCCCTGCAATCACCACACGCGGCGCAAAGGAAGACATGATGGTAATCATTGCACAGCTCATCGAAGAGGTTCTGAACTCTCCTGAGGACGAGGCTGTAATTGCAAATGTACGTGCACGCGTAAATGAGATGATGAAGAATTATCCGATGTTTGCTTATTGATCAGGCAAGCAGACAAATAACTACAACCCCGAATAAACCCGGCCTGACGGTCGGGTTTATTGTTTTTACGATTTTGAAAAATTTTTTTGATAATATTGCAATAATTTTTGTGAAATCGTAAAAAGTTCATATATTTGCCATCGTAAAGTGGATATAATATGAAAAGAACAATCACAAAAGGGACTATTGCAGCGATTGTCGTTTTCACAATCATTTCATGTACTGTTGATGACAGCACGGAATCATTTGAAGTATTCGAAAGCAAGAAGGACGTAAGTTTTGATGTCGTAATATCAAAGGACGGACGCATCGGCACCAGAAGTGACGCAGGATATGATCATCTTGTGACTGAAACAGACCAGGAAGCCAAGCTGGATCCCAGCAAGCCATTCGGACTGATGGGGGTAGACCCAAAGAACAACAACATTCTGATCAACAACGAGAGAGTGCTTGAACATTCCGGAATCAGAGCCGCCACTTTCAATTCCAAAAGCTGGCATAGCGCTGAAACCATAATGTTAAGCGCCTACTATCCTCATGTTGATGAGACGGAATTTCTTTCCGGTAATCTGGCATACATAATCCCCTACCGTCCTGAGGACACCAAAGCTGGCCCACTTGTATCCATGCCGGTACAACGCAGCACTTCTTATCTGGACGTGATACCCCTTGTATTCCGTCACATAACCAACGACATAGGTTTCCGCATTTGCGATATCACATATGACCCGGCTCTTCAGGGACACATCAGGATAAGAAAGCTATCCGCCCATAACGTAGCTACTGAAGGTTATTACATAGATTCACTTGGAAGCAATGGAGGAAGATGGGTACAGAGAGCTATCTGCGATGAACTTGAGGTGTTCAAAGGAAACGCACGAGTGGGCGTCGGAACTGAGAACGAACTGTTTGTGGGATCTGACAATCTTGTTTCGGACCGCAAGCTGAGCAGTCGCTTTTACTCCATCCCTGATGAAATCAAGATGGGAAAGCAGTATATCGAGGTGGTGTATGACGTGGATGCCTTTGATTACAACGGGCAGCACATGAAGGAACTGAAGAATCAGGTTCAGTTGTTCCCTATATACGGTGTGTTGCCAGGCAACAGCTATATATGCGGCAAGCAGTACACTTTCCATCTCGGACTGGATCTGGGAACCCTTTACCAACCGATAGAATTCTCAGCAACTGTTGGAGACTGGAACAACAGTTATGCTGTAGACATGAACAGCGTTTGGGGTGAGAACAAGATTTATGAAGACAATGACTTTTTCTGATCATATCTGAATATGCTGATTGAGGTAATTACATTTTTGCCATTTATAACATGTCTGTTCTGGCTTGTCCTGAATCCACTGCTGAATAAAGACAGCAAGGGCTTCGGGACACTTGAGCTTTTGTTGGCATTATCAGGAACAGTATCTCTCTCTCAAGCCGGCATATTGCTCGGAAAAGGGAATATGATACCGGCATTCTTTCTTGCCAAACAGTTCTTTACGCCTCTATTGATTCCGTCAATGCTGATGTATGTATCAAAACTGACACCCGGCATGACCGTGAAACCGGCCATACTAGTCTGGATTGCAATACCCATATCATTACTTTTTGCCGAATCGATACTGATAATGCTGTCTGGAACAGAAATCATCACGAACGTCTTAAACAACATTCCCGCACAAGGCGAATATGACAAGGCGGTAACTATCATACGCTTCTGTTCATTCACAGTATTCTATTCCATATTGGCTATTCAGGTCTTGATTTGGGCCGTTTATACCATCAAGAGGATATCGGGCGGAAATCTTAACCGGCATATCCATTACTGCACTGCATATATTCTGATTCTTATCGCATTGGAAATAATCATACAGACACACAGTATGGCTGCGACTTGGCTCTTGGCTGCACTAAGTATAATGCTATCCGTTGCAATATTCGGCCTTTCATACGCCGGAATGTTCCAGGTAAAGACTGACATCGTGATGCCGGAAACCAAGCCGGAGCCGGAAACGGCGACAGATAAGCCACTCGTATCCGGCAATATCATAGTCGATGTACATCAAAGTCAGATAGAAGAGGAAGACTTGAGAATAAGATTCGAAGACCTGATCGTAACCGAGCAGCTGTTCCTGAAGCAAGGTATCAGGATTTCGGATATCGCAACCATGCTGGACACCAACAGGACATATGTCTCACGATTGGTGAACAACACCTATAACATGAGCTTCTCGGATTACATAAATACCCTCAGGATCGACTACGCCGAACAGTATCTGATCCATCACAGGGAGGCCAAGCAATCCGACATAGCCGCTGCATGCGGTTTTCCGAACGCATCGGCCTTTAACAACGTATTCAAGAAAATTACTGGAGTAACGCCTAAGATATGGTTGGCAACCAGATCCGGGCAATCTGAATAGAAAAGATGTGGAACATGAATAACAACAAAGACTACTCAAAGTACACCGTACTGATTGTTGACGACATTCCTATCAACATTATCCTTCTCAAAACGATGTTGGCAAGGACCAATGTCAAGATCCTCACAGCTGTAAACGGCCAGCAGGCACTGGACACAGTTCGCCAACTCAGGCCTCAGGTTATTCTACTTGATATCCAGATGCCTGTAATGAACGGCTGGGAAGTCCTGAAGGAGATAAAATCTGACCCCGAGCTCAAAGAGACTTCCGTAATAATAGTCTCAGCATATACTTCATCAGAAGACATAGAACAGTCAATGAACTTAGGTGCATCCGGATTCATCAAGAAACCCGTAATAATGGATTTATTGCTTTCCAATGTAACAGCAGAACTTGATAAGATTTGATTATTACCCAAATCTCATTATATTTGCAGAAATAAAAAAAGGACAAACAAATATGACACCGACCGACATCAAGAACATTGATCTGTCCAAGCACACCGTTTTGGCAGTTGACGACATACCGATGAACCTCCTCCTTATAAGCAAGATCCTGTCGCGTCTTAACATCACCATAAACACAGCCTCAAATGGCAGGGAAGCATTGGATTTCATATCAAAGAACAAACCCAGCCTGGTTTTGCTGGACCTGATGATGCCCGAAATAGACGGTTACGAAGTTCTGAAACGCCTTAGGGAAAACCCCGAAACGAAAGATCTGAGAGTGGTGATACTGTCTGCCTTGAATTCAAATGAGGATATTGTCAAAGGTTTCAATCTGGGCGCCAATGACTTTATCACAAAGCCTATCATACTGGAGAAACTGACAAACTGCGTGGTTACCCAGCTCCAGTTGGTTGAATTGTCAGAGAAATAATCAGATCTGAATCCCTTTTTCTCTCATTTCATCATCCGCTTTCTTTTTCTCATCCATCAAAAGGATCAGAAGCCATTCGCTCTGTTCCTTGCTTATTCCAAGATCCCGGCATGCGGATTCATATCGGTTCAGGACCGCCTCCTGATACCTGTGGTATGTGACTGATTTACGGATTTCCTCTTCTATGGTCTCATGCTCAATCTTGTAACTGTCCTCGTAATACTCCCGGTATGCCTTTTCTGTTACCAGTTTCAGACAATAATAGAACATGGCCCCTGTCAGTATGAAGACACCCAATACTCCCAGGAGCAGAGGCACCTTCTGAATCAGGCACATCAAAGCCAACACTCCGCCAACCAGAAAACACAATACGGCAATGAATAGATAGCGGTTCTTAACGATAATACTCTTGATTCCGGTTTTCATATCTGGTTATTGTTTTGTCTGTTCTGTAATATTCTTGTCTTCATCTCATTCTCCAACTCTTTTGAATCGATGGCCTTACGATAGGCATTTCTCGCCTCCAACTCACGTCTGTTCCTGTCACGCAGATAATCCAGATTCCTTTCCAGATTCCATTGTGAGAACAGTATTGCCAGAGTTACAATTATGAACAGCATGATGAATCCGAACATTATCGACAACTCTTGCTGTGACCTAAGGCGTTGTGCTTCAAGTCTCAGACGGGCATTGTTCAGTTCGGCATCGAGAATTGCCATATCCTCATTCTGTACAGCTATATAGATAGAGTCTTTTGTCTCCATCAGTCCGTTCAGCTGACGGTATGCATTCAGATAGTCATCCCCAACAGCATAGATGAGATGTTTCTGGCCGTAACGTTCCTTGTCGGTAGCCAGAGAGTCCGATTTAGCCAGAGCCTCCTCAAGCCTGCCGCATGATCGCAGCCAGCATATTTCAATCATCAGTCTGGTATCACGGTCTGTCTGGGAATAGAAAAGTGGATTATTCACCAGTTCCTGATAGGCTTTGTTGAATTCATCAGTCTTGCCCTGAGCATCATACAGGTATACCTTGGTCAACATGGTCTTGACTCTTAGGGAAGGATAGAAATCCTGATACTCCTCGGCCATGGAGCAAAAACGCTCCACCTCATCATAACGTCCAAGTTTTATATACTCGCGGGCTATCAGGTTGTAGATGACAGGAAGTTCCTGTTCTTCCTTGGCACGAATGCTGAATTCGGCAGCCTGTATGAAATTCGAGATGGCCAGCTCTGAATTGGAACGGAATGACTGGATAAGGCCGATGACCCGATGAGCGTACATCTGCCCCAGGTTGTTTCCTGCTCCAGCAGCCTTTGAAGACATATCACGTGCTTCCAACATGGCATCCGATATGCGTCCTGACATAATGAGCATATTGCAGTAGTCATGCATCGTCAGGAAATAAAACTCCCGCATACGGGAATTGTATCCGGACATCATCTTGAGTTCCGATACAATCTCTTTGACACGTATCGTATCATTACGTATAAACCTTGGTGGCAATTCGAGTGACAGAGCAAGCATCTTGATCCTTGAATCACTCTTATGTTCCCCATATCGATATATGGAATCGGCCAAATGAATATTGGACTCGTCAAACTGTCTTATCCTGCCATTCGCATATTTCAGATAGAGTCCGTCTCCAACGCCGAGACGGTTCCTAATCTGAGCCGATGCGCAGACAAAAGGAATACATACGAGCAAAATAACAGCTAAACGTTTCATACGGGAACCTATCTGATCAATACTTTACATATGCCTTAAAGGACGAATAGAAACAACTGCCGATACCCGGCTTGCTCTGAACATTAACCTGACCACCCATTTTTTCAGTGAACATCTTGGCTATGGTCAGTCCGAGTCCTACTCCGGTCTTGAACATATCATCTTTCCAGAATATGTTGAACACCTTATTATGACGGCGGCTCTCTATACCGCAGCCAGTATCATCAACAAACAGTTCAACGGTTTCATCATTCAGGTTATACCGCCAGCCCAACCACACGGTTCCCTTCTCGGTAAACTTGAAAGCATTCTTGATGTACTGCCCCATGACAGCCTCGACCCTGATGGGATCGACAACTGCAAATAAATGGTCCCTGCCCTGTTCAAACCTGAATTCAAGAGCCGATGGAACAGAAGAGGACCAATCGTCGAATATACGTTTCATAAGCGGGGCAATCTCTGTCTCAACGGGATTCACGTCAACCCTGCCGCTCTCAAAACGGGAGAACTGCAGTATGTCCTCTATCATCTCTCCAAGTTGGTTGGAATTTTCACGGATAAGGACAACTATCTCTTCCCTTTCCTCTCCCTGCAGCATACCGTCATCGATACTCAGCAGCTGGGCAAATCCCAGGATGGCATTGAGAGGAGTACGGATCTCATGGCTTATGTTCATAAGGAATGTCTCCTTATTGGTAATCTCCTCGGCCACAATGGCAGCCTCCGTCATATATTCATTGTACACCACCGTATCGTTGATATCTATGACAATGCCGGAAAGCGTCTCCAGCCTGTGTTCCTTTGACTTATGATTGAGGTTAGGCCTGAATTGCCACCAACGATAGCTGTTGCCGCCATCCTTTGTTATCCGGAAATCTTTTGAGAACAATGGTTTGCCCGATGCTATTGAAGCGAGTAATTCGGCAAAGATATCCGAA
The DNA here is from genome assembly GCA_905235565.1 of uncultured Bacteroidaceae bacterium. Taxonomy (GTDB): domain Bacteria; phylum Bacteroidota; class Bacteroidia; order Bacteroidales; family Bacteroidaceae; genus Colenecus. The sequence goes on along the minus strand of CAJOLR010000002.1, from coordinate 98,555 downwards.
TCATCAGGATGAAGTATCTTTTCAAGCTCCACGAGGTCATCAGGAGAACTTACCACGATGCAATCAGCGTTCTGCAATGCCATGTCCAGCATTATCCGCTCGTTGTCAATCTCCGCCAAGGCATCCTGAAGTTCTTTATCTTTCTTGCGGAACAGGAGATACAATACCAGTGACAGTGTGCCAAGAACTATCAGGATGGTCAGCACGATGATCATCACGAACTGGACGGGATGCTGGATGCGCCAAGGAGCCCTTACGATGATAAAGCTGTCACTGAAATCCTTATAATCCATATCCAGAAGTTCCATGGCTCTCCAGGACATATAGTAATTGGCCTCATGCTCTATTATTGGCAGGCTTCCGGCACTCTCACCCTTCAAGACACGAGCCACATATGCAGCCTGATCGGTAGCCACCGTCTCGTATGAAGCGAAATAACCGCACAGCGAACGTCTGGAGCCATCTGCAAAACCGTCACGTACAGCCGAGAACTGTGGCTTAAGCGTCTTGCTGAGCACCTGTTCATTCTCAATATCGCGCTTGACGGTAAGATATGGTGTCATGGTAATGTTGTTCAGAAACTTGATCCTGTATTTGTGATAATCGCCGTCACTGCGATAGTTGTTAAGTTCGGGAGAACCGTTTGAGAAAACGTTTATGAAGATTGAGTCCCTGAAACGGCTGGAAAGCTGGTCCAGTGGAAAATCCTTTATATGGTAATCCATATTGTTCACGTATGGAGGACGGTCCAGCTCACTGCGAAGCCTCTCCCTGATACGCTTGTCATAATCAGTTGTATCCAGCTCTATAACCACCACATTGGAATACATAGGTTGACCCGGCACTCCGGTATAGTGTGCCATACGGACAGCAAGCTCAATATTACGCTGGAAATTCAGGAGATCGGTACAAACCGCCGTATTGTTACTGCGTCTTATCAGGTTCCAGTCCGGGCAGTGGAGTCCGGCTGCCACCATGGGAATGCTGTCTACCGGAGGTAGCCACCGGCTGTATTCGCCTTCCAGATATAGGCTTAATGTACGGTCATCAATGCAGCATAACACATCTGGCACCCATCCCTCATTATTCAGTCTTGTGAATGAGGCCTCAAGCGCTTCTGATTGGGCGATGTCAAGATGGCCGGAAGAGTACACGTTCCTTATATCGGCATTTATGCCGTTTTTTTTCAATGAGGTTGCAAACGTATTCTCATATATCCTGTAGTTACAGAAAATGGAGTCATATACAAAAAGGCAGAGTACGTTATATCTCTCCTTATCGCCATGTCCGGAGTCACGTACATCTGAACACCCCGGAAACAGCGTCATGCACAACGCCATGACTATTATGTAAATCCTGATTCTCATATAGGTGAACCGTTACGGGTATTGTCAACCGGCAATCTGAACCAGAAACGGCTTCCCTGCCCCAGTTCGCTGGTAAAACCGTACTTGCCGTTCTGCTTTTCTATGATTGAGCAACAGATGTCAAGCCCCAGACCTGTACCCTTGTAATTACCTTCAGCCATACCGAAGCGCTGCATGACCTTGGCGCTGTCCTCCTCACTGATTCCGATACCCGTATCGGAAACATATACTTCGATGCACGAGGTATCATCATCAGGAACCATCCATCCCAAAGTAACCGAGCCCTGAAGGGTATACTTGAATGCATTACTCAGGAAATTATTGATAACCTGACTTGTACGTATGGGATCGGCCATTATTACGACATCAGGTCCTTCAAAGGGTTCATACCTGAACTTGAGATGTGACGGGCACAGGATCCGGTTGGTATGATAGCTGTCGTTGAGCAGTTCGGCCGTACTGATGCTCCTTATCTTGAATGACATGGAATCCGTGCTGTCAGCCGGTTTACGTACAGCCTCGTCAATAAGGTCAAGCAGTTGTTCGGTATTGTCACGGATCAGACTGGCGAACAGTACCTTGTCTTCCGGACTGCAACCCTCGGCCAACAGTTGGGCAAAGCCGGAGATGGCATTCAGGGGCGTACGTATGTCATGTGTGATGTTGGCTATGAAATTCTCTTTGGAAATGACCTCCTCGGCCCTGATGGCAGATTCCTGAAGCGTCTTCTCAAATTCCACTATCTTGTCGACACTGATAACAAAGCCTATTATCATGTCTTTTGATTCACACTTACGGAACGATACCTCCCACCAGTGCCATGTGCCGTTAAGTATCTTGGCCCGCACTCTCACCTTGGCCTTGTCTGACTCTGCAGGCACCATTCCGATACAGATATCAAAAGAGCCGTAACTCTCCGGAGCGACATAATCCCGGCGATATTCATCCACATCCCATTCAATTCTGGTTTGATTATCCATCTGGGAACTGTGTAGGAAAACAATCCTGCCGTCCTTTACCTTATAGAACATTGAATCACTCCCCTCCAACACCAGCAGACGGCGCTGCGTCTCCTGTTTGAGCATAGACAAAGCCTTTTCCCGCTCTCCATTGCGCTTGCGGAAACGAGAGTTTGTCAGCCATGAGAGTAATCCGGCCACCAGAATTACAGCGAGAGCCACAAGGCACATGAAAAGACCTTTTCTTGCCACAACAAATGGCACGTTCACTATCTTGAACTGCTCATAGTAATTATTGAAACTGAGCGGAGGATCCATCTGGACCATAGCATTCCAGTCCATGTAGAAATCCTTCTTGTGAACCCCGACCGGAATGTCGATGGGGCGCTCACCGTTCAGGATCCTGATGGCAGTATAAACCTGATCGTCTATCTGGGTCTCAATAGACGCAAAATAACCGCAAAGGAATTTGGGACGCTCATACTCATTCTCACTGTCGTCTATAAGTTCATTGTTGCCCAGAAGGTTACTGAAACTGCCGAACTGCTCTCTCACTCCTGTTATCTGAGGGACACGGGACAGGTCTATGAGACTGTTGCTGAACAGGTCATATTTAACCTGTATATGGCCCTGCCGCCCTTCGAACGTGAATGATTTGGCAATCTCGGAGTTGTGCAGGCCTTTATTGTAGGAATTCTCATCATCGGGACCGATATAGTCGGGGCGGTTTCTTTCAGGATCTGCCATAGTGACGAAACTCACTATTATCTTGTCCCTGTATACGGATGATGAGAGATCGGCATACTCGATACTGAAATCAGCATTATTCACAAACAGGCTTGTATCTGAGATGTTATTGTAAAGTTTTTCACGTAACTGGTCCTGATAATCACCATAATCCAGTTCAACCACAGGACTGCCGGGATAGCCCAGGTTCCTATACAGGTTACAGTTGGCCGCAAGGTCGACCGGATCACTCCAGCCAGTCATCAACGGATAATCCTGATGGATGTATGTAGATGCCGAAACACCTGCAAAAACTGTAGGAATTGTCCTGAGCAGGATGTTCTCATTATTCATTATATAGTAGAATGCCAGATCATCGTTCAAGAGAATGATATCAGGTTTGTAACCTTTGATGGTTTCCACAAACATATCCTGACCGGCATCGTTGACAAAGGGGCTTTCCGTATGGATCAGATCCAGATAAATGTGGTGGGTCGCCACGTTCATGCCATGACGTCTGAAGCTTCGGTCCATATAGTTCCTGAAGTAGCTTCCCTCCTGCCCCATATCGTTGTAGGAATGTATCACCACAACCGTATAAGCGACACTTTCATTCTTGTTCAGATAAGAATTGCAGGAGGATAAGAAAAACACAGGAATACCAGGACAGAGGAGTATCAGGCAAATTTGTATAAACGTACTGAAACGCTTTCCGGCACGGAAGTTGTCCTTTTTACTTACGGATAATCCCATATTGAATCTAAGAGTATTGCAAACATAGCTTTTTTAGACAGAATTTACAATAAACTCATCAGGTTTTTTGATAAATTTGCCCATAGATTGGAGGCAAGTTGAGATGAAAATTGTATGCGACGAACATATCCCTTTCCTAAAAGGTGTCCTGGAGCCGTTTGCCGATGTGACATATGCACCCGGCAATGACATAGGGCCAGACCTTATACGGAATGCCGACGCCCTTGTCGTAAGAACGCGCACAAGATGCGACGAATCCCTTCTGAAAGGCTCCAAAGTAAAGTTCATCGCTACGGCCACTATAGGCTATGACCATATTGACACCGCATGGTGTGAACGCAACGGCATTGTTTGGACCAATGCTCCCGGCTGTAACTCCGGCTCCGTACAGCAATACATGGGATCGCTGCTGTCAAACATGTCTCGCGATATGTCTTTTGAATTCAAGGAAAAGACTCTTGGCATCATAGGTGCAGGCAATGTAGGCGGCAAGGTTGCCAGGATGGCTGCGCTTCTGGGATTCAGGATCCTGCTCTGCGATCCTCCGCGTGCCAGGCGTGAAGGCGGCAGCGGTTTTGTTCCGATAGACAGGATAATAGAGGAGAGTGATATCATAACGTGTCACGTACCGCTGACCATTGAAGGGGAGGATTCCACCTTCCATCTGTTTGGAGAAAGAAATCTGGCTGCCATGAACAACAGCCAGATACTGATAAACACATCTCGCGGCGAGATAGTTGACACCAAAGCCCTTAAACAGGCACTCAGGAAAGGATCCATTAAAACAGCATCATTGGATGTTTGGGAGAGAGAGCCGGCCATAGACCCTGAACTTGCAGAGATGCTGTATACCGGCACGCCTCACATAGCCGGTTATTCGGCAGACGGCAAGTCAAACGGGACCATGATGTGCGTACAGGCATTGGGGCGATTCTTTGACCTCCCCTGCAGCAACTGGGAGACAACGGAGTTACCTATACCGGCTCAACCCCTATCATTTACCATTGACGCGCAGGACAAGAGCCCCCGTCGGATCCTTTCTGAGGCAATCCTTTACACATATGACGTAAAGCAGGATGACGCCATGCTCAGAACGGATATAAGCCGTTTTGAGAAACTAAGGTCGTCATACCCTGTAAGGCGGGAGTTCAATGCATTCACCGTCAATCTGTCCAATGACACTTCGGGCCGTGCCTCAGTATATTTGAGGGAGGCAGGGTTCAACTTAACCGAATAACAATTACATTTGTAACAAAGCCAAATACAATTATGAAACTACTTGGAAAATATTCTTTCGGAATAGGTGACCGGTTCTCACACGAGGGAAAAGCTCAACTCGACGCGCTCATTGAGGGTGCAGGCAAGTATCCGTATGAGTTCGTACCGGTTTGGAACAAATCCAACCGCGAGCATCAGATCATTGGCACAGAGCCTGTAGACACACGCCGCGAGGCCGATGATGCAGTCAAGTCTTTGGGATACACAAAGCCCTACTTCGTTGATGCCGACCACATCAACATGAACAATGTAGACAAGTTCATGGATGCATCTGATTTCTTTACCATTGATGTGGCGGATTATATAGGAAAGAAGGCCGATGCCAATGACATCACCAAATTTACGGAATCCAATCTGAAATATGCCGGTAACCTGATTATCCCAGGAATAGACCAACCGTTCAAGATAGATCGTGCCCTGATTGAGGAGATGGCAGGCAAATACCTGTTCGCCGTTCAGGAAGCCGGACGCATCTACAGGCATATCGCAGACTGCAAGGATATTGACGGTTTTGTAACCGAAGTATCCATGGATGAAGTGGATTCGCCGCAAACACCAATAGAAATATTCTTTATCCTGAGCGCTCTTGCCCAAGAAGGCGTTCCCGCCCAGACCATCGCTCCCAAGTTCACCGGAAGGTTCAACAAAGGCGTAGACTATGTAGGCAATACCGCACAGTTTGAGAAAGAGTTCCGGGAGGATCTGCTGGTAATAGACTATGCCGTAAAGGAATTCGGACTGCCGGAAAGCCTCAAGCTGAGCATTCATTCCGGAAGTGACAAATTCTCTATCTACCCCATAATGGGACGTCTTATCCGGGAATATGACAAAGGCATACACATCAAGACAGCAGGTACCACTTGGCTTGAAGAGAACATCGGCCTGGCTCTTGGTGACGGAAATGCCTTCAGTCTGGCCAAAAGGATTGCCCTGTCAGCTCTGGGACGTATGGAAGAGCTCTGTGTCCCCTATGCCACAGTGATTGACATCAACCCTGCAAAACTGCCCACTGCAGGACAGATTGAGTCATGGAGCGGCGAACAGTATGCACGGGCACTACGCCATAACCTCCAGGACCCGCTATACAATCCCGATTTCCGTCAGCTGATACACGTAAGCTACAAGATAGCAGCCGAACTGGGCGATGAATTCTATCCTGCCCTGGAACGGAATGCCGCCGTAATAGCACAGCAGGTCAAGGAGAATATTCTTGACAGGCATATTGCACGTCTATTCTAGAACAAATAACCTGATTACATATGACTAACAAACCGTTCATTCATGAGAATTTTCTTTTGCAGTCCAAGACCGCAGAACATCTGTTTCACAATCATGCCAAGAAACTGCCCATCATAGACTATCACTGCCATCTTAACCCGCAGGAGGTAGCCGAAGACCATAAGTTCCGTTCCATCACAGAACTATGGTTGGGCGGAGACCATTACAAGTGGCGCGCACTCCGCACCAACGGCATTCCTGAAGAATACATCACCGGAAATGCATCTGATTGGGAAAAATTCCAGAAATGGGCAGAGACCATGCCTTACTGCATGCGCAACCCTCTCTACCATTGGACACACCTGGAACTCAAGACCTGCTTTGGTATAGACAAGGTCCTTAATCCTGATACTGCAAAGGAGATATATGATGAGTGCAACGAGAAGTTGGCCAGTCCCGAATTCAGTGCGCGGAACCTGATGCTTCATTACAACGTTGAGGCAGTCTGCACTACCGATGACCCCGTAGATTCCCTGGAATACCACAAGCAGGTTCGTGAGAGCGGGTTTAAGGTTAAGGTTCTGCCCACATGGCGTCCCGACATGGCAATGACCGTAGAGAACCCTGCAGCTTACAGGGAATATATAGACAAGCTGTCCAAGGTGAGCGGAGTAAGCATAAACTGCTTTGATGACATAGTAAAAGCTCTTCTGGTACGCCACAAATACTTTGAACAGATGGGATGCCGGCTGAGCGACCACGGTATGGAAGAGTTCTATGCAAAGGATTTCACTCCATCCGAGTTGGATGCCATATTCAGCAAAGTTTACGGAGGCACCGCTCTGACGGACCTTGAGATCCGCAAGTTCAAGAGCGCTATGCTGATTGAGTTCGGCAAGATGGATGCCGACACAGGATGGACACAACAGTTCCATTACGGCGTTATCCGCAACCAGAACACCAAGATGTTCAAACTGATTGGCAAGGACACCGGTTTTGATTCCATGTCACAAGTACTGACCGCCAAGTCAATGAACCGCTATCTGGACAGGCTGAACAGTATGGACAAACTGACCAAGACCATTATCTATAATCTCAATCCGTCTGATTTTGAGATGGTCGGCACTACCATAGGCAACTTCCAGGACGGATCCGTACCCGGCAAGATACAGCTTGGAGCAGGCTGGTGGTTCATGGACCAGAAAAACGGAATGGAGCAGCAGATGCAGGTGCTGAGTATGCTGGGACTGCTATCCAGATTTGTAGGCATGCTGACTGACAGCCGTTCTTTTGTTTCATATGCCCGTCATGAGTATTTCCGCCGCATACTCTGCAATCTGATAGGAAATGATGTGGAGAAGGGTGAGATACCGGCCAGCGAAATACACAGGATTGAGCAGATGGTTGAGGATATCTCTTACTTCAACGCCAGAAGATTCTTCCAATTCTGAAAGATAACCGCAGTAAAGAATGATGCCTTGCCGACTAACCGTTCAAGGCATCATTTTTTTGCAAAAAAGTCTGCATTTCATTTTGGAAAACCAATTTAAAGCGATACCTTTGCATCGCTTTTCAGGAAAGCAGTTGCGCGATTAGCTCAGTTGGTAGAGCAATTGACTCTTAATCAATGGGTCCAGGGTTCGAATCCCTGATCGCGTACAAAAACAGGAGGCCAATCGGTCTCCTGTTTCTTTTTGCAGATATTTCATTATTCAAATATATACAACTCGCTTGGAGTGGTACGCTTCAGGGCGCAAAGCTGAACATCCTTCCCTGGGATTATACCCACTCCGCGAAGCTCATACTCTACGGTTTTGTAAGCTATCTCCGGATGGTTGTTCTCTCCGCTCAGGTGACACAGCCAGATATTCTTCAGACCCGGATGTATATTCTCAGCAAGGAACCTGGCTGTAGTCTTGTTGCTCAAATGTCCCCGCGGGCTGGTGATGCGGTCTTTAAGGAACTGCGGATAGTTACCCATTCTGAGCATATCCTCATCATAATTAGCCTCCATGATAAGATAATTGGCCTGAAGGATATACTTGGATACGGTATCGGTTATATGTCCCAAGTCTGTCACGAAACAGAACACCTCACCATTAACCTCAATCCTATAACCAACATTGTCTGTACCGTCATGAGGTACCTCAAACGGGGTGATGACAAAATCCATGAACTCAAACGGAACCTCCTTTTCCAAGTAACGGACACACTGGTAGAGTTTCTCCGTCATACAATAGTTATTGTTTATGCCTTCATGTGTTTCGCGTGTAGCATAAACAGGAACAGCACACTTTTCGCCAAGTTTACCAAGGGCCTTGATATGGTCAGCATGATCATGCGTCACAAACACGGCCATGATTCTCTCAAAAGGGATACCTGCATCCTTCAGGTATCCCTTTATCTGTTTTACGGGGATACCGGCATCAATCAGGATTGCATGTTCGTCTGTGCCAAGATAGTAGCAGTTTCCGCTGCTTCCACTTGACAAACTCATAAAGTAGGTCTTCATTTTTATGTCGTTTTATTTCTTTCTTCATAACAATAATGTGTGTTTATTGGTCAGAACGGATAACCCACAGCCAGGTGGAACGCAAAATCCCTATTAATTGAGGGGTGTACCAGCGGCAGTCTCTTATACGGGGTTGTACCTGACGGATTGTATGCCTTCATACCTCCATCCAGTCTGAGTACCAGGATCCCGAAATCAAACCGCAAGCCCAAACCATACGATGCGGCTATCTGTTTATAGAATGTATTGAAGCCGAACACACCTCCGGGCTGCTCTTCATAATCCCGGATTGTCCAGATATTACCGGCATCCACAAATGCGGCACCGTTGATTTTCCAGAACAGTTTTGAGCGGTATTCAACACTTGCACCCAATTTGATGTCACCAGACTGCTTTATATAGTCAATGACCTTGTCATTTCCATGGTAGGTACCTGGGCCCAGTTCACGAACAGCCCATCCGCGTACGCTGTTGGCACCCCCGGAAAAATAGCGCTTCTCAAACGGAAGGCTTGTGGAGTTTCCATACGGGACAGCAACGCCCCACTCTATATGAGCCACCAGATTGTTGGTCCTGTCCAACCGCCAGTTGGCAGTAAAGGAAAAGTCATGTTTGACATATTGGGCAAACGCCACGCCAAAGACTTTATACTGATTGTTGTCATTCTTTTCAAGTCCCAGAGGTTCGGACAGCAGGCTCAGCATATTGCCCGATGTCTCCAAGCCCACACGCACGGAATAGCGGAATGGATCTACTGAGTTTATCCTGGAACTCGAATAGTAGAACGTATAGCCAAGCTTGGTAATCAGCAGGTCCTCATAGTTGTATTTAAGTATTGACCTGGCAGAAGTTATCTGGTCCAGATACTCCGACCTGAAATGGTCCGATATCCAAGGTACTACAAGATAGTTCAGGTCCAGTACGTCAAGTTGATGTGATTTCTGCCATGTATCGCCCCACATATAGCTCCAACCTGTGGAGAATATCGTTTTCTTGAACTCCGGACGACGCTGGGCGTTGATCTTAAGGCTGAAACGCGAAGTGGCCTGACTGCGTCTCTGAAGGTCCTGAGTCATAAAAGGCACCAGGAATTCAGGAAAATCCAGATTGGCTTCCAATCCGTACTCGATGTATGTATCCCCCGAATAGCCGGGGAGATTGGTTATTGACTCATAAGCTCCGCGAAGCTTTATAGTCAGCTGCTCCGATCCCCTGAACAGGTTGCGGTCTGTGAATGACATGGATGCCGCGGCACCCAGGTCTCCGGCCGTATTGGTACCTTCCACCTCAAAACTGATCGAGTGTTTTGGGAGGCTCGTCATCATAACGTTGGCTTTCAGTCTGTTGTCCTGACCGGGGACATCCTCGAAACTGATATTCGAGAATTTCAGTATCCCAAGACGTGAAAGGGACATATATGTTCTGGATATCGAATCGGAATTATATTTCATTCCTCCTCTAAGGAACGAATGGATGTCTATTATCTTGGGACGCAGCGCCGGTCTGGATTCATTTCCCGAATAGATGAGACGGAATGACTCACAGGTATCAATCCTGGCCGATGTTTCCACACTGGGCATATTACCGTTCTTGTCCGAGAGATAATAATCTACTGACGACACCGTGTACTGCCTGTGAGGATGAACCGTTCCGTCATCGTCCACGCTCTCGGCCGAAACGATCATATTGAGCCCCACCTTCTCGCTGCCATGGACGGTATCGGCCACAAAAGATATGAAATCACGGTTAAACCGGTAATAACCGTATTTATGTACCAGTTCGACTATGCGGTTACGTTCATCATTCAGTATGGAGGCATCCAGATTCATCCCAGGGACCAGATGAGACTGCTTGCTGTTATCCTTGATGATTTGCTCTATCTGGCTGTCCTGGACAGTTATCCTTATGGTATCGACTATGAACAACTTGCCAGGCTGCAGGCTGAAACTAACTGTAGTCTTGGGTTTACGTCTGTTCCTGGTTGAATATGTCACATCGGCATTGAGATAACCGGCGTTCATGAGGGAGCGTTTCATATCAACGCACGTAGCCTCCGACAACAACGGGTCATAAATGACCGGAGCCTCTCCTGCCCTGGTACCGGTAAATGAATACAACCTCAATGGGAAACGGAACAGGCCGAACCATTTGAGGTTTGGCATCTGGTAGGAAAGGTTCCTGTACTTGGAGAGATCTGTAACGGTTTTGTCTTCGGCAGTAACCTCGACTTTTCCCAACAGGTAATGACCCTCAGGAACATATTTGTATACAGAACAGGAAGCCACTCCCAATACCAGGAGTAACAACGCCAGTATTCTAATCGGATTCCTGTTCATGTTTCTTTTTTCTTTAACTTACAAAAATAAGCAAACTCACTCGCCTTTCAAAGTATGGTCATAAAAATTAGTTATCTTTACACACACATAAACATATGGGATGTTAAGCAAGAATGACATAAAGAATATCAAGAGCCTGGAGCACAAGAAGTTCCGTGAAGAGAAGGGATTGTTCGTGGCCGAAGGGCATAAACTGGTGAGTGAACTGACCGGAAAATTCGGATGTGTCCTTATCGCAGCCACACCGCAATGGGCCGAAGAGCATCGGAACATATCGGCCGAAAGGATTGAGACCGTATCGCAGGACGAACTGAAACGTGCCAGTATGCTCAGAACTCCCCAGGATGTGCTTGCGGTATTCCACATACCGGCATATCACACGGACATGGCAACTGCCGCCAAAGACAATATTGTACTGGCCCTGGATGATGTACAGGACCCTGGCAATCTGGGAACCATCATACGTATTGCTGACTGGTTCGGGATAAAGGATGTATTCTGTTCCAAAGGGACTGCCGATGTTTACAACCCAAAGGCCATGCAGGCTACGATGGGCGCTGTAGCAAGGGTAAGAGTGCACTATTCTGACCTAACCGGTTCCATAAGGCAACTGCCGCCGGATATCCCGGTCTACGGCACATTCCTGAATGGAGAAACCATCTATGACGCCGCACTTTCCGGAAACGGAATCATCGTCATGGGAAATGAAGGGAACGGTATAAGCGCGGAACTGGAAAAAAACGTTACAGGAAGACTATTCATACCTAACTGGCCGGCAGGAGCTGTCACATCCGAATCCCTCAATGTGGCCATCGCCACAGCCATCACCTGCTCAGAGTTCCGCAGGAGAGAGTTTTGAACGGCTCAGACTGACCTTGGCCGTATCTGCGACAGAATTATCATGATACCTCATAAGCTCCATACCGGAAAGTACCAATATGGAGTTGCGGTTGTCTGTTGAATCCAGATAATTGACCGAACCGCTAAGGCTGTAGAGCGCTGTCTCATCATCGAGCACCAATGACAGATTCACAGGACCGCTTGACAGCAGCATGGTATCGGCGGTAGAGACACTGTCACGATAATAAGCCGACAGTGTGATATATGCTCGTTGGGGAACGTCGGAATCAGTCGATACGAATGTTCCGGACATATTCAGACATATGGTGTCTCCCAAATGGAAAGTGGTATCGGACAGGATCTTATACGTAAGCCTGTTCATGTAGACCGATGTATTTAGCAATGCGTTCTTTTCAAGATACCACATATCAATGCTGTCACCGGACTGTATCGTAACCAGTTTCTTCTCAATCTTGGAAAGGGTTTTATTGGCAATCTTATACTCGTCATCCACCCTGTTTGACAGACGCTTGTATATTTTGGTAAACTCCTTGGGATTCCTTGTATACCAGATCAGGGAGGTATTGAACTGTTCCTTGGTTATTCCGTTCTTATCGTATGCCCAATCGATATAAGCCGAAGTGGTATACTTGTCCTCCTTGGGGAGGTCCTGACTGATAGCCTGCGCCAGATGATAATCATAGAGGAACCGCTCCATCTTCTTGGGAGACAGGACATCATCCGGACGCTTGAGCCGACAGCCTGTGAAAAGCGTCAGAAGCATCAGTGAAGCCAAAAGTATGTCAACCCTTAGCATCGGCCTCATCGTTCTTGTCCTGACCATCAGGGTTACTGTAGTTGAATCCCATATTGACTATCCTGGTATAGAACAGCAGCAAGACTATCACACCGCAGGTTATGCAGGAGTCCGCAAAATTGAATACAGGCTCAAAGAACACATCCCCACCCACCAGAGGAACCCAATCAGGCCATTTCCAGAGCGGGAAATAGAACATATCCACCACCTTGCCGTACAGGAAGGGCGCATACCCCTGACCAAACGGTACAAAGGCGGCGGTTCCGTCAGGACCGAATGTACTGCTGCTGAAAAACAGACCGTAAAACATACAATCCAGCAGATTTCCCAATGCCCCCGCTATAATGAACGAGACAGTTACTATATACCCCGTAGGAAACCCTTTGTTTACGATTCTGAAAAGATACCAGATAAAGAATCCGATGGCCAAAATACGGAACAGGGAGAGGAAAAATTTGCCGAATATCTCCATGCCGAATGCCATGCCGTTATTCTCAACGAAAAGTATCTTGAACCATGATGTCACATCTATGCTCTCGCCAAGAGACATACCGGTCTTGACAAGAATCTTGATGATCTGATCAATTACCAGCACTGAAAAAATGATAATCAGCGCTATACGCCCCTGACGGATATTCTTATTGTTATCCATTAACTGGAATCAATGCTTGTTCTGCTTGGCCTCTATACACAAGGTGGCGTGAGGTACGGCACGCAGACGCTCCTTGGGGATGAGCTTGCCGGTCTCGCGGCAGATGCCGTAAGTCTTGTTCTCAATACGAACGAGTGCAGCCTGGAGAGACTGGATGAACTTCATCTGACGCTGAGCCAGACGGGTTGTCTCCTCCTTGGAAAGAGTGTTGGCACCCTCTTCAAGCACTTTGTATGTAGGCGATGTGTCATCCGTGCTGTTGTTGTCGGCATTCATAAGAGAGGCTTTGAGAGCATCATAATCTCTCTGGGCAACTTCCAGCTTTTCATTGATTATCTGACGGAACTCCTCAAGTTCCTCATCAGAATAACGGTTCTTCTCTGCCATAGCGTGGATTCTTAATTAAGTAGTTAAGGTTTAAATTTTCTCTATTTGAACTTTCAGTGAATACTCATCGAAAGAGATATCCTCAAACTTGTCAAGAGCAGGTACGATTTCGATTGTATCGGCGAGGACCTGACTCTTTATCCACTCCTCATATTCTCGTACGGCGGCATCGGTCTGAGAGTTTGACTCCAGGCGGACCATGATGCGGTCAGTTATCTCAAGACCTGTAAGTTTACGTACATCCTGAATACGTTTCTTGAGCTCACGGGCAATTCCTTCGCGTTTGAGTTCATCGGTCAGCTGGATATCCAGAGCGACTGTCAGTGTACCCTCGTTGGCTACTACCCAGCCCGGAATATCCTCGCTGAAAATCTCAACCTCGGTGGTATCGACAGTGGCGGGAGTGCCGTTTATGTCAAATGTATAGCTGCCCTCCTGCTCCAGTCTGGCCACATCCTCCTGGCTCATGTTCTGGACAGCTACGGCTACACCCTTCATAAGCGGGCCGAACTTCTTGCCCAGGATCTTGAAGTTGCACTTGACCTTCTTGACCAGGACGCTGGTGGCACCCTCCACAAACTCAACCTCCTTTACGTTGACCTCATCGCGGATAAGCTCCTTGACGGGCTCCAGGTGTGAGCGTAGTTCGGCAGTAACGGGGATCAGTATCTTCTGCAACGGCTTGCGCACGTTGATCTTAACATCATCACGCTTACGCAGGGCCAGCACCATGGATGTGAGTTTCTGTGCAAGTTCCATACGGGTCTCCAGTTCCCTGTCAACCAGTTTATCATCACACTTGGGATACTCGGCCAGATGAACAGAGGCCGGAGAATTTTTGCATACGGCGGTAAGGTCACGGAACAGACGGTCGGCATAGAACGGAGCTATGGGTGACATCAGACGGGCCACAGTCTCAAGGCAGGTATAAAGTGTCTGATATGCGGCCAGCTTGTCAGCACTCATGCTGCTGCCCCAGTAACGGTCACGGGTCAGGTGAACGTACCAGTTGGACAGGTAGTCATTTACAAATCCGGAAATCAGACGGCCGGCACGTGTGGGCTCGTAGTCGTCAAGGCTCTCGCGCACGCCCTTGGTCAGTGAGTTGAGTTCACTCAGTATCCAGCGGTCCATCACAGGACGCTCTGAAACCGGAATCTGTGCGGCCGAATTGTCAAAGCCGTCCACATTGGCGTACTGGGCAAAGAACTTGTATGTGTTGTGCAGTGTGCCGAAGAACTTGCGGGTAACATCCTTCACGCCCTCCTCATCGAACTTGAGGTTATCCCAAGGCTGGGCGTTGGTTATCATGTACCAGCGCAAGGCATCGCTGCCGAACTTATCTATCTCCTCGAACGGATCAACGGCATTGCCCAGACGCTTGGACATCTTGTTGCCGTTCTTGTCCAGGACCAGACCGTTTGATATTACGGTCTTGAACGATACGCTGCCCTTTACCATAGTGGCAATGGCATGAAGCGTATAGAACCAGCCGCGTGTCTGGTCAACGCCCTCGGCAATGAAATCGGCCGGGAATACGGTGCCGTTATCTATGAGTTCCTTATTCTCAAACGGATAGTGCATCTGGGCGAACGGCATGGCACCGCTGTCAAACCATACGTCTATCAGGTCAAGTTCACGTTTCATTGCACGGCCTGCCTCTGATACCAATACGATGTCATCAACGTACGGGCGGTGCAGGTCAATCCTGTCATAATTCTCCTGAGTATATACACCGGGCTGGAATCCCTTATCCTTGAACGGGTTGGATTTCATTATGCCGGCCTTGACAGATTTTTCTATTTCATTGTAGAGCTCCTCAACTGAGCCGATGCAGAGTTCATCACCCTCATCGTTGCGCCAGATGGGCAGCGGAGTACCCCAGTAGCGGCTTCGGCTCAGGTTCCAGTCATTCAGGTTCTCAAGCCACTTGCCGAAACGGCCTGTACCGGTTGACTCCGGTTTCCACTTGATGGTGTTGTTGAGTTCAATCATCCTGTCACGGGCGGCAGATGCCTTGATGAACCAGCTGTCCAGAGGGTAGTAGAGCACAGGCTTGTCGGTACGCCAGCAGTGGGGATAATTGTGGATATGCTTCTCTATCTTGAATGCCGTGCCCTCCTGCTTCATGCGGATGCACAGATATACGTTCAGGTCCTCGGCCTTCTGGGCTGCAGCCTCGTCATACTTGCCGCCCTCGTTGAACTTGGGATCATATGCGTTCTTTACGTAAGCACCCTGATACTCCTTATAGAGGTCTGCGTTGACGCAGTTCTTTACGAAGTCGGGATCCAGCTCATCCATGAGCCAGTACTTACCGGTAAAGTCAACCATGGGACGGGTTTCCATCTTGCGGTTGATCATAAAGAGTGAAGGTATGCCTGCGGCCTTGGCCACGAATGCGTCATCGGCACCGAATGTGGGTGCTATATGTACTATACCGGTACCGTCCTCAGTGGTTACGTAGTCACCGGGGATTACGCGGAAACCGGCATCTGATGTCTGAATTGTTCCGTCATCGGCCTTGAATACGGGCTTAACCCACGGGAACAGCTGATTGTAATGCATGCCCACCAGGTCGGCGCCCTTGTACTCTCCAACTATCTGATAAGGAATAACCTTATCGCCCTGCTTATAAGAGTCAAGTGCCAGTTCTGCACCCTTGGGATCAAGGTAAGCGCTGAGACGTTCCTTAGCCATAACGGCGGTTACAGGCTGGCCGTTATAAGGATTGTAAGTGCGGACTGCGACGTAATCAATCTTATTGCCTACGCACAGAGCGGTGTTTGAAGGCAGTGTCCACGGGGTTGTGGTCCATGCCAGGAACACGGGCGTGCCCCAGCCTTTCATTTCCGGCTTGGGATCAGTCATGGTGAACTGAGCGGTCACGGTGGTATCCTTCACGTCACGGTAGCAGCCGGGCTGGTTCAGTTCATGGCTTGAAAGTCCGGTACCAGCTGCGGGTGAGTAAGGCTGGATAGTATATCCTTTATAAAGATAACCCTTGCCGTAAAGCTGCTTGAGCAGCCACCACAGGGTCTCGATGTAACGGTTATCGTATGTGATATAGGGGTTGTCAAGGTCTACCCAGTAACCGATTTTCTGAGTCAGGTCACTCCAGTGCTCCTTGTACTTCATAACCTCGGTACGGCAGTTAAGGTTATAGTCATCCACCGAAATCTTTTTGCCTATATCCTCCTTGGTTATGCCCAGTTTCTTCTCTACGCCAAGTTCAACCGGCAGTCCGTGGGTATCCCAACCTGCCTTGCGGTTAACCTGGTAGCCGCACATGGTCTTGTAACGGCAGAATGTGTCCTTGATGGTACGTGCCATGACGTGGTGGATACCTGGCATTCCGTTTGCCGAGGGAGGACCCTCATAGAATACAAATGAAGGAAATCCTTCACGCTCCTTTATGCTGCGGCTGAAAAGATCCTCCTTAAGCCAGTCTTCCAACACCTCCTTGTTGACCTTTGACAGGTCCAACTGTCCACGCTCAGCGAACTTTTTCATTATAATCTTTTGATAATCAAACTATTGCTACTACATTACAGAAGTCCCTTCCCGTAATTTGCCGCAAATTTACTCATTTTATTATTAAGTTTGAGGATGGTAGACATCATTTTTAGTAACTTCGCGGCTGAAAAACAGATACCGACACTTTATGAACTTAGCAATAGTCAAATACAATGCCGGAAACATACACTCGGTCATAAATGCGCTGGGGAGACTTGGCGTGACTGCTCTGCTGACCGACAAAGAAGAGGAACTGAGAGGAGCCGATAAAGTCATTTTCCCGGGAGTCGGTGAAGCCAGCACCACAATGGAGTACCTCAAAGCCCGCAAACTGGACCTGCTGATAAGGGATCTCAAGCAACCCGTCCTGGGAATCTGCCTGGGCCAACAGCTCATGTGCAGCCGCAGCGAGGAGGGAGACGCTGAGTGTCTGGGCATTTTTGACGTTCCTGTGCTCAAATTCATTCCCCAAAGTCATGAGAACAAGGTTCCGCATATGGGTTGGAACACCATTAAGACCGACGGACAGGGATTGTTCAAAGGGTTCAGCAAGCCTGAATTCGTATATTTTGTGCACAGTTTCTATGTTCCGGTTTGTGACTGGACGGCAGCTGAGACCGAATACATACTTCCTTTCAGTGCATCGCTGCACAAAGATAATTTCTACGCCACACAGTTCCACCCTGAGAAGAGCGGTGGCACAGGAGAGCGCATACTTAAGAATTTTCTTGACATATAATACCAATGGAGATAATTCCTGCCATAGACTTAATAGAAGGTAAATGCGTACGGCTCACCAAGGGTGACTACAACGTATGCAAGACTTACGGCGACAACCCGCTGGATATAGCCCTGCGTTTTCAGGATGCCGGCATCAGAAGGCTGCATCTGGTGGATCTGGACGGAGCCCGCAGCAAACACATTGTCAATTATCCCACTCTTGAGAAGATAGCCGGACACACGGACCTTACCGTTGACTTCGGAGGCGGAATAAAAACCACATCAGACCTTGAGACCGCATTGGGTTGCGGTGCGGCGATGGTGACGATTGGCAGCACCGCCGTCACAGACCCGGAGCTCATGGACCAATGGATATCGGACTATGGCCAGGAACATATCATCCTGGGGGCCGATGCCCGTGACGGAAAGATATCGGTCAACGGATGGAAAGAGGACAGCACACTGTCACTCAGCGACTTTATCCGCAACTATCTGCACAAAGGAATAACTCAGGTGTTATGTACCGACATAAACCGGGACGGAATGCTCCAGGGGCCGTCCATAGGACTTTACAGATCCCTGATGGAGGAATTTCCCGGCATATGGCTGATAGCCAGCGGCGGAGTGAGTTCAGTACAGGACTTTCTGGACCTGAAGGAAGCCGGTTTGCCTGCAGCCATAGTTGGAAAAGCCTATTATGAGGGACGGATAACACTTGAGCAACTATCAGGATTAAGCCAGGAATAAGTCATGTTAGCAAAGAGAATAATACCCTGTCTGGACATATGTGACGGACGCACTGTCAAGGGTACCAATTTTGTAAACCTGCGTGATGCGGGAGATCCCGTTGAACTTGGCAGGCTCTACAGCCGGCAGGGGGCCGACGAGCTGGTATTCCTGGATATAACGGCTTCTTTTGAAGACAGAAAAACTTTTACAGAATTAGTAGAGCGCATAGCCGCCGGCATATCCATTCCCTTTACCGTAGGCGGCGGTATACATGAGCTAAAGGACGTGGAGCGTCTCCTAAAGGCCGGAGCCGATAAGGTATCGGTCAACTCGGCCGCCATAAAGGACCCCGGGCTCATTGACCGGATAGCTCTGAATTTCGGATCGCAGGTATGCGTAGTTGCCATTGACGCAAAGCAGACCGATGAGGGGTGGCGCTGTTTCCTTAACGGTGGCCGCGTACCCACAGACCGCATGCTGTTTGAATGGGCCCGGGAGGCTCAGCAGCGCGGTGCAGGTGAAATCCTGTTTACCAGCATGGACCACGACGGAGTCAAGCAGGGATTTGCCAATGAGGCCCTGCGGTATCTTTCGGACAATCTGAGCATCCCTGTGATAGCATCGGGCGGAGCTGGCGCCAAGGAGCATTTCAGGGACGCTTTCATAGAGGGTCACGCCGATGCCGCACTGGCTGCAAGCGTTTTTCATTTTGGAGAAATACCGATTCCCGAATTAAAGCAGTACCTTTGCGGTTTGAATATTCCGATTAGATTATAATTATACCAAAATGGATATAGATTTTGAAAAGATGGGCGGTCTTGTGCCCGCAATCGTTCAGGACAATGTAACACGCAAGGTCCTGATGCTTGGTTTCATGAACAGGGAGGCCTATGATAAGACCGTCGAAACCGGAAAAGTCACATTCTGGAGCCGCACCAGAAACTGCCTTTGGACAAAAGGAGAAACCAGCGGCAACTATCTTAACGTAAAAGATATCCTGCTGGATTGCGACAAGGACACCCTGCTCATCAAGGCACGTCCTGATGGCCCGGTATGCCACACCGGTGCCGATACATGCTGGAACGAGCAGAACTCAGTTGACCTGAACTTCCTCTCTTACCTGCAGGATTTCATTGACCGCCGCTTCAAGGAGATGCCCGAAGGTTCATACACCACTTCACTTTTCAAGAGTGGAGTTAACCGTATGGCCCAGAAGGTTGGCGAAGAGGCCGTGGAAACAGTCATCGAGGCCACAAACGGCACTGATGACCGCCTGATCTATGAGGCATCGGACCTGATTTACCACCTCATTGTTCTGCTTACCTCAAAGGGACACCGCATTGAGGAGCTTGCCGCCGAACTTGTAAAACGCCATAAGGAGTAAATGGATATAATCGATTATCGCAACGTTGAGGTCCGCCAGGAGGACATGTTCGTCCTTGGCGACGTGACATTCACGGTACAGGAGGGTGATTTTGTCTATCTGATAGGAAAGGTCGGATCAGGCAAAAGCTCACTTTTCAAGACACTCTACTGTGAACTGGATGTACTCTGCCCCATGCCGGACAGCCACGCAATAGTTCTCGGAATGGACCTGGCGGCCATGAAGAAACGCCAGATACCACGTCTGCGCCGCCAGATGGGAATAGTGTTCCAGGATTTCCAACTGCTTACCGACCGTAACGTTTTTGATAATCTGAGTTTCGTACTCAAATCCACGGGTTGGAAAGACAAGAAGCTCATACACCAGAAAATATTCCAGGTCCTGGCCATGGTAGGAATGGACACCAAAGGCTACAAGATGCCCCATGAGCTGTCTGGCGGAGAACAGCAGCGCATCTGCATAGCACGCGCACTGCTTAACGACCCCAAACTTATCCTGGCCGATGAGCCTACCGGAAACCTTGACCCTGAAACCGGACGCCAGATCATGGAGATCCTGCACAAGGTCGGACAGACCGGAACCACGATCCTGATGATCACCCATAATCTGCAGTGGATTGACGAGTTCCCTGGCCGCGTGTTCAAATGCGAGGGACGCAAGCTGATTGTAGATTCCAATGCGGGAACAGCTGAGAATTGAATTTGAAAAACCAAGTACATAAACGACCATAACATGAAAGTATTGAAATTCGGCGGAACATCAGTAGGGAGTCCGCAGCGAATGAAAGAGGTGAGCCGCCTCATAACAGAAGACGGACAACAGAAACTGGTAGTCCTGTCGGCCATGTCAGGCACCACGAATTCACTTGTAGAGATAGCACAATACCTTTACGGCGGAAACAAGGCCGGTGCTGACGATGTGATAAACCGTCTGCGTGCCAAATATTACGCCCATGTACCGGAACTGCTCTCAAAAAATGACAACCGGGATGAAGTACAGAAATTCCTGGAAGACAAGTTTGCATACCTGCAGTCATTCTCCAAGGACAACTTCACCGAGAAGGAAGAGAAAATAATACTTGCTCAGGGTGAGCTGATTTCAACCTATATGGTTACCAGCTACCTTAAGGAGCAGGGCATCAAGGCCGCTCTCCTGCCCGCCCTTGACTTCATGAAGACCGACGCCGATGCCGAGCCTGACATGAACTTCATTTCAGAGAATGCCGCAAAGGCCCTTAAGGCAGTCCCTGGCATGCAGATATACATTACACAAGGCTTCATCTGCCGCAATGCGCAGGGTGACATCGACAACCTGCAGCGTGGAGGTAGCGACTATACCGCATCCATACTTGGTGCAGCCGTCAAGGCCGATGAGATCCAGATATGGACAGACATCGACGGCATGCACAACAATGACCCCAGAGTGGTCGACAACACACAGCCGGTGCGCCATCTGCACTTTGAGGAGGCCGCCGAGCTTGCTTACTTCGGAGCCAAGATCCTCCACCCCACCTGCATACAGCCGGCTAAGGCAGCGGGCATACCTGTGCGTCTGCTCAACACAATGGAGCCCACCGCACCCGGCACTCTGATTGACAACCGTTCGGAGCCAGGCCGCATAGCTGCCGTAGCCGCAAAGTCGAACATCACAGCCATAAAGATCAAGTCAAGCCGAATGCTCCTTGCTCACGGCTTCCTCAAGAAGGTGTTCGAGGTATTTGAGACCTACCGTACATCAATCGACATGATCTGTACATCCGAGGTGGGTGTATCAATGTCTATCGACAACACCAAGCATCTGGAGGACATCGTGTCCGAACTCAAGAAATACGGTACCGTGACCGTAGACAGCGGTATGTGCATCGTATGCGTTGTCGGCGATATGATTTGGGAGAACCTGGGATTCGAGTCACGCGCATTGGATGCCTTGGCCGATATCCCCGTACGAATGATCTCATACGGCGGAAGCAACTACAACATTTCATTCCTCATCAAAGAGAGTGACAAGAAAGCCGCATTGCAGCGATTGAGTTACGTTCTCTTCAACAACAAGTAAAAAGATGCGCACCCCCTACTATCAGTATGACCTGGGGATACTTCAAAATACCCTCAAGTCAATAGAGGAATGTACAGCAGGCAATCCTGACTGGCACGTTCATTATGCCATAAAGGCCAATTCCAACCCATTGCTGCTCAAGCATATCAACGAGTATGGTCTGGGAATAGACTGTGTTAGCGGAGGCGAGATTCAGGTAGCCTTGGACAACGGATTCCCGGCATCCTCGATAGTGTTTGCAGGTGTAGGCAAGGCCGACTGGGAGATTGACCTTGCCCTGGATGCCGGCATACTGTGCTTCAACGTGGAGTCAGAGGCCGAACTGGACGTAATTGCAGAGCGTTGCACTGCTCTCGGAAAGACCGCACACATCGCACTTCGGGTCAATCCCGACGTGGATGCACACACACATGCCAACATAACTACCGGTAAGGCTGAGAACAAGTTCGGAATAGAGATTCCCATGCTACTCCCCATCATCCGCAAGGCGCAGCAGAATCCCGCTTTCGTTTTTGAAGGTCTTCATTTCCACATAGGCTCACAGATACTTGACATGGAGCCGTTCAGCCTGCTGTGCCAGAAAATCAATGACCTGCAGGAGATGCTTGAGAAAGAGGGTATAACGCTTCACAGTATCAATGTGGGAGGCGGTCTGGGAGTAGACTACGTAAATCCGGAACAGAACCCCGTACCGGATTTCAGGCAATACTTTGATGTTTTCCGCAATGAGCTCAAGCTTCGCCCTGGCCAGCAGCTTCATTTTGAACTTGGCCGCGCAATTGTAGCGCAATGCGGAAGGCTCTTGACCAAAGTGCTGTACGTAAAGCAAGGAACCATCAAGAAGTTCGCTATCGTCGATGCCGGTTTTACGGAACTTATTCGTCCCGCGCTGTACGGAGCACATCACAAGATCGTTAACCTGAGCTCAAACGGCCCGATAGGGAAGTATGATGTGGTTGGTCCGATATGCGAATCATCAGACGTTTTCGGTAAGGACGAACTGATTAATGAGTTACACCGCGGTGATTTGATTGCGCTCATGTCGGCAGGAGCATACGGAGAGGCTATGGCATCGCAGTACAATTGCCGCCCGCTGCCTCAGGCCGAAGCCGGGCAGTTCTGATCAGAATTTCCAGAGCAGACCTACAGACACCGGAATATCCCAGTACAATTCCCCGTCGTGTCCAAGTATGCCGGCTCCGGCACTCAAGTCCATAGCCAAGTCTTTGGAGACAAATATATCATATCCCAACTGACAGGTCAGAAAGTTCTCCGAGTAGCGGGATGTGGCTGGCTTTCCCCGGAAGGAGAGTGAGAAAGCGCCCAGGTCAATACCCAATCCGGCGCTCCATGTCAAGCCCGGATCAAACAGATTAGCCTCATTAAGGGAACCTGTGGTATAGCCAATGTCACCTAAGAATGAGAATCCGCCTAAGTTTCCCATCCTTACCTTGAACTGCAGCACATCACGCATAGTTCCGGACTGTGTAAAATACTGTAGCTGAGGTGACAGTGACACATACGGGAACCTGTCATCGGGAACATCCCACTTGTCAACCACTGCCACCAGCATACCTACCGATGCCACTGCTACCGTGGCGGCACCTATCAGTAATGCAGCGTCATCAACCTTGTTCAGGTTTACATCGGGAGTCTTTGACCTGTTGTTGTCGGAATGAGTTTTCTGATAACGGCTTGATGATGTTGGAGTCCAGCTTTCATAGTGACGGCCTTCATAATAACGCGCCCTGTGGTAAACGTCAAACCAGAACAGGTCGTGATAGAAGTCAAACAGGTCAACCAGCAACATGGCCAGCACGGGATCATCTGGATCGCTTGTACTGTATTTCTTACCCTCGGCATCAACTGTGCTGTAGACTATATTGTCCACTATTACCTCCCTGACCGGTTTCTCTACCGGTACCGGATCATGTACCGCGGCAACAGTATCGGGCATAAAGAGGTCATACATGACCGACTCTGTCTTGTCCTTATATTTGAAATGGAACTGGGCTGTAACCTCAGCCGGGCAATTCTTATACATGGTCAGATAGTCACGGCCGTCATCGGCTGTTACCACCTCGCCCCAAACCATGATATTGCTTTTATCCTTCTTCTTTCCATACAAGGCTGTCAGCGGAAGCATCACAGCCATCATAAGAATCATCAGCTTTTTCATTATCGTAATCGGTTTATTATCCGATGCGAAGATACTCAAGAGGGATTACCCGCAAAGGGAATTTTCCCTAAAAGATTCGGGGAAAAACCCTATAAAAGGAGCAGCAGTCAATCATCCAGTTGTACAGACTCAGGCAAAACCTGCTCGTCATTGTCCGTATCTGTATCTGTATCATTCAGTTGGGGTATCGGATTGCGTGAACTTTGCCTGGCTCCCAGTTTCTGGAGCTTGGCGCATGTCTGCAGGATGCTCTGACCTCCGGGCACAAGTTTCTTTTCGCCGGCCTCATATGCCTTCCCTGCATTCTCAATGGCCTTGCCTATAGCTCTATAGCGGTCGATAAACTGTCCGACACGGTCCAGCATCTCATTGGCAAGTTCATAAACTTTCTCATGATTCTGTGCCTGAGCAATCTGTGTCCATGTCATGTTGATAATACGCAG
The DNA here is from genome assembly GCA_905235565.1 of uncultured Bacteroidaceae bacterium. GTDB lineage: Bacteria > Bacteroidota > Bacteroidia > Bacteroidales > Bacteroidaceae > Colenecus. The sequence goes on along the minus strand of CAJOLR010000002.1, from coordinate 73,684 downwards.
GGCGGCAAACAGCGTCTGTTCATCGGCTATGTAAACATTCTTCTCCATGGCATTCCGCCACAGGTCAGGCTGGGCTCCTACGGCAGCCCAAAGCGCTCCGGTGTTGGGGACAAACATTATCACGTAGTCCATCCTGACCTTAGGCGGCTTGACATATGATGAATAATCCTTTACGGAAAGTTCCTTAACATGTTTCTGGATGCTGTCAACATGAGCCTTCAGGTATTTCTGCCGGGCATTCTCATCCTCGGCGTTTACATAATCCATGAAAGAGGTAAGTGATACCTTCGAATCGATTATGACATCGCGTTTCTGATCCAGATGAAGTATCACATCAGGACGCATGCTACGGTCATTTTCCGTGCGTACCACATCGCCGGCTGCATCACGGATGGATGACTGCAACTCATAATGCACTCCTTTGGTAAGTCCTTGTGATTCGAGCAGTTCGTCCAGGATTATCTCGCCCCAGTTACCCTGAACACGGCCGGCATGACGGAACACCCTGGTCAGTTCGTCCGCACTCTCCTTGGCTGCGGCACTCTGACGCATCATATTCTCCGCCTGTGTCTTTATCTCACTGCTGATGGACGTCTGCTTTAGGGTATTCTCCTTCATGGCTTCCTTCATGCTGGCGATGGTCTCCTTGAGGGGATTCACTATCTGGCCGATGCTGCTGTTGCTGGAAGCGGCGAATTCATCCTGACGCTGCTTGAGTATCTCGGCGGTATCGGTCTTCAACTGGGCTGATACCTTGGCTATAGTCTCATCAAACTTGGACTGTTGTGCGTCCAGAAGCTGCTGCGTATGGGCCTGCCATTCACTCTTGGCTCTGCCCATCCCCAGCAGGTAACCGGCCGACAAGCCAACCAGGGCACAAAGGATTCCTATTAAAACCTCCATATGTTATTCTGTTTTGTTTCATCACTCAAACCGGATTGATTTGGACGGGACAATCCTGGATATTACAGCACTCGGAATCAGCATCATAAGCATGGACAGCAGGAACATCACCACATTCAGGATAACCAGCCACCCCACTCCAAGCTGCATAGGTACGCTGTCAAGATAATAGTTGGCCGGATCCAGCGGAACCAGATGGAACCATTGCTGCACAAGGCTGATTACGATACCTATGACATTGCCTATCATCATTCCTTTTATGATAATGTATGATGCCAGGCGCAGGAAAACCTTACGGACCGTCCTGTCGGAGGCACCGAGCGCCTTTAATGTACCTATTGTGGCAGTGCGCTCAAAAATTATGATAAGAAGCCCCGATATCATCGTAAAACCCGCTATTCCCAGCATAAGCGTCAGTATGATCCACACGTTCAGGTCCAGCACATCAAGCCAGGCGAACAGGCCCGAATGGGTATCGTACAGAGTCTGTACAAAGTAATCCTCACCCGTCTTTTCCTCCAGGTCATTCATGACAATGCGTACTTGACCATATCCGTCATCTATCTTGCCGATATCTGTCAAACCTATCTCCAAACCCGTATACTCATATGGCTCCCAGTCATTAAGGCGTTGCAGAAGCTCCAGCCCGGTCACTCCGAACATACGGTCATATTCCAGAAAACCGGTCTCATAAATACCTGTAACCGTAAGACGGCGTATCCTGACCTGTCCCTGCATGAAATATACATCTGCTCTGGAACCCACCTTCAACCCCAGCATGTCGGCTATGGTGCGCGAAACCACCATCCAGTTGTTGCCCAATGAATCTTCGGGCTCCGGAAAACCTCCATCAAGCATATAACGGTTCAGGAATGAGCGGTCATAAAGCCCGTTGATACCCTTCAGCATGAAACCATGGAAAGCCTCGGGAGTCCTGACTATGCAAGGCTTGTTGACAAATGGCTGAACAAGTTTGACAAGACTGCATGACAGAAGTTCCTGCATGACAGAATCCGTACAACCGACCGGGTCTTCAACCGTTCCCATTCCTACATAGTAGTTAGTGACGGTGATATGCTGCGAGAAGCCCATCACCTTGTCACGTATCTGACTCTTGAATCCGCGGGTCACAGCCAGAGTCAGTATCATGACGGCCAAACCCACAGCAATGCCTGCAGTAGCAATGATAATGGCCGGACGCGAGCCGCCTTTTACACCCTCGTCCCTACCGTACAGTCGTCTGGCCAGAAACTTCTCCATAACTGAACGCGAAGATATGCATTTTCGGTTTATCTTTGCCTTTATGAAACGGCTAAAACAATTCCTTATCATCCTATTTTCTCTCTGCGTCACATGCATGAACGCCAGAGAGGTCATAAACTTCAACAACAGTTGGAGATTCAGCCTTGACATGGGGGCCGATGAGAGAGCGGCTGCACCTGGGTTTGATGACAGCGGCTGGCGCACCCTTAACCTGCCCCATGACTGGGCCATTGAGGGTGATTTTGATGAGCATAACCCGTCAGGTACCGGCGGCGGAGCATTGCCGGGTGGCATAGGCTGGTACCGTAAGTCATTCACCGTTTCCAAAAAGGATAAAGACCAGGTGTTCAGCATTGAGTTTGACGGCGTCTATATGAACAGCTCGGTCTATTTAAACGGACACTTGCTGGGCACACGCCCTTATGGATATATATCGTTCAGTTATGACCTGACACCATACATCAACTGGGACAAAGAGAATGTAATAGCAGTAAAGGTCGATAACTCCGACCAGCCCAACAGCCGCTGGTACTCAGGATGCGGAATATTCCGTGATGTACGTCTTGTGATGGTCAACCAGGTTCATATAGCAGAATGGGGTACTTACGTTTCAACTCCGACAGTTTCGCAGGACAAAGCACTTGTCAAACTGTCTGCTACTATAAATGACAGAAATATTATCTGGAGCAATATAACAAGAAACCTGACAGTTAAGTCCACTATCAAGGATTCAGAAGGAAAAGCAATAATCACTTCAACTACAAGCAGAGATCTCAATTGGAAAGGAGTGGTACCGGTAATAGTTGTTGATGACAGCATTTGGGTGGATTCTCCGCATCTGTGGAGTGTAGATGACCCGTACATGTACACATTGGTTACAGAACTTACCCTGAACGGCAAACGGATAGACACCTATGAAACACCGTTCGGAATCCGTACAATTGAGTTCCGCACCGACAGCGGATTCTATCTGAACGGTGAGCATGTACGCATAAACGGAGTGTGTAACCACCATGACCTGGGCTGCCTGGGCGCAGCAACCAACGAGCGTGCCATAGAGCGCCAACTGCAAATACTCAAAGAGATGGGCTGTAACGGCATACGCTGCTCACACAACCCGCCATCACCAATACTGTTGGATCTATGTGACCGCATGGGATTCCTGGTCATGGACGAGGCCTTTGACATGTGGCGCCGCCGCAAGACTGACCGCGACTATGCCCGTTTCTTTGACGATTGGTACGAGCGTGACCTGACCGACCTTGTGGTACGTGACCGCAACCATCCCTGCATAGTGCTCTGGAGCATCGGAAACGAGGTACTTGAGCAATGGTCCGATGCCAAAGCCGATACCCTGTCGCTTGAGCAGGCCAACCTGATACTGAACATGGGGCACAGTGAGGACCAACTGGCACAGGAGGGTGAGATGAGTGTCAACTCACTGATCACTGCCCGCCTGGCAGAGATAATAAAGGCACTTGACCCCACCCGTCCCGTAACAGCCGGCTGCAACGAGCCCAGCCCCGGCAACCACCTGTTCCGCTCCGGCACCATTGACGTGATAGGTTACAACTACCATAACCAGAACGTCCCTGCGGTTCCGCGCCTGTTCCCCGGCAAGCCGTTCATCATAACCGAGAGTGTATCGGCCCTGATGACACGCGGGTTCTATGAGATGCCGTCCGGGCAGATGATGACGCGCCCGGTTCGCTGGGACCGCCCCTACTTTAACGAGACATTCTCATGCTCCGCATATGACAACGTGGCCACCCCATGGGGCAGCCATCATGAGGAGAACCTGATATTCCTGAACTCCCAGCCCTTTGTGGCAGGACAGTACATCTGGACGGGATTTGACTACATTGGCGAGCCCACCCCGTACGGCTGGCCCGCCCGCAGTTCATATTTCGGAATAGTTGACCTGGCCGGGTTCCCCAAGGATGTCTATTACCTGTATCAGTCAGAGTGGACCGATACCCCCGTGCTGCACCTGTTCCCCCACTGGAACTGGGAGCCCGGACAGCAGATTGACATGTGGTGCTACTACAATAATGCCGATGAGGTGGAGCTATACATAAACGGTGTATCACAGGGCGTTCGCCGCAAGGATGCCGACCACCTGCATGTGGTATGGAACGTGACCTTTGAGCCTGGTACGGTAAAGGTCGTGGCCCGCAAGGACGGAGTTGAGACGGCCAGCCAAGAGATACATACCGCCGGTGAGCCCGCGCAGATACGCCTCACTCCTGACCGCAGCCGTATCAAGGCCAATGGTACTGACCTGAGTTTTGTTACTGTAGAGATTCTTGACAAGGACGGCAACCTGTGCCCCAATGCCGAAAACCTGGTACAGTTCCAGGTTGAAGGCAATGGATTCATCGCCGGTGTTGACAACGGAAGTCCCATATCTCTGGAACGTTTCAAGGACAATAAACGCAAGGCATTCTACGGAAAGTGTCTGGTAGTAGTACAGAACAACTCCAAGAAAGGAAAGATTAGACTCCATGCATGGTCCGAAGGAATAAAGGATGCACACATTCTTTTAAAGTGTGCACGATAAGCCAAATAATGGACATTTTTAAGACCTTAGTGGCATCCTAAAAGTAACTTTGCATCGTTTTGCGTTTGGTATGGACATTAAAGAGAACCTGAACAGAATCAAAGCCGGTCTTCCTGATGGAGTAAGGCTTGTAGCGGTATCCAAGACCCATCCCGTAGAGATGCTGCAGGAGGCATACGATGCCGGTCAGCGCATATTCGGCGAAAACAAGGTTCAGGAGATGACAGCCAAGAGCCAGGTTCTGCCCAAGGACATAGAGTGGCATTTCATCGGCCACGTACAGAGCAACAAGATCAAGCTGATGGCTCCGTATGTATCGGTCATCCAGGGTGTTGACACTTATGATAAACTGGCCGAGATTGACCGTCAGGCAGCCAGGTCCGGCCGGCACATAACATGCTATCTGCAGATTCATATCGCCTCTGAGGAGACCAAGTTCGGATTCACACCCGATGAATGCACCGCAATGCTTGACGAGGGCAAGTGGAAATCCCTGCAGAACATCACCATCGCCGGTCTGATGGGAATGGCCACCAACACTGATGATGAGGCTCAGGTGATGCGCGAGTTCGGCCGTCTGAAAGAGCTTTTTGATACATACAGGCAGAAATATTTTGCCGGTAGCGCTGATTTCAATACCATATCGGCCGGAATGAGCGGTGATTATGAGCTTGCCATACAGGCCGGCAGCAATATGGTACGCATTGGAAGTTCCATATTCGGAGCAAGAGATTACAGTTTGAACAAATAACTATACTTATATATGATTGATCATTACGACAGATCCGACAGTGTATTTACAGAAAAGAACCTTAATGCCTACATAAGCAACTCCATTATCAGCAACTGGGACATGGAGGCATTCACCGACTATAAGGGTGCCACCCTGCTCTACCGCGACGTTGCCCGCCGTATAGCCAAACTGCAAATACTCTTTGAGGAGGCCGGTCTCAAACCCGGTGACCGTATTGCACTGTGCGGCAAGAACAGTTCCAACTGGGGTACCGCATGTCTGGCCGCCCTCACCTACGGCGCTGTGGTAGTTCCCATATTGCATGAGTTCAAATCGGACAACATACACCATATCATCAACCACTCCGAGACCAAGCTGTTCTTTGCCGGAGACCAGATATGGGAGAACCTTAACGAGACATCAATGCCCAACGTGGAGGGAATCATCACACTTGATGAGTACCAGCTGGTAATATCACGTAATGAGAAACTCACCTACGCACGTGAGCATCTGAACGAGCTTTTCGGCCGTAAATATCCCAAGGAGTTCACCAAGGCCGATGTCAGGTATTTTGAGGCCGGTTTTGACGATATGGCCATGATCAACTACACATCGGGATCAACCGGATTCTCCAAGGGCGTGATGCTGCCATACCGCTCACTTATAAGCAACCACCTGTTCGGTCGCAAGGCACTGTATGTGATGAAACCGGGTGACAAGGTTATCTCCATGCTCCCCATGGCCCACATGTACGGATTCACATTCGAGTTCATGCATGAGTTCCTGATGGGTTGCCACGTATATTTTCTGACCCGCCTGCCCAGCCCCAAGATCATTTTCCAGGCTCTGGGAGAGATTAAGCCCATGCTGATAGTTTCAGTGCCGCTTGTAATAGAGAAGATCATAAAGAAGAACATACTGCCCAAACTGGAGACCCCGCAGATGAAGTTCCTGCTCAAGGTCCCCATCCTGAACGACCAGATCAAGAAGAAGGTCTGCGAGGAGATGTTCAAGGGATTCGGAGGCAATTTCTATGAGGCCATACTGGGCGGTGCGCCTTTCAATCAGGAGGTTGAGAGATTCTTGTCATCAATACATTTCCCCTACACCGTAGGTTACGGCGCCACAGAGTGCGGTCCCATAATTGCATACGATGACAAGGCTACGTTCGCACCAGGCTCATGCGGCAAGCCGGTACCCAACATGGAGGTAAAGATTCTGAGCAATGATCCTGAGCACGTACCCGGTGAGATTATATGCCGCGGTCCCAACGTGATGCTGGGTTACTACAAGAACGAGAAGCTGACCGAAGAGACCATCGACAAGGACGGCTGGATGTACACCGGCGACCTTGGTATAATGGACAAGGAGGGCAACATATTCATCAAGGGCCGCAGCAAGAGCATGATCTTAGGTCCTTCGGGCCAGAACATCTACCCCGAGGAGATTGAGGACCATCTGAACAACATGAACCTTGTAAACGAGTCTGTTGTAATATCTGAGTCCGATAAGCTGGTAGCTCTTGTTTATCCTGACTTTGATGAGGCGATGAAGTCAGGCATGACCGATGAGCAGATAGCCGAGGTGATGGAGCAGAACCGCCAGGAACTTAACAACATCCTGCCAGCCTACGAGAAGATTTCCCAGATCCGCATCTACCACGAGGAGTTTGAAAAGACCCCGAAGAAGAGTATCAAACGATTCCTCTATCAGAAAGAATAATAGAACCTTCCCTGTTGTGTCCTTTGTTGGCTAATCCAGTTTAAGCACAGCCAGGAAGGCTTTCTGCGGCACTTCCACGTTGCCTATCTGTTTCATGCGCTTCTTGCCCTTCTTCTGCTTTTCCAGAAGTTTGCGCTTACGCGATACGTCTCCGCCGTAGCACTTGGCGGTCACATCCTTGCGCACCTGCTTGATGGTCTCGCGGGCGATGATCTTGGAGCCGATGGCAGCCTGGATGGCTATGTCAAACTGCTGGCGCGGTATGAGTTCCTTGAGTTTCTCGCACATGCGGCGGCCCAGGTCGTATGCGTTATCCACGTGAGTAAGGGTTGACAGGGCATCCACAGGCTCACCGTTAAGCAATATGTCCAGTTTGATGAGCTTGGACGGACGGTAACCGGCCGGATGATAGTCAAATGATGCGTAACCCTTTGATATGCTCTTAAGCTTATCGTAGAAGTCAATCACAATCTCACCTAAAGGCAGCTTGAAGTAAATCTCCACACGGTTTCCGGCTATGAACTGCTGTTTTACCAGCTCTCCGCGCTTGTCAAGGCACAGGGTCATTATGGGTCCGATGTAATCGGTCGTGGTGATTATGGATGCGTTTATATAGGGCTCCTCAATGTGGTCTATCAGTGTAAGGTCTGGCATGCCGCTGGGGTTGTGCACCTCGGTAGCGTTACCCTGCTTGTCATACACCATGTATGATACGTTGGGCACGGTGGTTATCACACTCATGTCAAACTCGCGGTCCAGACGCTCCTGCACAATCTCCATGTGCAGCAGTCCTAAGAATCCGCAGCGGAATCCGAATCCTAATGCTGCCGATGACTCAGGGAAGAAACTCAGTGAGGCATCGTTCAGCTGCAGTTTCTCAAGTGAGGCACGCAGGTCCTCAAACTCATCGGCCTCAATGGGATATACGCCGGCAAACACCATCGGCTTGGACTCCTCGAATCCGGCAATAGCCTTGTCACAGGGGCGGGCCACATGGGTGATGGTATCGCCCACCTTGACCTCGGTCGATGTCTTTATGCCCGATATGATATAACCTACATCGCCTGTGGTCATCACGTCGCGCGGCACCATATCCATACGGAGCACACCTACCTCATCGGCATCATACTCCTTACCGGTATTGAAGAACTTTACCTTGTCACCCTTGCGGATGCTGCCGTTCTCTATCTTGAAATATGCTATGATTCCGCGGAACGAGTTGAATACGGAGTCAAAGATGAGTGCCTGCAGTGGTGCATCGGGATCACCCACGGGATGCGGCACGCGCTCCACGATTGCGTTCAGTATCTCCTCAACGCCCATTCCGGTGCGGGCCGATGCGCGGATAATCTCACTGCGCTTGCAACCCAGCAGCTCTATTATCTCATCCTCCACCTCATCGGGCATAGCGCTCTGCATATCGCACTTGTTTATGACCGGGATTATCTCCAGGTCATGCTCAATGGCCATGTATAGGTTACTGATGGTCTGCGCCTGCACGCCCTGAGTGGCATCCACCACCAGGATCGCGCCCTCACAGGCGGCGATAGATCGTGACACCTCGTATGAGAAATCCACATGACCCGGAGTGTCAATAAGGTTCAGGATATACTTCTGCCCCTGATACTCGTACTCCATCTGGATGGCGTGGCTCTTGATAGTAATGCCGCGCTCCTTCTCCAGGTCCATGTCATCGAGCATCTGACCCTCGGTAATGTTTATGGTATGTGTATATTCAAGCAGACGGTCAGCCAGCGTGGACTTACCATGATCAATATGAGCAATTATGCAAAAGTTGCGGATGTTCTCCATACAAGGTGTTATTACGCCGCAAAATTAGCAAAATTTCATTGTATTCCCGCAACTTGCCTTAAGGGAGGAGAGACTTTATGCTGTCGGTGGTGGCGGTTACCCGGGGGCTGGTGTAGGTTATTTCTTCAACGGGCATGAGCTGGACGCTCACCTTGCCGCTGGTTGTTATAATCAGTTTGCCGATGTTGGCAAAATGGATACCGGTCTGGGTGATGGGGATTTGCTTGCCGTCCTTGTTCTCAACATAGACACAGGGTACTGTGGAATGGGTGTGGGCATCAAGCAATGCATCAATACCATTGGTCTTGCTTATCAGTTCATGGGAGTCAACGTGGCTGGCGGGTCTTTCACCAAGGTGTGAGAGCATGATTACATAATCAGCTCCTTTGGCACGAGCTTCATCCACGGCCTGCTGAACCAGTTCATAGATTGCATCGCGCTTTAAATCATAAAGCTGGTTGCGCTCAGCGTCATAGAATGCGTTCCTTTCAATCTGCATGGTCTGAGGCGTCAGGGCACCCACAAACGCCACACGCTTGCTTCCGTACTGGTGTATTGTATATGACGGGAAAATCTGATTGCCTTCCATATCGAACAGGTTGGAGCACACAACCGGGGCACCTGCCTGCTGCATCAGTTCCTTGATATGGGGTACTCCATAGTCAAACTCATGGTTGCCTAACGTGATGGCATCATAACCCACGGAACGGAGAATATCCACTATATACTTACCTTGTGAGTTCTTACCCACATCGGCTCCGGCCGCAAAATCACCGCAGCTCACAATACCTACGTAACACGTATCGGCCTTGGAAATGGCATCGCGCAGTCCGGCCAGCCTGGTATATCCGTCAATACTGCAATGCACATCATTCTCATACAGAATCACAATATCTTTAGCCTTCTGGGCCAGCGCCGATACTGTACTGAAGCCAACAATCACGAGAGAGAGTAAGCACTTTGAAATCTTTTTCATAACCAGTCCTGTTTTTGGCAAAAATAGCAAAATAATAATAAAAAGCGCACCAGGAACTATTCCTAATGCGCTTATTATGCTGATACAAGGCTTTTTAGCGGGCCTGGACGTACTTGTGCAAGGTCTTGCGGACGGCGCCGGGACCGGCGTATAGTTCCTTGACCATTCCTTCTATGCGCTCACCCAGACCGGCCTCGTAGAGATCTACTGCAAAGATGTCCTTGCGGCTGTAGAGTTTCTTAAGGCATGAGTAGTCCTGATCGGGTTTACCTATCTCAAGGGGAGCTACTATGGCCTGAACCTCTGCCAGCAGGGGATCGGGTGACGGATCAAACTGGGTGCCGTCATCCTTGATGCCTTTCAGGTAGCGTGCCCAGCCGGCAAGTGCCAGAGGTATGAGCACCAGGTTATCCATGTCAAGGCCACGTGCTATGTATTTCTTTATGGTCTCACCAAAACGGATTGGAATCTTCTGGCTGGTATCGCATGCTATGCGTTGAGGTGCATCGGGCATGAACGGGTTGGGCAGACGGCGGTTGATTACGGCGCCTATGAACTCGTACGGGTTCAGGATTCCGGGATCAACCACTACCGGCATGGCCTCCATGTAACCCATCTTCTGGATGAAGGGACGGATATCCTCATCGGCCATCTCGGCACTGATAAGGGTGTAGCCCAGCATGCAGCCGTAGATGGCCATTGCAGTATGCAGGGGGTTGAGGCAGGTGGTCACCTTCATGGTCTCAACCTTATCAACCGTCTCACGTGTGGTGTAGAGGGCACCGCCCAGATCCAACGGCGGACGACCGTTGGTGTAGTTATCCTCAATGACCAGATACTGCACCTCCTCGGCGTTCACGAACGGAGCGGTGAATGTATGCTTCTCGGTCTCAATGTAATCGTTATCCTCAAATCCGTCCTTGGCCAGAAGTTCCTTGACCTTCTCGTGCGGACGCGGGGTGATCTTATCGATCATTGACCACGGGAAAGTGATTTTCTTTTCATCCTTGAGGTATGCCAGGAAATCGGCGGGTACCAGTTTATCGGCCACCCAACGCTCGGCGTATGCCATGACTCCGGCCTTTACCTTATCGCCGTTGTGCGAACAGTTGTCCATGCTCTGGACGGTAAGAGGCAGACGGCCTGCATTGTAACGCTCCAGCAGCAGGGCGCAGACCTTACCCATGGCGAACATGGGCTTGAGACCGCGTGCCAGATCGGCTTCATTGAATGTGTAACCCTTCTCGGTGATGGTGAACGATATCATCTGGAGTGACGGGGTACGGAATATCTCCTGCAGACGCTGCCAATCCGGGAACTGGGGATCTGCCTTGAGGGCCTCGGTTACCGATGCGATTACCTTTTTCTCTATGGTGCCCGATGACTGCAGGCTGACCAGCAGAGAGAGGTTATCATACGGGGCGTATGCCTTGTCTATGATCTCATAGTCAAAGGTCTCGGCCATGATGACACCGCGGTCATACTTGCCGGTGTTGAGCGCATCATTGATGATGGCGGCCGGGAAGGCACGGAAAATGTTACCGCCGCCGAAATGCACCCATGTTGGCTCATCGTGTGTCTTGCGGCGAACTGCTGCTATATCAAACTTGGGGAGCAGATAACCTTTCTTCTCCCACTCTGCGGCATTGAATCCGCCTTTTGTTATTTCTGTAAGTTTCATATCGTATCCACGCAGGTTCTGCGTATTAATTATCAATTGTCAATTGTCAATCAAAGAATCCGGGTTGTTTGTACTCAATACCAAGCTCGCGGTCAACGGTAGCCAGGATGCCCTGCACCTGACCCATTGCGAACATACGGCCCAGAAGGGTGTAGCCTGCATTGTGTCCGTGGCTGGACTCATCCATTATGCCGCCGGGATTATCGGTAAATGTCATACCGTGGTCAACACGCATAGGGAGGTTAGGATTCTCCTTCTCAAAAATGCGGCACAATTCTATAAGGTCTGCACGGCCACCTAAGTGCGATGCCTCGGTAAAGTCACCGTTGGGGAAGATGTGGCAAGAACGCAGATGTACAAAGTGTGTGCGTGAAGCAAACTTCTTAGCCATCTCAACCACGTTGTTGTATGCTCCGGCCGACAGTGAGCCTGCGCAGAAAGTAAGGCCGTTGTGCTTGTTGGGCACTGCATCCAGGAACCACTGGATATCCTCCTCGGTACGGACTATGCGCGGCAGGCCCAGGACCTCGATTGGAGGGTCATCGGGGTGTACGCACATGTTCATGTTATACTCCTCGCAGGTAGGCATGATGGCCTCCAGGAAATATTTCATGTTGGCACGGAGCTGTGCCTTGTCAATGCCTTTGTAAAGGTTCAGGAAATCACGGAACTTCTGGATGGGAGCCTCATCGTTCTCACTGAAGTTACCGCTAACAAATCCCTGGGTCTTGATTATGATGGTCTCAACCAGCTTGTGCTCGCCCTCGGGGGTCATGGTCTTGGCCAGTTCATCGGCCTCGGCCAGTACGCTGCGGCCCTTGCCCCAACCCTCAGGGAACTGGAACTTGGCCCACTCCTCACGCGCACCCGCACGTTTAAGTATATAGATATCAAAGTAGGCAAACTCGGCGTAATTGAAATAGAGGTTGGTGGATCCGTTGGGATTGATATGGAACAAGTCCGTACGCGCCCAGTCAAGCACCGGCATGAAGTTGTAGCATATGCAGTGGATGCCTTCGGCCGACAGATTACGCAGACTCACCTTATATACCTCTATCTGATGGTCGCGGTCCGGACCGCCGTATTTGATGGTCTCAACCACCGGCAGGCTCTCAACCACACTCCAGCGCATGCCGTAACTCTCAATGTATTCACGCAGGTCACGGATTTTCTCACGTGTCCATACCTGACCCAGAGGCACATCGTGCAGAGCTGTCACGATTCCCTCAACGCCTATCTGCTTAAGCATGGCAAGAGTAATCTTATCCTTCTTGCCGAACCAACGCCATGTTCTCTCCATATTATTCTTTGGTTATTTAATACTGATTGCAAAGATAACAAAAGAGCCGAAAGCTAATAATGCTTCCGGCTCTTTTATTCAATTTGAAAAGGTTATTACTTCAGAGCGTAGTAATTTTCCTCCTCACCCTCTGTAACGTTGATTTTGTCTTCACGGAGCAACCAGCCCAGTCCAAGATAAAACTCTTTGTCTTTCAGTTTTGTAGCCTTTTTAATTTCCTTCTGTGAAAGGGCGTTCTTACCCTCCAGCGCGCGCCAGATCAAACCGGCGAATTCGCCTACCATTTCATTCATTATTGTATGTGTTTTTATAAATCGGGCGCAAAATTACATATTTTTGCAATATGTTATTCTCAAACAACCCACTATTTTACATACACAAACTTATTTATGCATAAAAAACGCATAATTGCAATTACCAGCCCTCATTAATCAGCATTGTAGTCAAAATGAGGTATAGGCTGCAATTTAAACAGGTTCTTTACATACTTGTCATCAATAGCAGCCTTTACTTGCGGATCGTCGCAAATGCCGGTGCGGATATATCGGTCCAGGACAGCATATGTAAATCCCAGGTTATCCTCATCGCTCTTGCCGCTCAGTCCGTCCGATGGAGTCTTGTCCACCAGATCTATGGGCAGGGCAAGTTCACGGCCGATAGTCTTGACCTCGGCCACGGTAAGGCCGCCCAGGGGGGCAAAATCACCGGCAGCATCGCCGTAACGGGTGGAATAGCCCACCCAGTCCTCGGAGAGGTTACAGGTATTAGCCACGCGGCCGTTCATGGACTGTGAGACAGCGTACAGTGTTGTCATACGCAGTCGCGGCGGCATATTTATAACCGTCTGTCGGCTTATTTCAATACCATCGGGAGCAAACTGCTCACCGATCGTGTTCATGAGCGCATTGTATGTATCGGCAATATTCACGTTGAAGTGGCGGATGCCCAGATGGTTTATCAGCTTCATGCTGTCCGATATATCCTTCTGCACACCATTGGGCATGGTCACACCTATCACGCGGTCTACACCCAGCGCCTCCACGCACAACGCGGCAACGACACTGCTGTCCTTTCCTCCCGATATACCGATAACTGCATTGCAACCCTTACCGTTAACTTCAAACCAGTCTCTGATCCACTGGACCACCTGGTTCTTAACCTCTTTGGCATCGAATGTCTTCATACTTATTAAATATCCAAAGGGACAGAACCCGTTCATGGAATCTGTCCCTTTATTATTACTCTAACAAATCACTCCTCGTCCAGAGGTTTCATGTTGGTATAGACGTTCTGAACGTCATCGTCCTCGTCCAGACGCTCCACAATCTTGTCGATGGTCTCGCGTTGCTCGGGGGTAACATCCTTCAGGTCATTGGGGATGCGGGTAAACTCGGCGGCCTTAACCTCAAAGCCGTTCTCCTCAAACCACTTCTGGATTGCGGCGTATGACTTGGGATCGCCGTACAGGGTTACCTCGTTCTCCTCCTCATCTATATCATACTCCTCCTCTATGCCAAGGTCAATAAGTTCCAGGATAAGGTCATCCATATCGAAACCGTCCTTAAGGGCGATGGTGAACTGGCACTTGTGGCTGAACATGAAGTCCAGGCTGCCGCTGGTACCCAGTGTACCGCCGAACTTGGTGAATACTGAACGTACGTTTGCAACGGTACGGGTGGTATTATCGGTCAGGGTCTCTACGTAGATGGCAATTCCGTGGGGACCGTAGCCCTCATAGTTCATCTCCTTGTAGTCCTTCTGGTCCTTACCCATCGCGTTCTTGATAGCGCGCTCAATGTTGTCCTTGGGCATGTTCTCGTGCTTAGCGGTAGCTATGATGGCACGCAGAGTGGGGTTGTTGTCCGGATCGGGACCGCCAGCCTTGACAGCAATGGCAATCTGTTTGCCTAAGCGGGTAAATGTCTTGGCCATGTTGCCCCAGCGTTTCAGCTTACGGGCCTTTCTGAATTCAAATGCTCTTCCCATTGTATGTGTTGTTTTAGTTATTAACGGAGTTGTGCATCCAGTTTGGTCTGAACAGTCTGGATAAGCTTGTTCATCACCTTATCTATCTGGACATCGTTGAGTGTCTGGCTCTCATCCTGAAGCAGGAAACTTACGGCGTAACTCTTCTTGCCTGCAGGCAGGTTCTTACCCTCATATACGTCAAACAGGGTAACCTCCTTGAGCAGTTTATTCTCTGTCTGATAAGCCAGTTTCTCTATATCGGCAAACTTGACGCCCTTGTCTATGAGCAGGGCCAGGTCACGGCGGACAGCCGGATACTTGGGCAGTTCGGCATAACTTACCTTGTTCTTGCGGGTAGCCTTGAGCAGTTCGTCCCAGTTGATATCGGCATAATAAACCGGCTGGTCAATATCGGTAAGTTTGAGCATTGAGCGGCTTACAACACCAAGCTCTGCAACGGTCTTGCCCGAGCGCAGTTTGTAACGCAGGGCAGTGCTGAATACGGAATTCTCAAACTCCTCAATCTGAATGGCGCTCTGTGCCAGACCCACACGCAGGAATATATTCTGTACGTGAGCCTTTATCTCATATATCGAGTTCTCCTCATCGGCATGTGCCCATGAGCCCGATACACGCTTACCGGTAATCCACAGACCCAGGCGATAGTCCTCGGAGTATGCGCGGAGCGGGTTCTGAGGCTCGCCGTCCTTGCCAGGCTCCTTGAGTGCCTCACGCTTGGCGGCATCAAAGTAGTAGCACTTGCCGAACTCAAAGAACCTGAGGTCGGAACTCTGACGGCGGATATTATGGGAAAGACTCTCCAGACCACCGAATATCAGGTTTTCACGCAGCACGTTGAGATCGGCACTGAGCGGGTTTATCACATGCACCAGTTTCTGCGGCGGGCAGCAATCCAGACCGTCATAATAGGCGGCACGGGTAAGTGAATTATTGAGAATCTCGTTGAATCCGCAGCCTACCAACTGCTCGGACACAAGGTCCTGCAACTTGTGTGAGCGGTCCACATCACCCTGAACGGTAAGACTTGCCTTGACTGACTTGTCAAAATCTATATTGTTGTAGCCATAGATACGGAGTATCTCCTCCACCACATCGCACTGATGCTGTACATCCACGCGGAATGGAGGAACGGAGAGCTTCATTCCCGATTTTTTATCGAAAGACTCAACTGTAATACCCAGGTTCTCAACAATGCTTTTCATGACCATACGGTCAAGCTGCTTGCCGATAAGACGGTCTGCGTAGTCAAACTCAAAGTCTATCTTGAAGTTCTCTATCCTGGAAGGATAAACATCCTTGATATCCATTGATATGGTACCGCCTGCCAGTTCCTTGACCATCATTGCAGCCTGCTTGAGTGCATAGATGGTGCCGTTGGGGTCAATGCCGCGCTCAAAGCGGAACGATGCATCGGTGCTGAGCTGATGACGGCGGGCGCTCTTGCGGATCCATGTGGGATGGAAGTATGCGCTCTCTAAGAACACATTCACGGTTGAGTCCGATATGCCCGAATCCAGACCGCCGAACACGCCGCCCATGCACATGGGCTCCTCCACGTTGCATATCATCAGGTCACGCTCCGAAAGCTTGCGCTCCACGCCGTCCAGGGTTACAAAAGGAGTACCACCGGGCATGGTCTTGACAACCACCTTGCCACCCTTGATCTTATCGGCGTCAAAGCTGTGCAGCGGCTGACCGTATGCAAAAAGTATGTAGTTTGTGATATCTACAATATTGTTGATGGGGTGCAGCCCTATGGTGGAGAGCTTGTTCTTGAGCCAGTCAGGACTCTCCTTTACTGTCACACCCTTGATGCTTACGCCGGCATAACGCGGGCAAGCCTCGGTGTTCTGAACGTCAATTTCTATCTGCAGGTCATGGTTATCAACCTTGAATCCATCCACATCGGGACGATGCAGAGCTGTCTTGTAACCGTTCTGAAGCAGCCATGCATAGAAGTCGCGGGCAACGCCCCAGTGTGAGCAGGCATCGGAGTGATTGGGAGTTATGTCCACCTCAATCACGTAATCAGACTCCAGATGGAAATACTCGGCAGCGGGAGTGCCGGGAACGGCTTCGGCCGGAAGTACCATGATACCGGAGTGGTCATTGCCCAGGCCCAGTTCCTTCTCGGAGCAGAGCATGCCCTGAGACTCTACGCCACGCAGTTTTGAAGGCTTGATGGTAAAGCTCTCGTCGCCCTCATAAATCTTGGCGCCCAGGGTTGCCACCACCACCTTCTGGCCTGCTGCCACATTGGGTGCACCGCATACTATCTGCACGGGATCGCCACTGCCCTGGTTGACAGTGGTTACATGCAGATGGTCCGAATTGGGATGCTCCACGCATGTGAGGACCTCACCTACAACAATATCCTTGAGTCCGCCCTTGACAGACTGAACCTCCTCTACTCCATCGACCTCGAGACCTACCGATGTAAGGGCTGCAGCCACCTCATCAGGGGTCAGATCAAAGTCAACATACTCCTTGAGCCACTTATATGAAACGTTCATAAAACACTATTTCTTTTTCAAACTGCAAAGTTACAAAAAAGAACATAATAGAGCCGATTCCTCCCGTGTAAATTTTGGGGCATAGGTATCTGAAACTACGCGCTTCGCGCTATCCCTCCCACTCCTTCGGAGCGGGCCCCTCCCGTTCACAAACCCACGGGCGGCTATGGTTTCCTATACCTATGCCCCAAAATTTACACGGGAGGAACCGGCTCCGTCAGAAGGGAGCGTCACCCATGTCGGGGGCGGAATCAAGCGGATCGGCGGGAATGGGTTCGTCATTCATTTTGGAACGTTTGACACTGCCCTTGCGGCCTCCGGCTACAGACTCCCCGGTGCCGATGTTATCAAAGAGTGCCAGGTCGCTGCGGAATGACAGACGTACATCACCCACTCCGCCGTTACGGTGCTTGGCGATGATGATCTCGGCTATGCCGTGCAGGTCATTGTGGTTGTTGTCCTCATAGATCTTGTAGTACTCCGGGCGATGGATGAAGCAAACTATATCGGCATCCTGCTCAATGGCACCGGACTCACGCAGGTCACTCAGCTGCGGACGCTTACCCTCATAGCCCTCTCGGCCCTCAACGCCACGGTTCAGCTGAGACAGGGCTATGATAGGGATATCCAGTTCCTTGGCAATACCCTTGAGGTTACGCGATATGGTGCTTATCTCCTCCTGACGGTTTCCGAACCGGATTCCGCTGGCGTTCATAAGCTGCAGATAGTCTATTATTATAAGTTCAACCTGATGCTCCTGCTTAAGGCGTATAGCCTTGGTCCGGAATTCAGTAATGGACAACGAAGGCGTATCATCAAGATAAATAGGTGCGCTCTGCAGGGCATTTATCTTACTGTCCAGAATACTCCACTCATAAGGGGCAAGACGACCGTCACGAAGTTTATTGCCCGGTATCTCACATACGCTGGAAATCAAGCGGTTTACCAACTGGACATTGCTCATTTCAAGTGAGAAGAGTGCCACCGGATGCTCATTGTTGACAGCAATGTTCTTGGCCATTGACAGGGCAAATGCAGTCTTACCCATGGCAGGGCGTGCGGCAAGGATAATAAGGTCCGATTTCTGCCAACCGGAAGTGATGTTGTCCAGGTCATTGAATCCGCTGGCCAGTCCGCTCATACCCTCGGCACGCTGTGCAGCGGTACGGATACGGTTTACAGACTCCTGAAGCACCACGTCTATCGATGCAAAATCCTTTTTTACATTACGGTGAGCTATCTGGAACAGCTTGTTCTCGGCCTCTCCCAACAGTTCGGAGATATCGGTCGTATCGTCAAAAGCTTCGGTCTGTATCTCACTTGTAAATGTAATAAGCTCGCGCGCCATGGCTTTTTGGGCAATGATACGGGCGTGATACTCAATATGTGCCGATGAAGTTACCTTGCCGGCCAGCTGGGTAACATAAAGAGGACCGCCAGCCTCATCAAGCGTGCCGTTGCTCTTGAGCTGCTCGGTCACAGTCAGGATGTCAATGGGACGCTGACCAAGTGACAGATTGGCCACAGCCTCATAAATCACCTGATGGCGGTGATCGTAGAATGACTCCTTCTTGACTATATCACTGACTTTTGGGAATGCATCCTGCTCAATCATCAATGCGCCAATCACTGCCTCCTCAAGCTCCAGAGACTGAGGCTGAAGGTGATTGAGTACAATGCCGTCGGTGTTGGTGCGTGTGCTGCGGGTTCTTGTTCTGGAATCTGCCATATCGTTCTTAATTGCAGATACAAAATTAGCGGTTTGCCGTCAGCATCAGGCAAACCGCCAACTATACTTTTCCCCGCGTTTTCAACAGTCAAGCCATCTCCCGCTGGCAGCAGAACATGTCGGGGAACAAGTCGGCAGGAGCGTCCAGCGGTTTACGGAACAGGCCGTAGATGGTGGAGCCGGAGCCGGACATTGAGGCGTAGACTGCACCCATTGAGTAGAGTTTCTGTTTGATATCGGCCAAAAGAGGATACTTGGCAAAGACTGTGGTCTCAAAATCATTGAAAACACAATTTTTCCACTCAGACACCGGGCGCTTGATTGCCTCCTCAAGCGGAATCTCGGGACGTTTTGGAGTAAGTGAAGCATATGCTTCGGCCGTACTTACCGACACATCAGGCTTGACCAGAAGGATTGTGTAGCCTTTGAGTGACAGGCTTATGGGATTGAGTATCTCACCCCTGCCCGTAGCCAGCGATGGGGTGTTTGTAATAAAGAATGCACAGTCCGAACCCAACTTTGCAGCGTAGCGCTCCATCATGACATCACGCATACGCAGGTTGAACCGACGGTTAAGAAGGCTTATCATGAACGCGCAGTCCGATGACCCCCCGCCCAGGCCGGCGCCGGACGGTATATGCTTGTGCAGTTTAATGTCTATTGACGGCAGGTCAAAATCCTGCTGCAACATAAGATAAGCCTTGACCACAAGGTTGTCGGCCGCCTTAAAGGGAAAATCATTGCCTGTAATCTCCAAAGAGCAGCAGGGTATGTCCTCTTTCTTGGGGAAAAGGCGGTAAGGCATGAAAACGTCATCGGGCTGAACCAGCAGGCCCGCCTCAAGACGCTTACGCAACTGTGTGGGATCAAGCGTGCGCATAGGCTTAATCTCCAGCGCATCCTGCAGCAGCACCGGATAGAACACAGTCTCAATGTCGTGGTAGCCGTCTGTGCGTTTGGCCACGACATTGAGTCCTATGTTTATCTTAGCGTTGGGGAATGTAATCATTTATTATCCTTCTCTATGCCCTTGGCGGCAATGCGGCCAGATGCCATGCACTCGGTAAGGGCGTTGCCTCCCAGACGGTTGCCTCCGAAGAATCCGCCTGTTACCTCGCCTGCTGCATAGAGTCCGGGTATGGCCTTGCCGTTCTCATCCAGGACGCGGCGGTCCAGGTCAATCTTAAGACCACCCATGGTGTGGTGGGTAGACGGAGCCAGCACGCGGATTGACAGGTTGGCATCGTCAATGTTGTAGGTTGACGTGTCATACTTGCCGTCGGCACCGCGACGTGCCGAGCCTATGATACCGGTTGCGTGACGCTTGCCTACAGGAGCAGGCTCACGGCCTTCCATAACAGCCATATCATACTCACGGATACTGTTCTTAACCACCTCGGCATCAAGCTTTATGCCCAGTTCATCAAACAGTTCAGGAAGTTCGGATGCCTTACCGCTCCAGTCACGGCCGTTGAAACGGCGTGCAGGAGCCGCAGCCGATGCATTGGCATTGGCACCACCGCCAAAACCGCCTCCGAAGCCTCCGAAACCGCCTCCGCCAAATCCGCCGAATCCGCCACCGAATCCGCCAAAGCCGGGAGTGATGTAGAAATATACTCCGTGACGGCCCTCCAGGTCTATTCCGTTCTTGAATCCGTTAAGTGACAGCACATCACGCTCAGAGCACTCATCCACATAACGCTTACCTGTTTTGGTGCTGATGAACACGGCGTTCTCAACACCGCCGAATGCGATAGCGCCGTCAGCAATATAAGCCAGAGGCATGAGTTGGGTATAGCCCTCGCCTACCGTTGCGGCACCAATCTTCTGTGCCATATCGATACCGTCACCGCGCAGTGACGAACGGTTGGTGGTGCCTATGTTGGGTGATAGATATTGTCTGGACCAGTACTTGTTGGTCTTGAGCACTTTCTGTATGTTTGCGGCATATCCGCCGGTAGCTATGATGACACCCTTCCTGGCATGAGCGGTAACCTGAGTGCCATCGGCCATCTTGGCCTTGACGCCTGTTACACGGCCGTTCTCAAAGATAAGTTCATTGGCGCTGGTCTCACGCATCACACGGTTGTGATTATCGGCATTGTTCACTACTGCCAGAGGAGCCATTACGTATGATCCCCAGTTGCCCTGATAACGCTCTGTTGTACCGTCACCGTCGGCATCGGTGGTGCAACCGTTCATGGTGTTGCCGCGATACCACAGGGCTCCCACCAGTGTTGACTGGCTGTCACTGAAGCCTACGCCCATCTGCATGAGCCAGGGTTTGAGCTGCTCGCCCTCTTCAATAAACTGTTTTACCAACGGATACTCTCCGTATATCCACTCATCCTTGGCTGTATTCTGGCGTAGGCCGCCGTAATAGGTCTGGAATATGTGCAGGTTGGTGGTTGAGAACAGCATCAGCTGATTCTCGGGGGTACCCTTGGCCAGCTGAGGCTCGGCATAAGCCAGATAAGCCTTTATCTCTTTCTTAAGGTCCTTCAAGGTCTGGAGATATTCGGGATGTACGCCATGTTTGGAGAGTTCAACTATATCGCCGGCCACAAACTCATGATCCTTGTAGTATGATGCATCAAACGGCTCCTCGCTCCAGTTATAGATAACCTTAAGGTCATTTACGCAACCTACTGTAGCACGGACCTTGTTGTGCATCCTGCCGTCAAATCCCTTGGCGCTGGTGGCTGTGGGGTTGTTGATATCCCAAACCAGACTGTGGTCAACAGACTGATAGACTCCGCCTGATACCAGAGTGTTACCGCCCAGTTCTGCGTTCTTCTCTATGATAAGGACAGTGTTTCCGTCCTGGGCAGCCTGTGCTCCGGCACAGAGTCCGGCACCACCGCCTCCTATTATCACTATATCCCAGGTATCATCCACGGGAGCGCCCGGCTCAACCTTTACGCTATTGTCAATGAAAGCCTTACGATTGGTAACGCCAGCCTGGTCAGCTGCATCCAGAACGGCCTCCTTAAGGCCGAAACTTGACATTGTGGCACCTGTTACGGCGTCAACACCAAGTCCGTTGGCTGCGATGATCTTTTGCGGCAGAGTCTGCAGTGCCACATCACCCACATGGGCGGTCTCGCGCTGCTGACCCACACGGATATCGGTAATTCCGGTCTCGCTGAATGTCACGCGGGCCTGAACCTGACCGCCGTAACCCTTACCGCTGCCTGTGTATGTACCCGGAGTAAAGCCAAGGGCTGCATTCTTGGCCGGTACAGGTTTCTCGCCGCGGGCCTGGGCAAGAGCCAGATCCACTGCCTTCTTTACTGCATCCGATGAATATGTGGCACCAGTAACGCCGTCAACATCGGTGCTCTGGGCCTCGACTATCCTTTTGGGAACAACGGTGTATGGCGATGTGTACTGTGCGTATGTATTGCCGTTATCCTTAACGGATACAGCGGCAATCCTGTGACCTTTTACGGTCACTGTAGCGGTTATTGTACTCTCAACGTTAAGGGCATCGGCACTGTATTTGCCGTTAGCCAACTGAGTTCCGTCACTCGGTGCACCACCTCCGCAGGCAGCCACCAACATTGCAAAAACTGGAAAACAAACTTTTGATATTCTCATATATTAAAAGAATTAAAGTCCTGCAGCAACGGCAATGCCGTGATCCACGCCGCTGAATCCCATGAATGCCAGTGCCAGCAGACCGGCTGTGATCAGGGCGATAGCCATACCCTCCATGCTCTTGGGTACGCGCACCCGTGCCAGCTGCTCACGTATGCCTGCAAATATTATCAGGGCAAGAGCGAAACCTATCGATGTGGCGAATGCGTAAACAACACCTGTAAGCAGGTTAGGCTCCAGCCCCTGAGCGTTATATGTGGTATTGGCCACCAGGATGGATACGCCCAGGATGCAGCAGTTGGTGGTAATAAGCGGAAGGAATATACCCAGAGCCTGATAAAGTGACGGAGATACTTTCTTAAGCACCATCTCCAGCATCTGTACCAGACCTGCTATCACCAGGATGAACAGGATGGTCTGCAGATAGCCCAGACCATATGGGTCAAGCACCCATTTCTGCAATGAATAGGTAACGATTACCGCAACCGTAAGCACAAACGTTACTGCCAGGCCCATACCGGCGGCGGTACTGATCTTCTTGGAAACGCCCAGGAACGGACATATGCCCAGGAACTGGGAGAGAACTATATTATTGACAAATATAGCAGCTATAAAAATCAGAAAATATTCCATAGTGTTCAGGCTTTACGGTTCTTTATTGAATTGACTATTGCCATCAGAAGACCAAGGGTGATGAACGCTCCGGGTGCCAGTACGAATACCAGCATCTTCATTGACTCGGGGAATATGCTGTATCCGAAAACAGCGCCGTTGCCCAGCAGTTCGCGTACAAATCCCAGTATGGTCAGGGCCAGCGTGAAACCTATGCCGATACCGATGCCGTCACAGACAGATGCCAGAACGTTGTTCTTGGCAGCAAATGCCTCGGCACGGCCCAATATGATGCAGTTAACCACAATCAGCGGTATAAAAATACCCAATGTCTTGTAAAGATCCGGCACGTAAGCCTGCATGAGCATCTGCAGCAGTGTTACGAATGACGCTATCACCACAATGTAGCAAGGTATTCTCACGCCGTCAGGGATGAGGTTCTTTAAAAGTGAAATGAATGTGTTGGAGCATATGAGCACAAACATTGTGGCAACGCCCATTCCCAATCCGTTTATGGCCGATGTAGTTGTGGCCAGGGTGGGACACATTCCCAGAAGGAGTACAAAAGTAGGGTTCTCCTTTACTATTCCGTTTATTATTGTCTTGAAGTAATTCATCGTTGCCTTGGTTTTTAGTTCTGTGACGAAGCTCCGCTGACACCATCGGCGGCTGTGTATCCGAACACAGCCTTGTATGCGGCGTTCACTGCACGAAGGAATGCTCTGGATGTTATTGTGGAAGCGGTGATGGCATCAACCTCGCCTCCGTCCTTGGTGACGGTCATAAGGTTGTCACCGGGGTTCATCCCAATGATATTGTGGTTTCCGGGTTTGCCGGGAGCTCCCAGAAGGACGGTGGTTACGGCCGATTGCTCCTCAACCTGACCGCTCTTCTGGCGGAACCACTCGTTGGCCTGTGCACCAAGTCCCGGGGTCTCGCTGTGCTCAAGCACCTCATACCCAAGGATCTTGCCTTCAGAGTCAAAGCCCACCATTATCTTGATAGAACCGCCGAATCCGTTCTTATCGGTAGATTCGACTGCCGTTCCAAGAAGATTATCGTTGGTGTCATACACGTTGTGGAAGACAAAACCCTCTTTCTCAACAGGATCCTCTACACGGAACTGAATGTCACGGTCACCCAGTATCACGCTCTTGATACCATTCTCAATGGCCAGATTGTTGATGGTCTCTATCGGACCTGCAGTCACATTGTTAACCCAGGCCAGCAATCCGCCTGCCACGACAGCTATCGCTGTCAGGACAACGGCCATATTCAGTATGTTTGATTCAAGTTTTTTCATTTTACTGCCTCCCCGAAACGTTTAGGTTTGCACCAGTTGTTGATAAGCGGAGTAACGGCGTTCATGATAAGGATAGCGAACGACATGCCCTCCGGATAAGATCCGAAATATCTGATGATTACGGTCAGGAAACCAATTCCGGCACCGTACCATAGCATCCCCTTGTGAGTCATTGGGGATGTCACATAGTCAGTGGCCATAAAGATGGCGCCCAACATAAGACCGCCCGAACAGAGATGATACAGGGGATTGACGTAAAGTACCGGATTTATAAGCCACATGATGCCTGTCAGTACTGCTACTGTAAGCAATATAGCCACAGGAATATGCCATGTGATAACCTTGCGCCATAGCAGGATAACAAGTCCGATGAGCAGTGCAAGAGCACTCACCTCACCAATACAGCCTCCTATGTTACCAAGGAAAAGGTCTGTCAGGTCAGGCAGCTGGTCAGCGGCAGATACATTACCGCCTGCAATCTGACCGATAAGGTTCATCGGCGTTGCACCGGTAACGGCATCGGCATAAGCAGAAAGCTGATGCGGGACGGGCCATGAAGTCATCTTGGCCGGGAATGATATCAGCAGGAACACACGGCCTACAAGTGCAGGGTTGAACGGGTTGTTACCCAGTCCTCCGAACGCCATCTTGCCGATTCCGATAGCCACCAAAGCTCCTATCACAATCATATACAGCGGCAAGTTGGACGGCAGGTTGAACGCCAGCAGGATACCGGTTATTATTGCAGAGCCGTCGGCAAGGGTGGACGGTTTCTTGAGGAACACTTTGGTAATGAACCACTCAAAGAAGAGACAGGATGCAACTGATGTAGCTGTAACTATCAGTGATCCCAGTCCGAATACCACGAATGATGCAATGAGTGCCGGCATAAGGGCCACAATCACCCAGCGCATGTTTCTCTCTATGGTATCACCGCAATGCACGTGCGGTGATGTAGTTACATATAGTTTCTGAGCCATGATTACTTATTTCTTTGCGTTACGTGCGCGGATTATGCCGCCTACCCTGTTCTTGGCAAGACGGACCCAGTCAAGCAGAGGCCTGCGTGACGGGCAGGTGCTCTGACAGCAGCCGCACTCTATACAACTCATTATCCAGTTCTCTTCGGCACACTCCCAGTCCGATGATTCCGATGCTGTGGCAAGCAGATAGGGTTCCAGTCCCATGGGGCATGCCTGTACGCACTTGGCACAACGGATGCAGTTACGCTCCTCACGGCGTATGGCATCGGATTCGGGAATCATAAGCAGGCCCGATGTGCCCTTTACTACCGGAGCTGTATCATCCAACAGCGGACGTCCCATCATGGGACCGCCGGATATCAGCTTGCCGGTATCTTCCGGCATTCCGCCGGCATATTCTATGAGCTGGCTTACCGGGGTACCCATACGCACCTTCAGGTTGCATGGATTCCGGAGTTCCTGACCGGTAACGGTAACTATGCGTTCAAACAGAGGCTTATTCTTCATGACAGCCTCATAGATGGCAAAAACGGTGCCCACGTTCTGCACCACACAACCCACGTTGGCGGGGAGTGCGGGTGGAGGCGGAACCTGACGGCCGGTGACAGCCTCAATCAGCTGTTTTTCACCTCCCTGGGGATATTTCATCTTGAGAGGCATCACCTCTATGCCGCTGACCATGGCAGTCTTTGAATTCATCAGTTCTATGGCATCGGGCTTATTGGCTTCTATGCCTATGACTGCCCGGTCGATGCCCAGCACCTTGAGGATTACCTTTATTCCGATGATGATCTGGTCTGGATACTCCAGCATC
The DNA here is from genome assembly GCA_905235565.1 of uncultured Bacteroidaceae bacterium. GTDB lineage: Bacteria > Bacteroidota > Bacteroidia > Bacteroidales > Bacteroidaceae > Colenecus. The sequence continues at coordinate 47,191 of CAJOLR010000002.1, read as the reverse complement.
AGCCTGTGGTCTGCCGTCAGGAACGGCTCACACTCCACGGCATTGATTATGAGAGTATCAATAGTACAGTCCTTGGGGGGAGAAAGCTTTACATGCGTCGGGAAACAGGCACCTCCCATACCCACTACACCGGCATTCTTGATCTTTTCTATAATCTCTTCCCGCGACAAGTTGCACTGAAGCACCAGCTTGTCGGAACGGTCAATTGTCGGATCCCATTCATCTCCATCCACATCGATGAATATGGCAGGCTTGCGCAGTCCGCTGGCATCGACGATGGAGTCTATCTTGGCAACCTTACCGGATACCGATGAGTGTATTGAAGCCGACATGAAACCGCCGGGTTCGGCTATCCTGGTTCCGACAAGCACAGTATCACCTTTCTGTACACAAGGTACGGCCGGAGCTCCGATATGCTGTGACAACGGGAATACAGCCTGCTTGGGAAGTCCCAGAGTCTCTATCTTCCTGTCGGCCGTAAGCTTATTGGGCTCGGGATGTACGCCACCTATTTTAAATGTATTCATAGCCATGTTGTTATTCTTTTACCGTATTTTCGGCCGGGGCCGGCTGGTCTGTCTGAACCGGCTGGTCTGTCTGGGCAGGCTGAGCAGGAACTGCAACCTTCTTGGGCGGGAAGTTGACAGCCGTAATTGTCTGCTGAGGGCACTCATCCACACACTTGCGGCACAAACGGCATTTTTCAAAATCAATGTATGCAAGATTGTTTTCAAGGGTGATGGCCTCGAACGGACATGCCTTGACGCACTTGCCACAGCCTATGCATGCTACGCTGCAAGCCTTCTTGGCTATCGGGCCCTTATCCTTGTTTACACAACTCACGTAAACCCTGCGGTCCAGTTTGTTCTTGTTGCGCAGTTCGATGATGGTACGGGGACAAGCCTTGGCGCAAGCGCCGCAAGCGGTACATTTATCCTGATCCACAACAGGCAGACCTGTCTCCGCATCCATTTGTATGGCATCAAACTTACAGGCTTTCACACAGTCACCACAACCCAGGCAACCAAAGAAACAACCCGTCTCACCTCCGTTCATCAGTGCAGCTGCGGCGCAGCTCCTGGCCCCGTCATATACACGAGTCCTGGGACGGTTCTGGCACGATCCGTTACAACGGACCACAGCAACCTTCTCAACTCCAACCTCTACCGCATGACCTGTTATGGATGCGATTTGTTGCATTACCTCACTCTTACATACCGAACACTTGAGGCCCTCCATTGAGTCACTCTTGACGCAAGCAGCGGCAAAAGCCGAACAACCGGGGAATCCGCATCCGCCGCAGTTGGCACCGGGCAGCAGTTCGGTGATCTGACCCACTCTGGGGTCCTCTTCAACCTTGAACTTCCTGGATATCAGGTACAACACCAGTCCCAAAACAAGTCCGGTGGCACCTAGTACAAGGACAGCTGTCAAAATAAACGTCATATACAGTTTAAAGTTTGATACTGAATTGAAAGTCCTTTTTAATCCTGTCACGGAGCAGGAACAGCACGATATAATAAGGCAACAGTATACCCAACGCTGCTATAGCCGCAACCTTTTCACTGCCTGTGACAGCCACAGCAGTAATCAGTGCGGCCAATAAAAGCAATAGAGGCAGCCCGAATGAGAAAGCCACGGCTTTCATGCCAAGACTCTCCGCACCGGCCACCGTTACCGTCTGCCCGATCTGCAGGCTGCCGGCATCGGTACAATTCACCTCAACCAGCTTATCCTTGGATTCGGCAGCGTGACAAATGCTCCTTGCCTGACACCCTCCACAAGCTGATGATTGGGTAATACGTACAACAACAGTCTGACCTTCAACAGAGTCCACAATACCGTCGTGCCTTATTTCCTGAGTCATTAATACTCCTGATCCGATTTATTCCACAAATGTAAGATATTTCTAATTCTCGGAACGTATCAAAATCACATTTTTATCGGAAAAAATTAAAAAGCACAGATTAATTGTGAGTTCGCCAAATTTTACTACCTTTGCGGCACCGTTACGGGATAACGGTTATTCAAATCATTTATAAATTCAATAAAAACAACAACTTATGGCAGCAAAAATCAGATTGCAGAGAAGAGGCCACAAAGGTTACGCCTTCTATTCAATCGTAATTGCAGACTCCAGAGCTCCACGTGATGGAAAGTTTATTGAGAAGATTGGTACCTATAATCCTAACACCAATCCCGCTACAGTAGATTTGAACTTCGAAAGAGCCCTGTATTGGGTAATGGTTGGCGCACAGCCCACCGACACCGCACGTAACATCCTGTCACGTGAGGGTGTGTATCTTATGAAGCACCTCAAGGGTGGCGTCAAGAAAGGCGCATTCGATGAGGCAGCAGCTCAGGCCAGGTTCGATGCCTGGAAGCAGGCTAAGGAGAGCGCTCTGAAGGCTATCACCGTTAAGGATGAGCAGACCAGGCGCGAGCAGAGCAAGGCTAAACTGGAAGCAGAAAAGAAGGTAAACGAGGCTATCGCTGAGAAGGTGGCTACCAAGAAGGCTGAGGCCAAGGCAGCAGCCGAGGCAGCTGCAGCAGAAGCAGCAGCAGCAGAGGAGGCACCCGCCGAGGCTACTGAGGCACCTGCTGAAGAGGCAGTTCCCGCCGAGGCATAAATCTCTTGCCCAAGACAATCAAGACTCCGGTCCGCAAGGCCGGAGTTTTTTTTCAGTATCCGTAACGACGACGGAATACGGCAAGAAGTATTACCGACATTATCAGAGCCAGGACATCGGCTGCATCGACAGCAAGCCAGACCCCGTCAAGTCCAAGGAATACGGGTAGGACAAATATTGAACCCAGCTCAAATAAAAGGAGTGGAAAGCCATCTGGCACATAAACAACGGCAGCACCAGTACCAGAATGCGGCTATATGTGACGCACAGGTCCACCAGTTCTCCTTCGGCCCCCAGGAGTATGGCAACAGGCCTGGCCAGGAACAGGAACAGTATGGCCGTTATCAGCATCATAAGGACAGACGGGACGGATGACCTGACCATCCTCCCGTAACTGTAGTTCCCTGCCAGTTCAATCTTCACTGTCAGTCAAGCTTGAGGTCGCCCTCCTTTATCCAGCCGACCCTGCGCACCGTCACACCGAAAAGAATGGTAAGTATAGCCGGCAAGACTATGCAGATTGCTATAAGCCCTATCCAATCGGCTGTTCCAACCATCGTGCGGGTACCGGCCGTAATCTCCTGCATCCAACCGGTATAGACTCCTATCGGGCCTACCAGACCGCATGTGCCCATACCCGATGCAATGGCGGGACCGTTCATCTCCAACCGGAAAAGGCAGGTAGCCAGGGGGCCGGTTATGGCCGATACCAATGTGGGGACAATCCATATCCTGGGATTCCTGATAATGTTGCCCATCTGAAGCATACTGGTACCCAGGCCCTGTGATATTATTCCGTTCCATCGGTTCTCCTTGAAACTGAGTACCGCAAATCCAACCATCTGGGCGCAGCAACCCGCCAGGGCGGCTCCACCGGCAAGACCGGTCAGACTGAGCGCAGCACATATTGCCGCCGAACTTATCGGCAGGGTCAGAGCCATGCCTACGATGACCGATACCAGAACACCCATAAGGAATGGCTGTTTGGTCGTTGCCCACATTATGACGTGTCCGAGACTGCTGGCAGCAGCACCGATACCGGGAGCCCACCAGTAAGAAAGGCCTACACCTACTGCTATCGTCACGAGAGGTGTAATCAGAATGTCAATCTTGGTCTCCTTGGATACGGCCTTGCCGAATTCGGATGCGAAAACAGTCACCACATAGACCGCAAGCGGACCGCCGGCGCCACCTAACTTGTTGGCTGCAGCACCGACTGCAAGCATTGAGAAAAGCACCAGATTAGGCGTGCCCAGCGCATAGGCTATCGAGGCTGCCATGGCCGGACCTGCCATGCTCTTGGCAAAACCGCCTATATCGACCAGCCACTGCAATCCTGTCTGCTCGCCGATGGTAGCGATGATCGTACCTATCAGAAGTGACGCAAAGAGTCCTTGCGCCATAGCCCCCAAAGCATCTACTCCGTAACGCTTTCCCGATATTACAATGTTCTTCCTTTCAAGAAATGATTTGATTTTCCCCATGTCACCTTTTACTTGATGGTCTTCCGTACAAGCTTGAGTAACTTCCTGGAAGGCTCTGCCTTATCCTTTAGAGGAATCAGATACCAGTCAACATCCCAAGTAAATCCCTCGCCCGGGGCCAGAGTCTTGTACTCTCCCTGGCTCTCCAATTCTATGTATGTCTTGCCCTGGTTTACGTATACCTGTATTTCGGCCTCATCAGGCGCGGGTTGTGTGGGGGTCAGGTCATCGAACTTCTTGATCATAAGCAGGCCGTTTGCGGCGTATGCCAGCCAGCCCTTGCCATCGGCATTGATCTTTCGGTTCTGGCCACCTGTCTCAAAATTGTACCATGAAGCGCCGGCCTCACCCTTGAACGGGATAAGGTTGGCCGGAGTGATGCTCTCTACTGGAGCATCGAAGAATATCAGGGCCTCCTCATCGGATATGACTCGTGTTATCTCCCAAGGAGCCACTTTCCGGGTCTCGTCACCTTTGTTGATTATGGTATATGATATTCGGATAAACTTGCCTTTGGGGTCTGGTGCATACTGTTTGAGTATCTGGAACGGCAGTTTCCGGCCTATCTGGCTGGTAAGGAACAGCGATTGGGTGTTATCGCCGAAAGTGCGTTTGCAAAGATGTGACTCATCATTGTAGGCGGCACGGTCAAACTCTGTTACAGGAGGCCAGTTCCACTCTTTCTGAGGACTGGTCCAGAAGGTGCTGCCGTACTGGTTCTGCATACGAAGCTGTGAAATCATCTCGGTTTCACCGTACTTGTATGAGATAATCTTGCCACCTTCCTTGGCGTTGACTCTCATTGTCACTTTGCCGGCCTTTACATCAAAACCGTCCTCTACGTTACCGCTCACTGTCTGTGCATTTGCTGCACCTGATATTACCACTGCCATCAAGGCTGCAAATATTCTGTCTTTTCTCATATAGCGCTATTTTTGGGGCAAATATACAAATTTACCGGACGGAACCATCCCCTCTGATTGTAAATTGCGCATTAGAGCCAGTCCCTAATGTGCAATTTTCAGCGGATGCGGAGGGCGCGCATGGCGTTGAGGACTGCCAGCACGGTTACGCCTACATCGGCGAATACCGCCATCCACATCGTGGCAAGGCCGGGGATTGCCAGCAGCAGTACGGCAATCTTGATTCCTATGGCAAACCAGATGTTCTCCTTTGCTATGCGTATGGTGCGGCGGGCTATGCGCACGGCCAGCGCTATCTTGGAGGGTTTGTCATCCATCAGCACCACATCGGCGGCCTCGATTGCGGCGTCCGATCCCAGTGCACCCATTGCTATGCCTATGTCGGCGCGGGTAAGCACGGGAGCATCGTTTATGCCGTCGCCCACGAATGCCAGCGTTCCGCCTGCAAGCAGTCTTTCAACAATGCTCACCTTATCGGCCGGGAGCAGTTGGGCGTGATACTCGTAAACCTTGACTTTTGCTGCAACGGCTGCGGCAACCGCCTTCTGGTCGCCCGTAAGCATTACCGTCTTGCTGATACCTGCATCCTTAAGGTCGGCAATGGCCCGGGAGGCATCCTCCTTGATGCGGTCTGATATCACTATATGACCGGCATAAACACCGTCTATCGCCACGTGGATTATGGTTCCGGTGTGGTGGCATGGATGCCACTCCGCACCCACTTTCTCCATCAGTTTGCTGTTGCCCACTGCCACGCTCCTGCCGTTTACACTGGCTATGATTCCGTGACCCGCGGTCTCCCGGACATCGGTTATCACGCAGTCATCCTGCTCATCGGGATAGGCGTTACGCAGAGCCATTGCAATGGGATGAGTGGAATGGCGCTCCACATGCGCGGTCAGGTGCAGCAGTTCATTGTTGTCAATCTCCTGCGGATGCACGGCGGTCACCTCAAACACGCCCTCGGTAAGCGTGCCTGTCTTGTCGAACACCACGGTCTTTACGCCGGCCAGTTTATCCAGAAGATTGGAGCCTTTGATAAGAATACCCTTGCGGGATGCACCGCCCAGTCCGCCAAAGAATGTGAGCGGGACCGAAATAACCAGAGCACAGGGGCACGATACCACCAGGAACAGCAGGCCACGGTAGATCCATGTGGCCCACTCGCCGGTTATCAGGCTTGGAATCACAGCCACAAGCACTGCCAAGCCCACTACTATAGGAGTATATATGCGTGCAAACCGGGTTATGAAACTCTCGCTGCGGCTCTTGCTCCCGGCTGCGTTCTCCACCAGGTCCAGGATCTTGGATACGGTTGACTCGGCAAATGCCTTGGTGGTGCGTACCTTGAGCAAGCCGTTCAGGTTTACGCAACCGGAAAGGATTTCATCACCCCTGTTTACGCTGCGGGGCATACTCTCACCTGTAAGCGCCACAGTATCAAGGCTTGACGTACCCTCTATAACCACTCCGTCCATGGGAACTTTCTCTCCCGGACGGATAACGATTATCTCGCCGGGCGTTACGGTATCGGGCGCTACGGTAAGCAGTTTTCCGTCACGCTCCACATTGGCGGTATCGGGACGTATGTCCATAAGGTGTTCTATTGATTTGCGGCTCCGGCCCTCGGCCACCTCCTCAAACGCCTCGCCTATCTGGAAGAACAGCATTACGAATACGGCCTCGGCAAACTGGTTTTCGGCCCCGGGCATGAATCCTATGGCAAGCGCGCCAATGGTGGCTATGCTCATCAGGAAATCCTCACTCATGGGCTCGCCCTCAAAAAGGGCCTCGGCGGCTTCCTTCAGTGTCTGCCAGCCTACAATCAGATAAGGTACCATGAACAGCAGCAGATACTGCCAGTCGGCCCAATCGGTCCTGCGCTCAATTATTGATGCAACTATCAGAAGTACCGTTGCAGAGATGATTTTGATGATGCGGCCGCGGCCCTCCTCCTCTTCCTCTTCGTGATGATGATGTTCGTGTGTCATATAGCGTACTTTTTTTGATTTCCGCTGCAAAGGTACACGAGCACTATTGCAACTCAGTTGCATTCTTGCAAGCCTGAGAGATGCTGTGCCAGGAGAGCGGGATCCGGAAAGTAGACGGTAAAGGCCGATGAGCTGGGAAAGCGGTTAAAGAAGGGGTCGGTGGTCTCAAAGAACTCTATTGAGCTGATCTTGCCGCTGGCCATCATCCCGCGGCGGTAACGGCGTATATGGCGCTCCATGCAGGGAATCACCTTGATGCCGGTGCGGCCGTCTTTGAGAACCACCCTGGCCACTATGTGTCTCTTGGGCCGATTATCGGTTGCCTGCTCCTGCTGCTCCGCGCTCAAACGGTGTGACACGCTGATTTGTCGGCCAAAACGTGTGTTGATATCGGCCATCATACTGCGGAACAGAGCACTGTGACCAGGCATATCGGCCGGGCTGAAAAGGCCTATGTAATAATGTATCATCTCGTGGATGATGGTGTTGTCAATCTCATCCTGGGGCAGGTCAAACCGCCGGCTTATGCGTATCTTGAAGTCCGAATACTCCAGTCTTCCGTGCCATTTGCGGTGCTTGCGGAAGGCGCACACGCCCAGATAGGTCTTGGCATTGGTAATGGATACAGGAGGTTCAGGGAGTCTGCCGTCAAACATCGTGACGTTAAACTCCCTGAACTTCTGCTGAACGTATTCTATTGTCGGTATCACTCTATGGTTTCACGTTTGAGCGATTCTATGTAGCGGTCTATGCGGCGCAACTCGTCCGGGATGCGGATGTTCTGCGGGCATTCGCGCTCGCAGCGGCGGCAGGCGATGCAGTGATCGGCCTGACGGACTGTGGGGATGGCCTCGTTGTAGGCCAGCAGATACTTGCGGCGGGCGCGGGCGTAACCGGCCTGCTCCTTGCTCTTTACGTATGTGCCGGCGGTGATGTTGTCATTGTAGAACTTGAATATGCCGGGTATGTTGATGCCGTAGGGGCAAGGCATGCAGTAGTTGCAGGCGGTGCACTTGACCAGCGGATAATTCTCCATCTGGGTGGCCAGATCCAGCAGCAGTTTCTTCTCATCCTCATCCAGCGGCTGGAAATCCAGGAAAGTCTCCAGGTTGTCCTGCAGGTGCTCCATATAGGTCATACCGCTCAAGGCGGCCAATACACGCGGGAAACTGCCCACATAACGGAACGCCCACGATGCGATTGAGCGCTCTGGCTCACGTTCCTTCAGTTGGTCGGCAATCTGGGCCGGTACGTCCGATAGGGCTCCGCCGCGCAGAGGCTCCATTATCACGATGGGGATCTCACGTCTGTCAAGTTCTGCATAGAGGTAATCGGCACGGGTATTTCGGCCGTTGGGGTGCTCCCAGTCCACATAGTTCATCTGGATCTGCACAAAGTCCCAGTGGTACTTGTCGTGCAGCGCCATCATCTGGTCAAAACCGTCCTTATAGCCATGGAACGAGAATCCCAGTTTGCGGATATGTCCTGCCTCACGTTCTGCAACCAGGAATTCCATGATTCCGGTATTCTCAAAACGGTTGCGGAAATCGTTGCCGTCCTGAATGGAGTGCAACAGATAGTAGTCTATATGGTCTGTCTTGAATATCTCAAGAGAGCGACGGTACATTGTCTGGCAACCGTCAAACGTGGAATTACCAAAGACCGACAACTTGGTGGCCAGGATCCACTTGTCACGCGGATGGCGGTTAAGTGCCTCGGCTGTGGCGCGCTCGCTGTCACCTCCCAGATATACGGGCGATGTGTCAAAGTAGTTCACTCCATGCTCCAGAGCATAGTCAACCAGACGGTTAACCTCTTCCTGATCAATAACCTGACGGCCCTGCTCGTTACGTTTCTGCGGCCAGCGCATGCAACCGTAACCCAGCACGCCTATGCCGGGATAGTTCTGCAGCATCTCTCCGTGCAGGTCCTTGTTTGACGTTCCGGTCTTGCCGGGATTCCTGGCGGCCTTGGGTGTGCATGAATCAAGCGCCAGAGCGGCTGCGCCTGCTCCCATATATTTGATGAAATCTCTTCTGTCCATAGTATCAAGCGTTGTGGTGAATAGATAGTCCGTTTACGGTGATTGCGCTGATGGGGCGTGAGGGACAAAGGTTCTCACATGCACCGCAGCCTATGCAGCGGTCCTCGGAGACTGTCGGAATCTGATTGCGCGATCCCTGCTGGCGCACCATCCTGATAGCGCCCGACGGGCAATGATATGCGCAGTTACCGCAACTGTCCTTGCCGGTTGCTGGCAGGCAGAGATCCAGATTAACGTGAGCCACGCCTATGCGCACAGCCATTTTCTGCTCCACGCTCACGGGCTTTATGGCACCTGCCGGACACACCTGGCTGCAGGCGTTGCACTCCGGACGGCAATAGCCCTTGTCGTACTCCATGACCGGTTGCATGAAATGCTCCAGGTCCGATGACGGGCGCAGCACCTTATTCTTGCAGGCGCTCACGCAGAGCTGGCATCCGGTGCAGTGGTCATAGAAACTCTTGACGCTGCCTGATCCGGGCGGTACAAGACGTTCCGAGCGGTCGGGTGATTTCTTGGCGATTACCTCGGCCAATCCACCGTGCATATGGTCCTGGGCGTTTGCGGCGGCACCTGCGGCAACTACGGCTGTGGTTACAAGGAATGCGCGTCGGCCCTCATCTGTGGGGGCATCGGCCTTGACGGGTTTACGGTTGCATACGTATTTGAACTTGAGTGCACCATCACCGCAGTTCTCTATGCAGTCGAAGCAGTCCACGCAACGGCTGTAATCTATCTTATGTGCCTTGAAATCTATGCATGACGCCTTACAGCCGCGGGCACACTTGGCGCAGTTTATGCACTTGCTCTCATCTATTACGGGACGCATCAGCGAGAACCTGCTCAGAAGACTGAGCGTGGTTCCTACCGGGCAGACGGTATTGCAGTACTCCCTGCCCCACAGCCAGGCGCAGATGCAGATGATCACCAGCGTAACCAGACCGGTTATGATCAGCGCGGGGGTCATTGTATCGGACCCCATAGCGGCTATGGAACGGACCATTCGTCCGTAAGCGCTATAAGGGGCTATGAGCGCTATCAGCATCTGGCCGCTGGCTATTATCGACACTATTGAGAGCGCCAGTACGCCGTAACGCACCCATTTGTGCTCACCTAAGTACTTGAATTTCAAGCTTTTTTTGGTGAACAGTTTGCTGCACTTGCGGTGAATCCAGATTATCAGGTCCTGGAATACGCCCATCGGACAGATTACGGAGCAATAGATGCGGCCCACAAGCAGGGTGAGCAGTACTACACCTATTATGACTGCCAGGTTGAGGGCCAGCAGGGAAGGCAGGAACTGGAGTTTGGCCATCCAGCCCCAGCAGTTGTGGCCTACGCCCAGAAAAAGCAGTGTTATCCCTATCAGGAACAACGCCGCCAATATGATTCTACATTTCTTAAGCATGGTCAGATAAATTGACTTTACTGCAAAGATATAAAAAATTTAAACAAAGCATCTGATTATTGTGTCAGAAATCAAACGATAACTGTCCGGCACCCAATAGGTTGAATGACATACGGTGATACGGAGTGGTTCCGTATCGCTTAATGGCATCGCGATGCTTCTTTGTAGGATAACCCTTGTTCTCCATCCAGTCATACTGGGGATACTCAAGGGCTATCTTATTCATAAAGTCATCACGATAGGTCTTGGCTAAGACCGATGCAGCCGCAATGGACATCATCTTGCCGTCACCCTTCACGATGGTGGTGTGCGGTATGCCCGGATACGGGATGAAACGGTTACCGTCTATGAGCAGATGCTCAGGCCGCACCCTGAGCCGGTCTATGGCCCTGTGCATGGCCGTGAAGGATGCCTTGAGAATGTTTATCTTGTCAATCTCCCGATTATCAACCACGCCCACGGCCCAGGCCAGAGCCTCTTTCTCAATTACGGGACGCAAGGCATAGCGCTGCTTCTCTGTCAGTTGCTTGGAGTCATTGAGCAGTTCATTGCTGAAATCAGGCGGCAATATCACCGCAGCCGCATAGACAGGCCCCGCCAGACAGCCGCGCCCGGCCTCATCGCACCCGGCCTCAACACGACCCTCTACCAAAAACGGTAACAACGGATTATGATTCATCTTTACTTCTTTTTTGCAGATTCCATAGTGATAATCATCCCTACCACACCGATGTAGTCATCGGCCCCCTCGCTGACATTGTTTGACTTGAGGTAGGAATCCATCATCCATGACTGTATTTCATCAAGTATCCTGACACGTTTCTGCTGCCAGTACTCTCGTGAATCCTTATATAGAACCAGACCACAATCCACATTATCAGCATAGCAGTTCTTTTAAGCCAACAGACAAAGCCCTGTTTACGCTTTACAGAGACAATGATTATGCCTATAAACAGGAACACAAATACCAGCACCGTTATCTCCTCAAGAGAAAACGGGAGGATTGAGGCCGGCCATGACAGACAGACCGATATTACCGGATAGCAATATTCAGCATAGAACTCCGCAACAGGAGTAAACATCCTGCATAACACTACAAACAGCAGCAGAACCAATCCAAACCATGCGGTTTTTCTCATAGTACCATAAGTTTCAACGTAATAGAGAGTAGCCTGAATTGAAGGCAACCGCCGTAATGTCTGCGTGGGTCTTGCTCTCTAAGGAGTTGCAGTGGGAACAACCGGGCATGTAGAAGAGATAGCCGTCGGTGCAGCCCAGCACAAAACGGTCCATGCGGGAATCATACGCCATCGAGAGAGGTTGATGCTCCAATGAGAGTATCTCACCGCTAAATGTATAGGTAAGTGTGCGTTCGCTCCAGATATTGCCCACAGTCGATGTGAATACGGCAGGCTGTCCGTTGTCATAAATACCTGCTATGAATATGCTGTTACCCGATGCACATATCGCGCTGAAACGGGTCTGCTCATAATAGCCGGTATAGGTAAGATTGAAATCAAATGACGTGAATAACTTAAAATCTGTCGTTTTAAGGATTATTCCAGATCTTGTAAGCACAAACGTATTGCCCCCTGAACAGGCTATCCCTACCACACGGTTGGAACCATCGTTAACCTGCTTGCGGCTGAGTCGGCTGCTCTTGCCGTTACGCTCCACCTTAAGAATCATGCAATCCGGACTTACAGCAAGCACCGATCCGTCAGCGACCTCAATTCCGGCAATGTCTGTTTTAAGGTTCACACTATCCAGATGGACACCGTCAATATCTGTCCAGTAAAGCATTCCGTCAGTGGAAGCTATCACAAAACCGTCATCATACGGTTTGGCATCAACAATCTTCGGGCTTGCGGCATACAAACTGAAAGCTGTTCCCCACCATAACATGATTATGACAGGAAACAGTTTCCAGCTATATTTATGCCTTAAGAGCATCAGTTTTATCTGTTCTTTATCTTGAACCAGTCAAACCAGGCCTTGAAAGGTGCAGCCGGCTGTTGTGCCGGTGTGGCTGCAGGTGCTGCGCCCTGACGCATACCCATACGCATGTTCTGGACGCCCTGGCATGCTATCAGTCCGGCCCGGATGTCCTTAAGGGTCACATCCGCCTGACCGGCCTGAATCCACTGCTTGCCGTTTACCGAATAGAGTGCTGTATAAACGCTGCCATCCTTTTCAAGCTTGAGATATACAGTGTTGTCCTTTACACCGGCCTCAGCCAGATTGACGCTTACCGTACTCTTCGATGCGCCATTCTCCTCAACATAGAGTTGGAGGCTGCCTGCTGCCGGTGCAGCAGCCTGCTGCTGTCCGCGGCGGAATCCGGCTGCCGTATATACGAACTTGACAAAGTGTGAATCATCCTGATAAGCCACCAGGCCTGCGTTCTGGGCACCGGTTGGCAGAGCGTTTGTCTGCAGTTTGGTATCGATGGTCCAGTCACTGTTGGCGCTCTGCAGCACCACGTTGGCTCCGTTATCGGCAGCGCCGTTTATATCACCGGCCGCAGCGGTAATCTCTAATCGGCCGTCAGCCAGCAACAGGTTGTCATCATTCCGGCGCAACACATCCCACTGGCGGGCCAGACTGTTGTTCTTGAACTCATCGCTTACGCCCTTGGAACCGAAGTTTACATAATAGGTCTGGGCATCGCCGGTAACAGGCTCGGACACCTTGACTACGGCAGTGCCGGGAACAGTCGGAGCCTGCTGGACGTCAACCTTGACCTTCTGTGACTTGGCAGTAGCGCTGACCTGCGACGACATCTTGCCCAGCACGCTGAACTGCTTGCGTCCGGCCTTATAAATAGACTTGCTGCCGTTCTTGAGTGTGGCAAGTGACAGGTCGGCATTGACCTTGACTGAATAGATATCACTCACGGTCTTGCCGTTATAGGTAACACTTACGGTAACTGACGCTATTCCGGGACCTACAGCGGTAAGTTTGCCGGCAGCATCCACGGTTGCCACAGACTCATTGCTGCTCAGATACTTTACGGCAGCCTTGTCCAGACCGATGAACGAGTCATCGGTAAGGCAGGCCGATGTAACGGTCTGGGCGGTCTGGCCAATCTCCAATACCGACACACGGCAATCGGCCACTACGGTCTTGAGCTGCGGGGTGAACCTGCCGTTCATATTGGCCGATACTGTTCCGCGGATATCCTGTGACGAAGAGCCTATCTCAAACAGGTAACGGCCCGAATCATAGGTGATGCGGTCACCCTCCATATCCCAGAACCAGAGGTCGGCGCAGTCAATCTCAATCTCCACGCGGCGGGTCTGGCCACGCGGTATGGTAACGCGCCTGAAGCCCTTGAGCCTCTTGATGGGACGCTGCAGCGATGCGGGGCTGTCGGGGGTCCTTACATAGATCTGTACCACCTCATCGCCGTCATAATCGCCTGTATTCTTTACGTTTACACTGACGGTTATCATATCATCGGGAGTGATTGAACTCTTGCTGATTGTAAAGTCAGAATACTCGAATGTGGTGTAACTCAGACCGTAACCGAACTCGTATGATACCGGTTTGGTAAAGTACCACAGCGTACGGCCGGGCTTGCCGTTACCGGCACGCAGGGTATAGTCGGTGATGGGAGGCAGGTCCTTGACGGACTTGTACCATGTGGCGTTCAGCTTACCGCCAGGGGTAACGTCGCCAAACAGTACCATAGGAATTGCAGCACCCTGTGCCTGGCCGTTGTAACCGGTCCACAGAATGCCGGGAATGTTCTCCAGGTTCTTGAAGTCCTCTACCTCAACGCAACCCAGAGTCTGCATCACAACTACGGTATTCCTGTTCTCCTTAGCCACTGCCTGGATCAGCTTGACCTGGTTACCGGGCAGGTTCAGGGTTAGACGGTCGGCCTCCTCGGTGGCGGTGTTCTCATCGGTACCCACGAATACTATGGCTACGTCACTTTTACGTGCGGCCTCAAGCACCTCATTGTCAATCTCCTCGTCCTCAGGGGCCTTGTAGACCAGATAGAGGGTCTGAGGGCCGTTGTAACCCAGTCGGTTTACCTTCTCCTCCATAGGGGTGCTGGCGCCGTACACGCCGCCTACCCTCTTGCCCGATGCACGGGTGGCCTCGATGGTGCTTATCAGGTTACCCTCGGGTGAACCTACGTGTACCTCTATTATACCGCCCTCGGTGGGGATGTTGGCGCCGATGGTTATCTTGTCCACATTGATCAGGTCAATGTTCTCGTATGCTGTCCATGAGCCGTCATCGATGGAACGAACCTGCTCCTCGGTACCCATACCCGAACCTACGGTGATACCCTGGGACGATGAACTGTACTGGGTGGCGTCATGATGGGTCTTGGTGCCGTCGGCCTTCTCAAGGTCAAAATATGCGACATATAGCAGGTTGCTCTTGCTCTTGGTGCTTCCGCCCTGTGCCAGGGTCACCTCTATGTCCAGACCCTTGTCGGCTATGTACTTGCTGATGCCGGCGTAAGGGCTGGTGCGGCTGGACTGCTCGGGACGTCCGGAGTACGGTCCCAGCTCCACGCGGTCAGCCTGCGGGCCTATCAGCGCTATACTCTTTATATCATTGAGGTTGATAGGCAGAGCCTTGGTCTCAGTGCCCGCAATCTTATCGTTCTTGAGCAGTACCGGAGTGCGTGTAGCCACCTCCAGGGCAATGGCCTGGCTGCGCTCTGAGTTTACTGTGCTGGCGGGGAAATTTGCGTACGGCACCTTCATCAAGGGGTCAAATTCACCTGTACGCATACGGATTATGAACATGTTTACCAGGGCACGGTCCATATCGGCCTCTGTGATAAGACCTTTCTCCAGTGCGCTCAGGGCGTAACGCTGATATACACTTCCGCAGTCAGAGTCCACACCGGCCTTGAGTCCGGCGGCGGTAGCCTCTTCGGCAGTCTCCACGTAGTAGTGACCAGTGTAGATATCCTCTATTGCAGCGCAGTCACCTGTCACGTAACCCTTCATGCCGTAGGTACGGCGGGCAATGGTATCCAGATAGAGTCCGCTGGCCGATGTAGGCACGTGGTTCACGGCGTTGTACGATGACATGATTGACGGCAGGTTGTCATTCTCAATCAGCTCCTTGTAGGGATAGAGATAGAACTCGCGCATATCGCGGCTGTCCATGTTTGAACTGCCTACATGACGGTCAAACTCACTGTTGTTGGCAAAATAGTGCTTGGCGCAAGGCACGGCCTTGATGTAGTTGGGGTCACTGCCCATCATGCCGCGCACAAATCCGCCGCTCATCACTGCGGCCAGGAACGGATCCTCACCATAGCTCTCACCGGTACGGCCCCAGCGCGGGTCACGTATGGGCTCCACCACCGGGCTCCAGAATGTAAGCCCCTTGGTGCCGGTCTGGAAAATGGCGCGGGCCTCATCGGCTATGACCGATGCCTCCAGCTCCAGCAAATCGGGGTCCCATGTGGAACCTAATGCTACGCTGCCCGGAAACGATGTCGGTCCCTGCAGTCCTACCGATGCGTTGGCACCGGCCAATACTCCGTGCAGAGCCTCGCTCCATACATTGTACTGTTTGATACCAAGGCGCGGAACTGCGGCCATATTATTGCCCAGAAGGGCCTGTTTCTCCTCCAGCGTAAGGCGTGACACCAGGTCTACTGCACGCTCCTGGAATGAATAACTTGTGTTCCTGTAAACCGGAACGGTCTCCTGAGCCGACATCGGCACTCCGATGATTGCCAGAGCGGCAACTGTCAGGAATCTTTTCAATGATTTTTCCATACGGGTAGTTTTCTATGCAACATAAGTTTTACAAATATACACTTTTCTTGTTTTTTATAAGGATACCTCTTTAAGATTATTGAATATTTCCATCATTCCTGAACCGACACGGATGGGTCAGACCCTACTGTGTTTTTTTGCGTATATTTGCGGGCTGATATGAAAAAACGAAGCAACAATGAATCGAGACAACGACAACGAGCTGTTCCCAATTGTCGATGAGCAGGGAAATGTTCTGGGCAAGATACTGCGCGGCCAGGCTCATGACGGCCGCAAGGTTCTGCATCCAGTGGTACATCTGCACCTGTTCAACTCAAAAGGAGAACTGTACCTGCAGCGCCGCCCCGACTGGAAACCCATCCAGCCCGGCAAATGGGACACCGCTGTGGGAGGGCACATATCATTTGGCGAAACCGTTGACCAGGCTTTCCGTCGTGAAGTCATGGAGGAACTGGGAATAAACGTGCCCGATGCCACTCCTATGGGTCACTACGTGTTCGAGAGTAAAGTTGAGAAAGAGCTGGTGTATGTGTTCCGTGCCATCTACGACGGACCGGTCAATCCCAGTGCCGAAGAGCTTGACGGAGGCCGGTTCTGGACCAGTCTGGAGATTATGGATGCCATGGGACGTAACATACTGACACCCAACTTTGAGTCTGAATACCGACGTTTCTTTGCAGATACAATTGGGGACAGTCCTGTACTGTTTTGACGCAAAAGGGCTCTAATGCGTCAGACCGAAGCCTATAACCTGTGAAGTAAGGATTTAATCCGATTCTATGCTGATGTCAGTGCCTGCTGCGGCAGCTCCACCTTACGCCATCCGTTTTCCGGCTGAGAGTTTGCCCTGACGCACGCCACACTAAGTATTAATGACTGTATATACTTGCACATTCTCAATTGATTTGAAAGCAAATGCAACAAAAACCACGCATCAGGCACTGTCCTTAATGCTCAACTTTATTAACTTTGCGTCAAAAGCAATATATTTATTATAAAACATATGAATATGAAAAAGGTATTAGCATTTGTCCTGGTTGCAGCCGCTGCAATAGCAGCTCAGGCACAGACCAAGAAAGTATCAATCCTGGGAGACTCTTATTCAACTTTCCAGGGAGTAAACCCAGAAGGTTACAATCCTTTCTACCCCAATGACAGGAATGATGTCAAGGAGGTATCACAGACATGGTGGGACCTATACATCAAGGCTAATGGTTACCAACTTGAAAAGAATGATTCATGGGGCGGCACCACCATCTGCGGCACCGGTTACGGCAGGATGGACGCTTCACGCAATAATTTCATATCACGCGTGGACAAGCTTGGCAACCCCGACATAATCTTTGTATTCGGCGGCACCAACGATGCCTGGGCCAACGCGCCTATAGGCGAATATCAGTATTCTGACTGGACCAAGGACGACTGCAAGAATTTCCGTCCCGCCCTGGCCTGCCTTCTGGATATGCTCAAGAAACAGTACCCCAAAGCACAGATCTATTCAATCCTCAATTCCGAACTCCGTGAGCCGATAAACGAGTCCATGCGAGAGGTCTGCAAGCATTACGGCGTTCAGCTGATAGAACTGCATGACATAGAGAAGCAGAACGGCCATCCCTCAATCAGCGGCATGAAAAGTATCTGCGAACAGTTGGTTGAAGCCATAAAATAACTACAAATCACAAACTTGCACATTAGGACCAGCGCACCCAGGACTTCAAGGACATGGGAATGTTTGACATCCTGATGAAATGATACAAAAGGGGCAGTCCTCTTTTGTATCATTTTATATTTTTGCACCCGATATGAAACACATACAGTATCAGACAGAAGGAACCTGCTCGCTACTGATAGACGTAGTGGCCAGCGATGACGACGTAATCCAGCAGGTAGCATTCCTGGGCGGCTGCAACGGTAACCTGCAGGGAATCAGCCGCCTTGTAGCCGGTCAGAAAATAGACGATGTGATAGCCCGCCTGAACGGCATAGACTGCGGCGGCAAAGGCACATCCTGCCCCGACCAGCTGTGCCGCGCCCTTGAGCAACTCAAATGAAACGACTGCTGAAAAGGACCCCTTTGCATCACTTTTTCAAAAACAGGAGGGCAGCAGTGAGTAAGGAGGGCCCCAGACCGCTGTAGAATGAAGCAGTGAAAGTTGCCGGTACACCGATGATCTTGAGAGCCATTCCAAGACACATCATAAACGCCACAATCACCCACCCGCGCACAGGGAGCGTCTTGAGCGGTGATGTCCGCTCAGGCTGCTCCTGAATCAGCCTGCGGTATCTGGCCACAATCCTACTGAACATGAAAATGAATCCCGTCAGAACCAGTGCAGTGATTACAAGCAGCCACCACAGTTGACCCTTATCGACAGAAAAATAGGCCGATATTCCCTTGACAGTGATTATAACTCCCGGAATGCCCCAGATAACAGAGGCAATGTAATAGAGGCTGGAACGATTTATCATGCCGCAAAGATACTTATATATCCGATGCGTAAACCTCGCTAAAAAAGGGTATTTTCTTGACGCATTGTTCGCTCGGTCTGAAGGGACACTTTTACCAAGCGAACAATACGTCAATGGGAAAACATCGCCAAAGGTTATTGCGTTTCCAAAAATCACTCTATTTGCAGAGTTTTAAAAACAAAATAGGATAAATGTATTATTTTTGTTATTCAACAAACCTAAACCCATTCCCAACACTATGGCCAAGATATACGTAGCATCCAGCTGGAAGAACCCCTACCAGCCTCAAGTGGTAAAGAAACTCCGCGAGCAAGGTCACCAGGTATTTGACTTCCGCAACCCGCCCGACGGCAAAGGCGGATTCTTCTGGCGCGACGTCGCCCCCAACTGGGAGCAGTGGACCACCCGGGACTACATCGCCCACCTGGACCACGAATGGGCCCGATACGGATTCCAGCGCGATTTCGATGCCATGCGCTGGGCCGATGTCTGCGTCCTGGTACTTCCCTGCGGCCGCTCCGCACATACCGAGGCCGGCTGGATGGCCGGTGCCGGCAAGAAGGTGATTGCCTATATTCCTGATAAGGAGGATCCGGAACTGATGTATAAGATGTTTGATTGCATAACGGATGATTTTGATGGGGTGATAGCTGCACTATAATACCTGAAAACCGTAGGTCGTTTTACGATAGAGAAAACTGTTGATATGTCATGACTTCTGTCTGGGGTCTCATTGAAGCTTTTTTGTAAATTTGCGTTTCAGACATTCAAAACAAAATGAAAAAAGTTAGTGTAGTTGATTTTCCGGAGGAGATAACAGAATCTGGCGTTAAAATATACGGCGAGACTTCCCTTGATAACAATATGGCCGTATTAAGCCAGTATTTGCATAATGGATTCTTTGATACAGCTGATACCGAGGAAACAGAAGAAATACGCAATGACATACTCATCGCGATACGTGATTATTTTGACAGTCTGGACATTGAAGATGGAGAAAAGAAGTTTGACTTTGAAAAAGGTGTAGCTGATGATTGGGCTATGTCACCTTTCTTCTCAGATTTCTTTAAAGTTCCATTCCCAGATCCTAAACCCTATAACTTCACTTTTATAGATTTGTTTGCTGGTATGGGTGGTTTTCGCCTAGCCATGCAGGCGCAAGGCGGAAAATGCGTGTTTTCATCAGAATGGAACAAGTATGCTCAAAAAACATACTTTGCCAATTTTGGTGAGGTTCCGTTTGGTGATATTACCAAACAGTCCACAAAGCGTTTCATACCCAAGTCATTTGATATACTCTGCGCAGGTTTTCCCTGCCAGCCATTCTCAATTGCCGGAGTCTCAAAAAAGAATAGTCTTGGCAGAGAGACCGGATTCAAAGACAAAACCCAAGGAACACTCTTCTTTGATGTTGCCGATATTATAAGCCGCCATCGCCCTAAAGCGTTTTACCTGGAAAATGTAAAGAACCTGACTTCACATGATAAAGGTAACACATTCAAGGTTATTCGTGAAACACTGGAAGAATTGAATTATTCAATTCACTATAAAGTGATGGATGGGCAGACATATGTACCACAGCACCGTGAGCGTATAATGATTGTGGGATTCAACAAGGATATATTCCATGGCGAAGAGAAGTTTGAGTTCCCGGAACAACATGAAGCTACACGTTGTGTTAAAGAAATATTAGAGCCCAATATTGATTCAAAATACACTCTGAGTGATAAACTGTGGACATATCTGCAGAACTATGCAGAAAAGCATCGTGAGAAAGGAAACGGATTCGGCTATGGTCTTGTTGACTTGAACGGAATAGCCAGAACTCTTAGTGCCCGTTACTACAAAGATGGTTCTGAGATACTTATTCCACAAGGTAAGGGTAAGAATCCGAGAAGGTTGTCACCCAGAGAATGCGCAAGACTAATGGGATATCCTGATTCTTATAAACTCAGTCAGGTCTCAGATGTACAGGCTTACAGACAATGCGGTAATTCTGTTATAGTACCTTTGATTACCGCTGTTTCTGAACAAATAATTAAAACCATTAACGGTTATGAGTGAAATACTGAACTCTGCAATCCGTAGCGTGCAGCAATCAAAAGCTGCGTGGTGCCGTTATATAACTGGAAATGACACAGGCACTACAGGCAGTCACCAAGCCGGATTCTATATTCCTAAATGTGCATCCAGGTTGTTGTTTGAAGAGCCCGGACGTAAAGGAGAGAACAAGGAAAAGATAGTGCAGATCAAATGGCAGGACGATTTTACCACGGATAGCTGTATGAAGTATTATGGTCAGGGTACACGCAATGAATACCGTGTAACCCGTTTTGGCCGTGGCTTTCCATTCTTGCAGGATGACAATGTTGGTGATCTACTGATAATAGCAAAATTCACTGAGGAGGACTATGTGGGTTATGTGCTTAGTTCGGATGATGATATTGATGATTTCTTTGCAAGTTTCAATCTTTCTCCTGGAGAAACCAATCAGATTATTGATGTAGCAGGTAATGTTAAACCTGACGATAAAATTGACCACCTGCTCCAACAGTTTGTTGCTCAATACAGCCACTTCCCCGAAACACGCCAGATGGCACAAGGTGCAAGAGAATGTTTCAATGAAGCGTATAGAATATCAGAAGGGGCACTCAAGGCTAAACCCGATGAAATGTTGTTAAGCTGGGTTGACACCGAATATCGTCTTTTCAAATATATGGAAGAGAAAGTCTATTCAGATGTGATATCCCATCCTTTTAACAGCATTGATTCTTTCGTAAAGATAGCGAACGAAGTGCTTAACCGCCGTAAATCACGTGCGGGCAAATCTCTGGAGCATCATTTGGCAGACATATTCACGCACAATGAGCTTGTTTTTGAGGAACAAGCTATAACAGAGGACAACAAAAAGCCAGACTTCCTGTTCCCTAATTCTGAATGTTATCATAACCTTCATTTCCCGGCAGACGATCTTGTGGTTTTAGGAGCAAAGACAACATGCAAGGACCGATGGCGCCAGGTTCTTTCGGAGGCAGACAGAGTTGATACAAAATACCTCTTCACGTTACAACAAGGAGTTTCCAAAAACCAGCTTAAAGAGATGCAGGATTCCAGATTAACTCTTGTGGTTCCACGTCAATATATTTCGTCTTTCCCTATTGAATACCAACCGTCCATCAGTGATTTGACTGGATTCATCCAGATGGTAAGGAAGAAACAAGAATCTCTGCCTAAATATTATATCATTTGATTTGTGAAATGCCGGATGTTTTGACCCCACAGCAACGGCACTACTGCATGTCAAGGATTCGCGGTAAGGCCACTAAGCCGGAACTGCTGGTCAGGCATTGGCTGTGGAGTCACGGGTATAGGTATCGGCTTAACGTGAAGAGCGTGCCGGGGAAGCCGGACATTGTGCTGCGCAAGTACCGCACTGCCATATTCGTGAATGGATGCTTCTGGCACGGGCATGAGTGTTGCAGCCTATATTCTGTACCTAAAAGCAACACTGATTTCTGGATGGCAAAGGTGAAGCGTAACCGCGAGCGCGACCAGCAGGAATACAAGGCCCTGCATGATGCTGGCTGGCAGGTTGTTGTGATATGGGAATGTCAGCTTAAGAAAACTGTTCTTGACAATAGCATGCGTCAAGTTGAGCATTCCTTAAATACCAACCTGCTTAAATTCACGTAGATATACCTAAATACACCTTCACCACAACCCAAATCACAGGCCCATACGGCAACAAATACCCGCTGCTGACGGCCAACGAGTATCCTTGGATGAACTGTCAGATTATCCCTACCCCTCCGGATCGGAAGGATGAGATTATGGCGGAGCTTAACAAGCGGCAGGAGTATGTGGTTTATGCCGATGGACGCACGGATTTCTACGTCATCCAGACCGGTGGCGGAACTCCTGAGAATCCTACCATCGAGATCAATGATGACAACTGGGAGGAGGTGAATAAGGCGCTCTGCGATTGCATGCAGGCCGCCGCTGACTTCTGGGCAGCCCACCACCCCAAATGATACAATTGACCCCTTTGCGTCATTTTTTTGTATTTTTGAAACATGAAAACTTTAGTAGCATATTTTCCGGCCACTGGCACGACAGAGTCGGTGGCACGCAAGCTGGCCGATACGGCCGGAGCGACACTGTATGAGATTGAGCGGTGGCTTGAAGCGGTTGGAATATGAAGCAGATTGAGGTAGCAGCCGCAATAATTCACGATGCCGACGGGCGGATATTCGCCACGCAGCGGGGGTACGGTGACTTTAAGGACCTGTGGGAGTTTCCGGGCGGCAAGATGGAGCCGGGTGAGAGTCCCGGGCAAGCACTGGAGCGTGAGATCTGGGAGGAGCTGGAGACCCGCATTGTCGTGGAGCGGCCGGTCAGGACCATTGAGTGGGATTATCCACAGTTTCATCTGACCATGCACTGCTACTGGTGTCATGTTGAGAGCGGCCAGCTTACGCTCAAGGAGCATGAGGCGGCGCGCTGGTTATCGGCCCGCCAGCTGGACAGCGTGGAGTGGCTGCCGGCCGATCTGCAAATCATTGCAGATATCAGAATGCTGCTGGAATGACACATTTTTGTACTTTTGTTTCATGAAACGTACAATATTGATATCGGCAGCAATCATGATGGTGCTGTCGGGCGGATGCCGCAAGGATGGTGGAGTCTGTTCCGGCACTGAATATTGAGAGCGATGCCGGCACAATCAACCTGCGGGATTACCTGAAATAGTATATAACGATGAAGAAACTGAAACTGTGGATGCTTGCCGCCATCCTGTCATTCTGCGGCTTTACATTCTTGACATCGTGCTCAAACGACGATGATGAAGTCATTGAAACGCAAGAGGATGAAATTGATGCGCAACTGCGGCAGATGACGCTTCGCGAGAAGGTAGGACAGATGTTCTATGTGCGGCCCGAGTGCCTTGACACGACCATACATTTCAATCAGTCGGGCGGTATCGATGCCAGCGTAGTCAGTCTTGCAGATATCAAACTGCAGGCTGTGAATGCTACGATGCGGGCTGTGAACCAGGATTATCCTGTAGGCGGCATCATACTATATGCGCACAACATTGAGGACGAAGCCCAGCTGGAGGAGTTCATCCCTCAGATAAGGAGTCTTAAAGGCTCTCCCCTGCTCTGCATCGATGAGGAGGGCGGCCGTGTGGCCCGTATCGGACACAATAGCAATTTTAATGTGAAGACCTATGAGTCAATGGGTTCGATTGGTGCCACAGGTAATCCCGCCAATGCATACGAATGCGGTAATACCATAGGCACTTACCTGAAGCGCTACGGTTTTGATATAGACTTTGCTCCGGTGGCCGATGTCAATACCAATCCGGATAATATCGTTATCGGCGCCCGCGCTTTCAGCGATGATCCGGCTGTGGCAGCCTCCATGGTTACAAATTACCTGCAGGGACTGAAAGATGCCGGTATCACCGGCTGCATGAAGCATTTTCCAGGGCACGGCGATACCAAAGCCGACACGCATTTTGGTTATGCCAGCACACCTAAGACTTGGTCCCAGATGCTTGATTGTGAGATGATTACATTTAAGGCGGGCATCAAATGGGGATGCCAGCTCATTATGACGGCACATATTGCCGCGCCCAATGTGATCGGATCGGACATTCCGTCTACCATGTCATCGGTCATACTGAAGGACAAACTGCGCAAAGAGCTCGGTTATCAAAATATTATCATTACTGATGCAATGGAGATGGGCGCTATCACCCAGCAGTACGGCAATGCGGAGGCTGCTGTGGGTTGCATCCTGGCCGGCGTGGACATTGTGCTCGGCCCTCAGAATTTTGTGGAGGCGTTTGATGCTGTTGTGGCTGCCGTCCGGAAGGGAACGCTCACCGAGGAGCGCATTAACCAGAGTGTGCGCCGTATCCTGAAACTAAAAAACAGCATCACAGTTGCGAATTAGGGCGCCCGGCACGAAGGGACGCTTGGACTGTCACTAATGCGCAATCCCTACTGCGCAAATTACAATCATCAGCAGCTGGGTCTTGATATTTATCCGGATGGCGCGGCGGGCATCATCCGGTGTAAGGTTACAAATCAGCATCCTGAAGCACCGGGAACTTGGCACGGAACCTGTATAGCCGCTCCATATCAAGTTCGGCCGATACCATAACGGCAGACTCGTCTGTCTGGACGATTGTATCTCCATAAGGCCCTATAATGGCACTGTGCCCGGGATAGAAACCGAATTCATCGCTGCCAGAACGGTTTACACCGATGACAAAGCACTGATTTTCGATAGCTCTGGCGCGCAACAGCGTATCCCAGGCCAGTATTCGCTTATCGGGCCAGTTGGATGGATAGATGACGGCATCATAATCATCCCTGTTACGGCTGAAAATCGGGAATCGCAGGTCATAGCATATCAGCAGCAATATCCTGAGTCCGCGGAAGTTGACCACGACCCTGTCATTGCCGGGAGTAAAATTCTCACTCTCGCCGGAGTATGTAAACAGGTGGTGCTTGTCATAACAAACCATCTGACCGTCCGGCATGCAGAAACAGAGACGGTTATAGGTATGACCGTTGTCCAGGACCGGAAGTGTTCCGCACACCGCAGCATCCAGTTTGACGGATTTGTTGCGGATCCATTCAACTATCTCTCCGTCCATAGCCTGAACAACCTGACGCGGGTCAATGTACTGACCCGTGGCAAACATCTCAGGCAACACGTAGATATCGGCCCCGCACCCGTCACCTATCAGGCGGTCAAGACCGGTCAGATTTGCTATTGTATTACCCTTTGACGGATTGTTCTGAACTATAGCTACTATCATCTCGTTTAGCCTTATCTTAATGAGCCCGTGGCACGGAACGCATCCAGTTTGGTAAAGCAATGACGGTTGATTATTTCCTGCAGCCCGCGGTCAAAGTTGTGGCGAATCTCTATCTCCGGGCCGAACATGAAGCACTCGCCGTTTTCCATAGTATAAGGATGCCACTGAGGCAGTCCCTCCACATTAGGATTGCCGGTGTGTGCAAAATTGGCCCATGACTGTGCCATACGGTCTGCCAGAATCTTGTCCGACTCCGACGGGTTGGGCAGGTCACGCCCGGCCAGATGCAGGGTGTTGAAACAGAAATTAAGTTCTGCACCATGTGCCGACACACGTGTGGAAGGAGACTTCCAGGTAAACATATAGTTATAGACCGGAGCGTTTTTGGAGGCCGATGCGGCATCGGCCGTAATAACAGTCTTGGCACGGAAAAGCGGGTCTATGGACGGCAGGTCCTGCGGAATATAATCCGGCCATGCCTTGGCTAACGCCTCGGCGTATGCATCGGTCTCATCGCCGAATGTGTCACGGACCGCATCCTTGGCCTCATTCAGAGTCATAACACGGTTATACTGACTACGCTGAAGCTCGTTGAATGTAGTGCCTATTACCAGAGGTATATCACTCGAAATATCTGCAAAATCGGGCTGGAAAGGCTGCTGGAGCAGCACTTCGCCATCGGGCGTAGGACCAAACCCCCACATGATAGGCGTTCCCGGAGTACGAGTGCCCACGCTTGCTGCCAGAGCGCGCTGACCTGCCTGATAAAGCTGGTCATAAGGAACGTCCTTTATGCGGTCAGGCTCATTGTGCGGAATTCCCAACTGGTCAAGGACCGCAAGCCCCAACTCTTCGGTCATGGCTTTGGTATTGACGTTCAATATAGTACCGCTCATTATGATTGCCTTGTGGAAGAGGCCCTTGGCTGCAGGCATGCACATCAGGGTTCCCACCTTGCCGCCGCCACCTGACTCACCGAATATGGTCACGTTATCGGGATCACCTCCAAAACGGCTGATATTGGCGCGCACCCACTCAAGGGCCTTGACGGCATCCATCATGCCTACATTGCCCGAGTACTTGTACTTGGGGTCGCCGGTGGCCGAAAGGTCCAGGAATCCTATGATATTCAGCCGATGGTTAAGGCTTACCACAACCACATCCTTCTTGGCCAGACCCATACCGGGGTTCCAGGCCGATGTGCCCGAGTCGAATCCGCCTCCGTGGCACCAGAACATGACCGGTTTGCGGCCTTTGGTGTCTGAGGTCCATACATTCAGCACACAGCAGTCCTCGCTGCTTCCGCGTTGGATACGTCCGCCCTGCAATGACTGAGGTCCCCATTGGGTACAATCCAGTATGGTATCCCATTTCTCTACCGGAGCAGGTGGCATGCAACGCTCGGCCCTGGCATAAGGAATACCCTTGAATGCCATCGTGCCCTCTTCGTCAAAACCACGGACCTTACCGTTTGTAGTGCGTATCACATACGGATCCGCCTGACAACTCAACATTACCGCCGCCATCAGGGCAGCCCAAACCATTCTTTTCATCTTCTGCTCTTTATCTTGCAAATATAAGGTAATTAAAAGAACAGATTCCTATATCTTCCACAATATTTGACAACGGATAAGAACAGTTTTCAATGGGCGATGTTGATGGATGCATCAATAGACTAAACAGTCTGTGACATTGATGACACTGACCGACGGTTATTTCAAAGCCGCCCTTCCCTCCTTACCCGGATGGTCAGAGCTGTACCTGGCCCAGGCTCACTGACCGCAGCCTCAGCTGCCGGAATTCAGGCGCACATACTCGCTCGGAAGATGTCCTGTAAGTTTCTTGAATGCCCTGCGGAATGTGGACAGGCTCTTGAATCCTGCCTGCTCGGCGATGTACTCCAACGAATAGTTATTGTTGCCGTTAAGCAGCATAGGTATCACCTTGCGTTCTATGCGCAGACGGTTAACGTAATCATAGAATGTGGTTCCAAGCTCTGTTGAAATGTATTCAGACAGGTATGTACGGTTGGTACCAAGCCGCTCGACCAGGTTGCTGAGCGTAAGGTCCGGATTAGTGTACAGTTCCTCATCCTCCATTAGCTTCTCCAACCGGCCATGCAGTACTGATGTACGCTTACGTGTGTTCAGAGTCTCGGCCGTTTTAGGTTCGGCTAATGCCTGCTTGCCGTCATATCCCGGATAGTCAGGCAATCTGAGCGCCCGCATACGGTTAACTCCTCGCATTACCAGACACCAGCATACAAGTGAACTCACATAGTAGAATGAGTCTGCCAGCACATCAAGTTTATCCGATACGGCCCACCACACATGCTGGCATACAATGAATGCGGCGATAATCTTCCATATCCATGATATATCCACGTCATCCAGATTGGAGTAGGTCTCCTGGATGGCCTTCCTGTACTTTCGGCTCTTGTAAACAGCATAAAAGACGGCAAGCCATGCAAATGTCACAAAGAATACAGTAAAGACCTTATGCAGCAAACTTGAATCAGACAGGAAATGCAACAGCAGGAAGAGCAGGAATGGTGCCGACAGCAAAAGTACACGGCGGAGCCTTATCCACCCAGGTGACGTCAGTTCCATAAGGAACAGGGCAAACGTAACAGCCCCGCAACCGTCTATGTAAAACACATGGTCCAACACAACAGCAGTATCGGTTACCGGCAGATAAATAACAATATCCTTGAGTGTTGAAACGCCCCACCAGATGAAAATGAATCCCAGCAGCATCTGCAGTCTGGACGGTGACGGAAGCCTTAGAAGGTCTAATGCCCTCACCAGGTACCAGCATACCGATACACCTATCAGGAAAACAGGTATTATAATGCTCATCTGAAATAGTATTGACGATGCAATTTACCTCAAATAAAACGTAACCTGCATAATTACACTCTATTATTTGAGCCGTACTCCGTGCATATTGTATAATCCTGACGGTGTTACCAAATAGATATTCCCTTCAGAATCAAGCAGTTTATAGGATTCTCCGCCCGTGCTGTCGGACTTGACGCCATATACTGCAGTCTGTGTCACATAGATGGCCTTGACCGTAATGTCGCCGGTTACAGCCGAAACATCCTTGTCCCAACCTGTGAACTTATAACCTGCACGGAACGGATCGTCAGGCAGGCTTGCGCCCTGTCCGGATTCTACAGTCTGGACGTCAATCACAGTACCGTCCCAGTCTGTGAACGTTACGGTGAAGCATGATATACTGCCGATTGAGATCTGCCTTGTAGCGCTCATGCCCGATCCGTCAAGAGCTGTAGCACGTACCGTTACCGTACCGCCGCGGTTGGGAACCGTAGCGGTAAGGAGTCCCTCTTCGGATATTGTGGCCAGTCCCGTACCGGAGACAATCTCCCATCTGACTGTCTTGTAAGTGGCCGATACCGGTGAGAACTCGGCATACAGATATACAGACGGATTGGTGGCGGTCGTAGAGTAAGATCCGCTGGCCGACAGAATTGAGAGTCCGGTTACGTATGTCACATTACGTACAGCCTGGGTGCTTACGGCGTTGCTTCGGCCCGTGACTGAACCCGGAGCCCTTCTGGGTGCCTGTGCCGCATTATCAGCCAGGACATACTCAATGGCATAGTATGGCTTGGATGC
>CAJOLR010000002.1:0-17990 GCA_905235565.1 uncultured Bacteroidaceae bacterium | reverse complement strand
GTATGACAGGTTGGAAGCCGAAACCGATGCTATCTGAGCCAAATCTGAATCTGACTGTCCACGCAGTATGTTGTAACTGACCACATCGGCACCCTTATAGGCATTCCATATCAGATTATACGTATTATCCTGAATACCGCGGTTAATGTTCATATGGACAGTCTGATGGACCTTGCTGTATGGCGAAAGGGTACCGTTTCTCATGACACCTGCTATTCTGTAACGCTCGGCCTTGATGTCGGAGTTTGATGTAGGATCGGTATAACTGCCAGTCAGCGGATCTACCGTACCAAGCTCGATGAACTGCCCCGACACATTGCTCTCCTTATAGATACGTACGCCTTCAAAATAATAGTCCGAAGCCTGGAAACCTATCACATAATGTCCCTGAGCATCGGATGTGACAAGAGTTATGGCTGGCATATTGTCGGCCGACAGAATACTTACAGGCTGTTCCACCACCTTAGTGGTACCGTTGGCATTGATGAGCGTTAGCCTGAGGGTGACATTACCCAGGCTCTCCTTGCCCTTGGCGGCAAAGAGTTTTCCATCCGATACAGAGAGCCTGCGGTCCGTACCGCTAATGCCGCCTGCGGTAAGACGCTTGTATTTTCCATCAATGTAAACCTCCCATTGAACAGTAATCCCGGAAGGAATATCCACCTGTGATGTGGCACCTTCAAACAGGTACTCAGGAACACACACCTCTGCATCATTGACATCGACCACAAGCATACGCTCGTATGTCTTGCCGCTAATTGTCAGGCTTATGGTCTTGGTTCCGCCATCATTCCACATTACACGGTATGGTCCGTAACCACTGCCACTTACCACTGTACCGCCGTCAAAGTTCCATGTAGGTGTTGCAGCAGATGCATTACCCATATAGGTTATCAATGCGTCATCACCCAGGCTCACCAGTGTGGGAGCGTCAATCACATAACGGTCTATCGATACTGTCACAGGCTTAGAAAACTCACTTGTGCTGTTCCACAAGTCAATGGCCTGAATCTGTATCTCATAATCACCGGCCGACAGTGCCGACATCGGCACCAGATACCTTGTGGCCTTGACATAAGTATAATTCGGTAGATAAGCCGCATCGGCATTGAGCCCGTTCTGCGGTGAGATAACGAATGCACCGGCACCTGACTGTCCGGCATGTTTTACCGATACGTTATAGCGCATCTGGACACCGGAGGTATGGTCATCCTGAGCATCGTTCCACTCTATGAGCAGCCCGTCCTGAGTCTGCACAGCCCGCACTCCAGACGGAGCCTGCGGGCGGCAGTTGTCTGGTCCGGTAATAGGCAGGCATTCATAATAATTACCAACCTCATTGCCATTATCGTTGACATAACCATAATGCATCCAATGGTTCAGAATCATCAGCCGTCCGGGCATCTGCAATAACTCAAAACCGTCTTGACCATAAGCACCCAGGTCGGTGAACATCTCCGGTATTATGAACCCCTGGTCTTTAACACCATCGGGACCCATAAAGTGAACATATAATCCCCATTTATTGGTACCGGCCTTTGCATTCAGCTGCATGGAGACTATATCCATGTATCCGTCATTGTTCACATCGGCCAGTTCATAGCCCCAGCTCCATGTATTCTTGTTCCAACTGCCTCCGGGATTGTACTGATATGATTCCAGCTCTCCCCATGACAGCAGCTGCGGAGCACTGAAGTAACTGTTCCTGACATTATACATAATGTACGGGGCACCGTCCATGTCACGCCATGCAAAAATATCCGTGAATCCGTCATTGTTGAAATCGGCAAATGAGCATTGTGGCGGATTGTTGGGGTTTGAACCCACATAGTTCACATCACCCATATCCTTCTCGGCAATCTCCTGCTCAAAAGGAATCTCCATGCACTCAAACCGGCCGTCACCCTGATTCAGATAAGCCAATACTCTTTTATACGGATGATTCCTTTCCCAGTCCAGTTTCATTATATCCATAAATCCATCCCTGTTTACGTCAACAACCTGTGTCTTTACCTCCGATGAGACTGAAGTGTAATCCAATCCGCTCACATTATCACTGGCTGCGTATGTACCGTCACTCTGACGGCTGTACATATAAATTGTATAAGGATAATCTTGAGAGTAATCACATACCAGATAATCATAGTGACCGTTGTGGTTATAGTCCAACTTCATCATGGGGAGTCCGTTAGAAGAACTATTGTAGAACAGGGACCTGACTCCGTCATCCTGGACCTTTGACTTGAGGTTTCCGGTACCGTTGTGAGGCAGATAATATGAATTTCCGTCGGTAATGTACGTGGTTCCATCCTGATTTCGGTTAAGATAGCCGTTATAGAACACAAAATCCATGCATCCGTCGTGGTCATAATCATACCACTTGCCTTCTGTAATCTCCAGTCCTGTCG
Source organism: uncultured Bacteroidaceae bacterium (assembly GCA_905235565.1). Taxonomy (GTDB): domain Bacteria; phylum Bacteroidota; class Bacteroidia; order Bacteroidales; family Bacteroidaceae; genus Colenecus. Next base: position 15,582 of record CAJOLR010000002.1, on the reverse strand, counting down.
CCCATAAGCCGGATGCCTTGCTGACTGTAAGGCCCTCACCGCCACGATAGAAGGTATTTTCATTCACGCCATCCAGATAACCGTCAAATGTGTAGTCACCCAGCATGCCGTTATAGTTTCCGTAGTAGTCCCGTTTCAAGGCATATACGTTGTAGCTCAGGTTATCCAGCTTAAGGTCATCGGATAGTCCTGTCTCACTTACCTTAACCGCTGCAGTATATTGCTCCATACGGCTGTCAGGAGCAGTAACGGTCATGGTAACCTGTTTTGTTCCCGGCTTGCTGAAGCAAATCCGTACTGTGCTTGCAGTCTGGCTTACCACAGTTCCGTCATCACATTTCCAGTTACGGGTGTAAGAGTCTGGCAGCGGAGTAAAGCCCACGGTCAGGGTGTCATTAAAATTAATGGCTGTACTGCTCAGGGAGAATGTCACTGGCAGCATGACGTGTTCAACAACCGCCTCTTCACTCCACGGTGAGCCTTGATGCTGTGCATCAATGGTCTGAACAGCCACATATATCCTGCCAGGCAGATAACTGCCCAGGTCAATGCTGTAGCTGTGAAGTTTGCCCATCTCACCATCCAGGAAGTTGCGGCGTGAGCCGTCGGCGTTGGAGTGAGGCCTGAGTATCTCCATCCCGCCGCTGGTAGTACCTATCCTAAGTGCGTAAGTAAGGTCCTGCCTGCCGGTACGTGAGTCACTGCCATCAGCCCAGGTAACGGTAAGCTTACCTCCGTCATAGATTACCGATGGCCGTGCAGGTGCAACCGGAGCTGCATTGGCATCACCTTTCATCTTGTGTATGTATGTATAATCATGCCTTTCGGTCCGGGGGTACTCATGGTTAGTGTCCCACGGATCATAATAAATCTCATTATAGACATTGTAAACCCCTGACACCCATATTTCCGTCAGGCCGTCATTGTCTATATCCTCCGCATTGATCCTGAATTGGGAAACACTCTTACTATTGTATTTTTCATATCCGCTTCTTACAGCAAACAGCTTGGATGGTGCAGAGAATGACAGCTTACCGGTTCCATTAAGCAGAACCACATCGATTGAATCTCCCAAAACCGCATCATCGGCAAATCCGTATTCATCTCTGCCTATTTGTCCGCGCAGGGCAAGCATGTCCATTATGCCGTCACCGTCCACATCCTGGCAGGCCCGGAACACCAGCTGGTCATCACCGTAATCCTGCTCGTCAAGCTGGCTGAAATTGCCGTTGCCGTCATTCCTGAAGAACATGGTGTATGCAAATCCTGTAGCATTGTATGGAGCTGAGAATGTAACAAGAATATCCACATCACCGTCGGCATCAAAGTCATAGCAGTACATATCCTGGTCCACCTGGATATTCTCATAGAGAGTCTGGGTAGAGAACTCTCCGCCTTTCCGGTAAATCATGGTTACAAGTTCTTCACCCGGAAGCACAAAATCCATATAGCCGTCGGAATTCAGATCGGCACTGAGCACAGAGCCGCCTATAGACTGCTCAATCCATTTGCCACCTCCCATATTGAAATAGACTATGCCGCTATACTCATCCACCAGGTCAGTCATGCCGTCGGCATTAAGGTCTATTGCATGGCTCGGTGCCGGGACTTCGGCATAGCGTATGGGTGCCCTTGCAGGTCCGGCAGCCCTTGCACTTGAACGCATGGGAGCCTTTGACAGACTTGCAGCCGACAGTCCGGTCACATAACCGTAATTAGGGGTAATCAGTCCGCTTGACTGCCTTACCGCAGTCGATGCCCAGGCATCCGGGTCAAACGCTGATTCATACTCTGCGGCTGTCATTGTCTGCATGAACTCTTCGCGGTATGTGCCGTCCGGCTGGGCATAGCACACGTACCAGCCGTTGTCATAACGCAGATGGTCGCGGCGGCCGTCGGAGTTAAGGTCCAGACCGGGGATAAGATAGATATTGTCTCTACGGCTGTAGGCATTACCGTCACTGACAAGAGTAGCATAATTCCTGGAACCAAGACTACCGTCTAACCTGAGTAAATAGTCAGGGGCGTCATCGGAGTTTATATCATCTACAAAAGGCATACGGCTTATGCCCTCCCATATCCCCGTATCATAAAAAGAGCCCTTCCTGGAAAAACCGGTCTGGAAATCACCAAGTACGGAACTGTAGTCATTGTCAACGGCACCCTTGAGCCCGTTGCCGTCTGTATCATAGAACAGCGATGCGTCAGGCAGGTGTGCAAATGTCTTGCCCATCATCTCCTTGGGGAGTGTGTATTGGGCGTATATGTCCAGATCGGCACTTACGTGACTGAAATCCTCTGACCAGCCAATGAACTCACGGCCCTCCTCTTCAGGAGCGCCGGAAGGCGGCAATACTGCTGCATCACCATCCTTGATGGTTTCCCGTAGCAGTACATTTCCCCTCAAGTCAAGGAACCGGACATTATGATAACCGTCAACCTGATTTTCTGTGTAATGATTGATTAGGCAACTGGCTGTAAATCCTCCGTCATCGGTAGTAGCCGTCAGTTCGGTCACACCGTAGGATATAAAATTGGCTTTGCCTTCTTCAAAGACATTGAAACGGCTTTGTTGCTCGTCATTATACCAATCTGTATAAGCGTTGATTATATTCCCCTCGAGTCGAATGATAGGATTGCTCTGTGATATGATAATCTTGCCGTTGTCGGGCTCAAAAGGAGTTATTGTCCCTTTCAATTCAAACCAGTCCAATTCATTAACATCAATCCACTGTTTGTCAAAGCTTATGCCTGTAACTGCAGTCTGGGCATTTGCCGGCAACGGAAACAATGCGAAAGAAGACAGGAAAACCCAAACTACTGAAATACAGTGAAAGTGAAGGGCCTTGCAGCGGCCTGATTCTATTGATGGAGACTTATACATAATTTGCATTTTTATTAAACGTTCAAAAATAACATCTTAAAAAATGACAAGCTGTCGAGACATGTCCCAAAGATGGAGCACTGAAACAAAATCTCCTGTTTTTGTTTCAGTGCTCCCTAATGTGTCAAAAGAGTTTACTGCAACTTGCGGTAATGTATGCGCTTGGGCTCCTGATAACCCAACTGTTTGATCTTGTAGTCCTCGTATTCGGAGTAAGAACCCTCGTAGAAAACCACCTTTGAGTCGCCCTCGAACGAGAGTATGTGGGTGCAGATGCGGTCCAGGAACCAGCGGTCATGACTTACAACCACGGCGCAACCGGCAAAATCATCCAGGCCCTCCTCAAGGGCACGCAGTGTATTTACATCGATATCGTTGGTGGGCTCATCCAGAAGCAGCACGTTACCCTCCTCCTTAAGTGCCATGGCCAGCTGCAGGCGGTTGCGTTCACCGCCTGACAGAACACCGCATTTCTTCTCCTGATCGGCACCGGTAAAGTTGAATCGGCCCAGATAGGCGCGTGCATTGATGTCGCGCCCGCCCATACGGATAAGTTCATTGCCGCCGCTTACCACCTGATAGACACTCTTCCCGGGGTCAATATCCTTGTGCTGCTGATCTACGTAAGCTATCTTTACCGTCTCACCTATCTCAAATGTGCCCTTATCAACCTTTTCCAAGCCCATGATAAGACGGAACAGGGTGGTCTTACCTGCACCGTTGGGACCGATAACGCCCACTATGCCGTTTGGCGGCAGCGAGAAGTTCAGGTCATCAAACAACAGCTTGTCTCCGAATGCCTTAGCAACTCCATGAGCCTCGATGACCTTGTTGCCCAGACGCGGGCCGTTGGGGATGAATATCTCCAGTTTCTCCTCCTTGGCCTTGACATCCTCGTTCATCAGTTTGTCGTAAGAGTTAAGACGGGCCTTACCCTTGGCCTGACGGGCCTTGGGAGCCATACGTACCCACTCCAACTCACGCTCCAGGGTCTTGCGGCGCTTTGAAGCCTGTTTCTCCTCCAGGGCCAGACGCTGTGACTTCTGCTCCAGCCAGCTTGAGTAGTTGCCCTTCCATGGAATACCCTCGCCGCGGTCCAGTTCAAGTATCCAGCCTGCTACATTATCAAGGAAGTATCTATCATGGGTAACGGCAATGACCGTACCCGCGTATTGGTTCAGATGCTGCTCCAGCCACTGTATGCTCTCGGCATCCAGATGGTTGGTAGGCTCGTCCAGCAACAGTATATCGGGTTGCTGCAACAGCAGGCGGCACAATGCCACGCGGCGGCGCTCACCACCGGACAGCACGCCTGTCTTCTGGTCCTCGGGCGGACAGCGCAGGGCATCCATGGCCTGCTCCAGACGGTTGTCTATGTTCCAGGCATCGGTGGCATCGATCATATCCTGCAGTTCGGCCTGGCGGGCCATCAGTGCATCCATCTTGTCCTGGTCCTCATAGTATTCCGGCAGCTCGAACTTATGGTTTACCTCATCGTACTCCTTAAGGGTGTCATAAATCTGCTGCACGCCCTCCATGACCACCTCCTTGACTGTCTTGTCGGGGTCCAGCTGAGGCTCCTGCGGCAGATAGCCCACGCTGTATCCGGGGCTGAACACCACCTGACCCTGATAACTCTTTTCAATGCCTGCAATTATCTTGAGCAGGGTTGATTTACCTGATCCGTTAAGGCCTATGATACCTATCTTGGCTCCGTAAAAGAAACTAAGGTAAATGTCCTTGAGAACCTGCTTGTTGTTCTGGAACTGCTTGCTCACCCCCACCATGGAGAAGATGATTTTCTTGTCGTCTGCTGTTGTCTGTGCCATTAATCTTATTATTTACTGCAAATATACAAAACAGAAGCGTCCCTTTTGTATATTTGCACAAAATCCTTTTCCCGTAAGATGAAAGAGAATGTCAGTTTGCGGCTGGACGAGATTGCCCAGGCACTCGCCAAGGCCGATGCCGGACGTATGGATCCGCAGTTGTCCCAAGAGGACAGAGAGACAATGGAACAGGCGTGCGTAACCCTTCGTGAGGCTGAGCGCAGAGCCATAGTGAATGTTGAGACCGGCCTTGTAGATAGGTTCCGCGAGAGTGCAGGCAGCATCAACCTGCAGGCAAAGGAGCTCCGGGCGCTGGTCACAAAAATGAACAGAATCCCCAAATCGCTTGACATTACAGAGACAGTTATAAAGGAGTGTATCCGGGTAATCAAGGCTATTGCCGTGTGGTGCACCATGTTATTTCTCCTTATATATATGTCCGGTTGCGCCTCCATGACCAAGGCGCAGCTCAAACGTGTCAACTCTCTGGCTGTGGTGAGCGATTCGGCCGTAACCGGTCCCGGCAGTGTGCTCCGCGCGCTCAACGATGTAAACATGGAACGCGGTCTCATGTACGCCGCATCACTCAACACCACCGATGCCCGCATTCAGGAACTCAACGGACTGGCCGATGCCCAAACCGGGCTGTCAAGCCTGACCGATAAGGCCGATGTGTGCGTGGACATACTGGAGAGTTACATCCGTGCCCTCAAGTCTGTCAGCAGTGAATCGCGCTGGAAACAGAACGGCACCGAACTGCGCGGAATAGGCCGCAACATGGACTCACTGGCCATTGCGTACAACAAACTTGACTGGGGCACTCTTTACGAGCCCGGAATTGCCAGACAGATAGGCAAGACCGGCGGCTACCTGGCCGAGCAGTACGGCAAACGCCGTCAGCGCCGAATGGTGGGGCTCTTTCTGGAACACGGCGACAAACTGGTGGATGATTGTGTCAGCGCACTGGTGGAGATACTCAAATCGGACGATTTCAAATCCGTTATAGAGAACGAGCGCACCGGACTTGAAAACAACTACCGCGCCTATCTTAACTACACCAGGCTGACAGGAATCACTCCGTCGCCCGGTTTTGACCGCACGTATCTGGAGTGCCGTCTCAAGGTTGATCGGGCCGAAAGCCTGCGCCGCCATTGCATCACCATGCTGCAAAGCTTTAACCGTGCCCACAACGCTCTGCGCAAGGAGATGTATAACCGTCGGACATACAATGAGTTTGCCGATGAGCTCTTTGAACTGAACCGTCAGATAACAGATCTCATCGACCTTTAAAAAAAATCGGGTATCTGATAACAACAAATCAAAATGTTACATACCTTTGCGCTCAATATGAAAGCAACAGGCGCATACTTCTATTACTTTTGGTTTACCAGACAATATGCCGGGTAATTTGTTGTATGCATACAAATAAGGAATAACAGAGAGCCCGGATCAATGATTCGGGCTCTTTTTTGATACGTAAACAAACACATAAAACTATGATAGCAGTACTTAAAGCGGGAGTCTCAGAGACCCAACAGAAAAACCTTATCAACTGGATCAAAGGCCAGGGAGTAGACGTACATATCAGTGAAGGACAGTTTCAGACAGTAATCGGTCTGATTGGTGATACCAGCAAGATAGATCCCGACCTGCTGAGCGGTCTGGACATCATTGAGTCAGTAACACGCATCAGTGAGCCTTTCAAATGCGCCAACCGCCGTTTCCACCCGGCCGATACCATCGTTGAGATTGGCCAGGGTGACAACAAGGTAAAGGTTGGCGGAGGCAACTTTGCCATGATAGCCGGTCCCTGCTCTGTTGAGTCCGAGGAGCAGATTACCCGGATTGCCCAGGCAGTAAAGGCATCGGGAGCAACACTACTGCGCGGCGGAGCCTTCAAGCCCCGCACCAGCCCGTATGATTTCCAGGGCATGGGGGCCGATGGTCTGGAACTGCTGCGCAAGGCCCGCAAGGCCACCGGTCTGCCAATAGTTACCGAGATTATGAGCGAAAAGCATCTGGACCTGTTTGAGGATGTTGACCTGATTCAGGTAGGTGCCCGCAACATGCAGAACTTTGAGCTGCTCAAGACCCTGGGACGCACCAACAAGCCCATCCTGCTCAAGCGTGGCCTTTCCAGCACCATCAAGGAGTGGCTCATGAGTGCCGAGTACATAATGGCCGGCGGCAATGAGAACATAATCCTGTGCGAGCGCGGCATACGCAGTTACGATACATACACCCGCAACGTGCTTGACCTGAGCGCCATACCCGTAATAAAGGAACTCTCCCACCTGCCCATCATAGTGGACCCCAGCCATGCCACCGGCAAGTCCCGTCTGGTTCCGTCCATGAGCCTGGCAGCCGTTGCAGCAGGTGCCGACGGCCTTATAATAGAGGTTCATAACGATCCCGCCAACGCCCTGTGCGACGGTGCACAATCTCTCACCCCCGCGCAGTTTGATGAAGTGGCACGAAAGGTCAAAGCCCTTAAAGAGATAATCTGATATGTGTACGGTAGGAGTAGTAGGATTGGGTCTGATAGGCGGATCGCTGGCCAAGACTTACAAGGCTGCCGGATGGACAGTCTACGGTTTTGACCTGAACGATTCAGTCAGCTGTTTTGCCCAGCTGGAGGGTACGCTGGATGCTGTACTGGACAGCAGGAACATAAAGGAATGTGACCTTATACATGTTGCCGTCACCCCCGATGCCGCATGTGGCTGGATAAACGCCCACGCTCCGGAGATTGCCAAGAGCACAATCGTGATCGATGACTGCGGAACCAAGCGCAAGATTGTGGAGTGCGGAATGAAAGCCGCTGCCCGTTACGGATTCACCTACGCCGGCGGACACCCCATGGCAGGCACGCATCTTTCGGGCTACAAGAACTCCCGCGCCACCATGTTCCAGAACGCATCGATGATAATCATCCCGCCCACGCATGATGACATACAGCTTCTGGACAAGATAAAGCACCTGCTGGAGCCCATGCAGCTCAAACGCGTGGTATTCACCACACCAGATCAGCATGACAGCATGATTGCCTTCACATCGCAGCTGGCCCACGTGGTATCCAACGCCTACATCAAGAGCCCGTCGGCCCAGCAGCACAAAGGCTACAGCGCAGGCAGTTTCCGTGACCTCACCCGCGTGGCCTGGCTCAACGAGAATATGTGGACAGAACTGTTCCTTGAGAACAAGGACAACCTTCTGCGCGAAATACATACCCTGATAGACAACCTCACCCAGTACGCAAGTGCCATGGAGGCCGATGACGCCCGGACACTCTGCGCACTGCTGCGTGACGGACGCATAGCAAAGGAACTCTCAGAAAAGAACTGATATGGAAAAGATTACCGTCCACGCCTCGGGCACATATGACATCCTTATAGACAATGGAAGTCTCAGTGGCATAGGTCAGGCGCTCCAGGAGCGTTTCAAGCCCTGCACCATAGCCATCCTGAGCGATGACAAGGTGTTCCCGCTGTATGGAAAGACCGTGACCGATGCCCTGACGGCAGCCGGTTTCAAAACCGTAAGCCATGTGATTGAGAACGGCGAGCAGAGCAAGACGCTGGACAACGTGACAGCGTTCATAGACTGCATGGTCCGCTCTCTGGTAACCCGCACCGACATGGTCCTGGCCTTAGGAGGTGGCGTGGTAGGCGATATGGCCGGTTTTGCAGCCGCCATCTACCTGCGAGGCATCCCGTACATCCAGGTGCCCACCACCCTGCTGGCGGCAGTGGACTCATCGGTAGGTGGCAAGACGGCAGTCGATATCAGCGCCGGCAAGAACCTGGTGGGAGCATTCCACCAGCCCGCCCTGGTATATCTGGATACCGACACATTGAATACCCTTGACCCCGCGGTCCTGCGTGACGGTTTTGCCGAGGTTATCAAATATGGTATCATTCTGGACAGCAGGCTGTTTGATATTGTAGCAGTCCCTGACAGTTTTGACCTGACCAAGGTGATAGCCCGCTGCATAGAGATAAAACGTGACGTTGTGGAGCAGGATGAGTTTGACAAGGGTATGCGCGGCCTCTTGAACTTTGGCCACACATTCGGCCATGCAATAGAGAAACTCAGCGCATTCACCATAACCCACGGAAGCGCAGTGGCCTGCGGAATGGTCATTGCCGCTAAGGTGGCACGCGTTTGCGGCTTCACTGACTACACTGATATAATCACTAAAGTTGTAAAGGACTACGGTTTTGATACCAGATGTCCCTACTCAGCCGATGAGCTCTACAGCGTAATCCTGTCCGACAAGAAACGCAGCGGGGCCGACATTACGCTTGTGCTGCCCAAGGAGATTGGTGCATGCACTCTTGAAAGAATGCCTGCCGGTCAGGTACTTGAACTTATGAAAAAGGCCGGCCTATGACACTCGATGTATCAGGAACACTGTCAGGAAACGTGCAGGTGCCGCCTTCAAAATCGGTAGCCCACCGCATGCTCATCTGCGCAGCGCTCTCAGACAGTCCCTGCACAATTGTCTGCCAGAGCGTAAACCGCGATATGGAGGCAACCATGAATTGCCTTAACGCCCTTGGCGCACACATCACCTACACAGACGGAAAGTTCTACGTAAGCCCCATAAAGCAGGTATGCAAAGGCGCAACGCTTGACTGCGGCGAGAGCGGCTCCACCCTGAGGTTCCTGCTGCCAGTCGCCGCCGCATTGGGGGCCGATGCCACATTCATCGGTCAGGGGCGTCTGCCCGAGCGTCCGCTCTCACCACTCTATGAGGAGATGACGGCCCACGGCGTAAAGATGTCCGAGAACGGCCACATGCCGCTTAAATGTGAGGGTAACCTGCCTGCCGGACTTTACACCATTGACGGAGGCGTATCGTCACAGTTCATATCAGGTCTGCTCATGGCCCTGCCGCTTACGCGAATCCAGAGCAAGATTGTCATTACAGGCAAGCAGGAGAGCGCATCATACATTGGACTTACCCTGAACGCATTGAAGCAGTTCGGAATAGACATACAGACAACCACAGACGGATTTATCATTCCTGGCGGACAGGAGTTCACCACCCTGGCCACAAAGGTTGCAGTGGAGGGTGACTGGTCGGCCGCCGCATTCTGGCTGACAGCAGGCGTGGCAGGCAGCAAGCCCATAACCTGCACCGGTCTGGACTACGGGCATTCAGCCCAGGGTGACCGCCGCATTGTGGATGTCCTGCGCCGGATGGGTGCCGACATCACTACTGCCGCCGGCACCGTTACCGCACGCCCGTCTAACCTGACCGCATCACAGATAGACTGTGCCGATATCCCCGATCTGGTTCCCATACTGGCAGTTGCAGCGTCAAGCGCCCAGGGAACTACACTCTTTGACAATATACGCCGCCTGCGCATCAAGGAGAGTGACCGCGTGCAGTCCATTCTGCAGCTGTTGGGTATGGCCGGCATATATGCTTTTGCATCGGACAATACCCTTACAGTTACGGGTGGTCCGGCCCGCAGTTGCGCCTACAACCCGTCGGGTGACCACCGCATGGCTATGGCTGCGGCTGTGTTGGCATCGGCCAAGAATGTAAAGATAATAATAAGCGATGCCGAGTGCACCGCAAAATCATATCCAGCCTTCTTTGATGACTTCAACGCATTGGGAGGCTATATAAAAATTGACAATTGATAGCCAATAGCCAAAGTAAACAATATGGACCTTACTGATTACAGGAAACAGATTGACGGTATTGATGAGGAGATATGCCGTCTATTCCAACAGAGAATGCAGGTGGTAAATACCATCGGCGAATTCAAGAGAGAACATGACATACCGGTAAGCGCCGGCTCACGTGAGCGTGAGGTGCTGGCACACGTATCCAAGCAGCTGCCCGAGGACCTGGAGGATTTCGGGCGCGTGCTGTACCGCTCCATCTTTGACATAAGCAAGGCATACGAAGCCATGTATAAGGAGAAGGACTCTCCGCTCTTCAAGGCTATTTCCGGTTTGATAAATGCCGATCCCGCCCCGTTCCCCAAGCGTGCCGTGGTGGCCTGCCAGGGACGTGAGGGCGCATACTCGCAGATTGCCGCCGAGAAACTCTTTGAGGTGCCCGAGATTATGTTCAACAACACCTTTGAGGGAGTAATACGCATGGTAACCGACGGTCTGTGCGAGTACGGAATACTGCCCATTGAGAACTCCACCGCAGGATCTGTCAATGAGATCTATGACCTGCTGGTAAGGTATAACGTACACATAGTACGCAGCACACGCGTGCGTGTGGACCACCAGCTGCTGGCTGCCAAGGGTGCCCGTTTCCAGGACATCAAGGTCATCTACTCCCACCCGCAGGCCATAGATCAGTGCTCTCACTTCCTGGCCGCACTCAAGGATGTAGAGATAATCCCGTCCGATAACACCGCCATGGCCGCCCAGAGAGTTGCCAAGGATCCAAACCGGTCATCGGCCTCGATATCATCCAAGAGCTGCATCGACCTGTACAACATGGAGGTGCTGGCCCAGGATATCCAGAACTTTGACAGCAACCATACACGTTTTATCTGCATAGCCAAGAACGCCCGCATCTATCCGGGCGCCAACCGCACCAGCATCATGATGGTCATGAGCCACAAGCCCGGCACGCTGTTCAGCGTTCTGAGCAAGTTCAACGCTACAGGTGCCAACCTGGTCAAGCTGGAGTCCCGCCCCATCCCCGGACGCGACTTTGAGTTCATGTTCTACTTTGACATAGAACTGTCCATCTATGACAAGAAATTCGCGTCACTGATCTCTGAGCTGGACCATTGCGGCGAGCAGTTCAAGTATTTCGGAACATATCAGGAGATTATATAACTTTGCGGCATGAAAAAGATTCTTGTCATAAACGGCCCCAACCTGAACCTTCTGGGTCTGCGCGAGCCTGCAATCTACGGCAACCGTGACTACAAGGCGCTTGAGGCCTTTGTCCTGGAGAGCGGTCTTGACCTGGGGCTGCAGGTGGAGTGTTTCCAGTCCAATCACGAGGGTGCCATCGTGGATAAGATACAGCAGGCGTACGGAGTGTTTGACGGTATAGTAATCAATCCTGCCGCATATACCCATACAAGCGTTGCTATTCTTGATGCGCTCAAAGGTGTGGCCATCCCCACGGTCGAAGTCCATCTCAGCGATGTTGACAACCGCGAGGAGTTCCGCCGCCATTCATTTGTATCCCTTTATGCTTCAAAGGTCATAAAAGGCAAAGGATTTGACGGCTACAGGGAGGCTCTGGAGTACTTTTCGGGAAAATAATTGAAAAAACATCAGGGTCCGGACAAACAAATCCGGACCTTTTTCGTCTATTAGACAAAACGATTACTGAACATGGATAAAAGATTAATTGCTTCGGCCTTGCTGGTAATAGCCTCATTGCCGTTGTTTGCTCAGTCCGAGAGACATTACGAGTATGACGAATACGGTCAGGTAGGCCGCAAGGAGGGTTGGGCACGCCGTTTCGCCCACAACTTTTACGATGGACTTATCGGTGCCGAATATTACGAGGTTGTAGATGATGAAGGACAGACGACCACAAAGAAATCAACCGACTCCCAGAACAAGAAGAATGTAAGCAAAAGCTACCGCTATTACGGTCCAGGGCACACGCCCGATTTCTATATCGGCATTAACACGCTCTGCACCAACCAGCCTCCCACAATGACTCCTGAACTGCCTCAGAAAGCCGGCAAGGGAGCAGAAATAGGAGTTGCCTTAGGACAATGGGGATACCATATGACCAAGAACCTTGGGGTTAACACTGCATTCTACATTACACGTTCACGTTACTGGTTCGGCGAAAACAAGTATCTCAATTACAACCAGAATCCCGAAGGAGCCAAGACACTCGGACTGATCAATGACGACATTAACGGCAAGGAGGTGAAACAAGGCTACCTGCGTTACTGGAGCATACGTGTTCCGTTCTGTCTTGAGATCAGTTCAGCATCAAGACGCGGACTGTTCATAGCAGCAGGACCAGAATTGGAATACCGTTTCGCCGATGTCTCCAAGGTTGATTTTTACGGACAGAAGAAAGGCGAGAAGATATGCAAGGGAGTAAACGTGAATCCGATTGGACTGAACGCAGTGGCTCGTATGGGAATAGGTGATTTCGGACTGGTAGCACGTTACTCTTTCACAAGCCTTTTCCTTGAGGACAGCCCGGTCCAGACATATCCGTTCATGATAGGTTTGTCCACATCATTCTGATACATCAACATATATGCAGACATCCCGGACTTTCAGGTTCGGGATGTTTTGTTTCATATTGTTGTGACCACGCAAGAATTTATTTATACTTTTGCACGCTATGCTTAAGATAAAGGAGGTTCTTACTAATAAGGACAAGAAAAGACTTTTCAGGTTTCCCATAGACCTGTACAGAGATTGTGATATGTACGTGCCCGTGCTCATAGGTGATGAAATGGATACTTTCAATCCCCAGAAGAACGGTGCTTACAGTTATGCCGACAGCCGGCTCTGGCTGGCCATTCGCGACGGCAAGGTTGTGGGCCGCATCGGCGCCATCCTGAACCGTGCCGCCAATGAGAAGGACAATGTAAAACAGTTGCGTTTTACCCGTTTTGACTTTATAGATGACTTTGAGGTATCAAAGGCTCTGTTTGATACCGTCGTTGCATGGGCGCGTGAGCTTGGCATGACAGAGCTGGTGGGTCCGCTGGGATTCTCCAACCTTGACAAGCAGGGCATGCTGGTGGACGGGTTTGACCAGCTTGACATGTACATAACCCTCTACAACTACCCCTACTACATCGAGCACATGAAACGTCTTGGCCTGACCAAGAAATGGGACTGGACCGAGACCAAGGTTATTGTACCCGATCAGGTTCCGCCCAAGATGGACCAGATTGCCGATATATCCGAGAAGCGTTACGGCTACTCCATCAAGAAGTTCCGCAACATGAAGGAGGTCCGTCCGTACATCCGCAAGGCCATGGAGATAATCAACGTGGCGTTTGCCAAACTGCACGGTGTAGTACCCCTCTCCGCCAGGCAGATTGAGAACATGGAGCATCTGATTGCCCTGGTAGGCCGGCCCGAGTATTCGCTCATGGTCCAGAACCAGGCTGGCGAACTGGTGGGGTTCGGATTCATCGCCCCATCCATAAGCCGAGGCATACGTGCCAGCCATGGTAAGCTGGGACTATTCTCTGCCCTTAAGGTTCTGGGGGACCTGAATGACCACCGCCACATAGACTTCTACATGATAGGCGTACGCCCCGAAGACCAGAAGAAGGGCGTGGAGTGCATCATCCTGCGTGAGGGAATCAAGGCCATCCAGAGTCACGGCGGCATAGACTGCCAGACCGGCCCCATGCTTGAGGACAACGCCAACGTCCAGAATATCTGGAAGCACTTTGAGCACTACACTCACCGCCGCCGCCGCTGCTGGAGCTACGTCCTTAATTGAAAATAGACTAACAAAAACTAACCCTATATGAAACGATTACTGCTTTTTATCGTATTGTTCATCAGCACGGCGTCATACGCCCAGCGCCTGAATGTATTGGATGAAGTCAAATCCAATCCCCGTAAATCATACGGCACCGATTACCCTTACACTTTCGATGCGCCTGCACTGACAAAGGCTCCCAAGGGCTACAAGCCCTTCTACATAAGCCACTACGCACGTCACGGCTCGCGTTATTACTGGAACAACTCACTCTATCTGGAGCTGGACACTATCTTTACCGAGGCTCACCAGAAGCATCTGCTCAATGCCGAGGGCGAAAAGTTTTATGAGCAGTACAAAGCTCTGTACCCCGAGTTCATGGCCGGCATGGGCGAACTTACCCGCGTAGGCTGGGACCAGCATCAGGCCATTGCCCGCAAGATGTACGAGAGTTTCCCGGAAGTATTCAAGAAAGGTGGTACCATACGCGCCATCTCATCCACTACCGGCCGATGCATAGTCAGCATGGCCGCGTTCTGTCAGGCCATGGTACAGTGCAACCCCAAAATTGATATCTACGAGCAGGCATCCAGGGCCACACTGCACGGTGTCAAGCCCGATGCCGATGACAATCCCTACCGCGTCAGGGCACCGCGTGCAAGTGCGCAGATTGACATGACCAATTTCAACCCCGAGACCCCGCAGGTGGCATCGGCCGAAGAGATCGTGGCACGTCTGTTTACCAGCACCGAAGGCCTGTCACGCAATTCCCGCCGCATTTACAGCAATCTCAAGAACCTCTACACCTCACTGCCCAGCATCGGCCATGAGGAACTGCTGGCAGGACTCTTCAAGCCCGAGGAACTGACCGCCGGCTGGGAGCGCACCAACCTGAACTCATACCGCAACTGGTACAGGGACATCAACGTGATGAAACCCATAGTTCAGGACATTCTGGATCAGGCCAAAATGGTCATAGACGGTGAGTGTGACGATATTGCGTCACTGCGCTTCGGGCATGACACCAATCTTGGCCCGCTCAACATCGTTATGGGCATCAACATGCCCAAGGGCGGTGTAACTGATGCCAGTCAGCTCAAATACTATTTCCAGGACTTCCAGATTGGCAAGGCCGGAAACCTGCAGTTCATATTCTACAAGAGCAGGAAGAACCCCGAGATTCTGGTCAAGTGCCTCCAGAACGGCTATGAGGTCCAGCTTCCGATTGACACCGACTGCTACCCCTACTACAAGTGGAGTGATTTCTACGCTTACTACAGCGCCATCTGCGCTGAGTAATAGTTTCGCCAGATATTATTAAGACATGAGCAGAGATGATGATATAATACTTCCGCTTTTTAATACAGTCGCCTAAGTTAAAAAATGAATAACTTAGCAGACATGAAGAAGGCTAGAAGAAAATATGATGCAAGCTTTAAGTCCAAGGTTGC
>CAJOLR010000001.1 GCA_905235565.1 uncultured Bacteroidaceae bacterium | reverse complement strand
CAATAGTCCTGCGGAGCATCCAAAATGAGAAACACTTTAGTGTTTTTGCCTGAAAATATGTAATTTTGCAACTTAAAAACGAAACATTCGACGAAATAATGGAATACGATTTCAGAGCAATTGAAAAGAAATGGCAGGAAAAGTGGGCCAAGGAGGGAACTTATAAGGTAACTGAAGATGCCTCCAAGCCTAAGTATTATGTACTCAACATGTTCCCCTACCCCTCAGGCGCCGGCCTGCACGTAGGACACCCCTTAGGCTACATTGCATCGGACATATATGCCCGCTACAAGCGCCAGTGCGGATTCAACGTCCTCAACCCCATGGGTTACGATGCATACGGCCTGCCCGCCGAGCAGTACGCCATACAGACCGGCCAGCACCCCGCAATAACAACCGAGAAGAACATAAACCGCTACCGCGAGCAGCTGGACAAGATAGGATTCTCATTCGATTGGGACCGCGAGGTCCGCACCTGCGAGCCCGGCTACTACCACTGGACCCAGTGGGCATTCCAGAAGATGTTCGGCTCATTCTACTGCAACAAGTGCCAGAGCGCCCAGCCCATAGAGAAGCTTATTGAGCATTTTGAAAAAGAAGGCTCTGCAAATCTGGACGTAGCCCAGAGCGAGGAACTCAACTTTACCGCCGCCGAGTGGAAGGCAATGGACGAGAAGCAGAAATCCGATGTCCTTATGAACTACCGCATAGCCTACTTAGGCGAGACAATGGTAAACTGGTGCGCCGGACTGGGCACCGTGCTTGCCAACGACGAGGTGGTAGAGGGCGTATCAGTACGCGGCGGATTCCCCGTGGAGCAGAAAAAGATGCGCCAGTGGTGCTTAAGGGTATCTGCCTATGCACAGCGCCTTCTTGACGGTCTGGACAAGATAGACTGGTCCGACTCCATCAAGGAGACCCAGCGTAACTGGATAGGCCGCTCCGAGGGTACCGAGATGCAGTTCCACGTTAAGGACTCTGACATAGAATTCACCATATTCACCACCCGTGCCGATACCATATTCGGCGTGACATTCATGGTACTGGCTCCTGAGAGCGAGCTGGTGGCTCAGCTCACCACACCCGCACAGAAGAAGGAGGTGGATGCCTACATAGCAGCCGTTAAGAAGCGCACCGAACGCGAGCGTATAGCCGACCGCCGTGTTACCGGCGTGTTCAGCGGATCATACGCCATCAACCCCCTGACAGGTGAGGACGTACCCGTATGGATAAGCGACTATGTACTGGCCGGCTACGGAACAGGCGCCATCATGGCCGTTCCTGCACACGACAGCCGTGACTACGCATTCGCCAAGCATTTCGGCCTTGAAATAAGACCTTTGATTGAGGGTTGCGATGTATCAGAGGAGAGCTTTGACGCCAAGGAGGGTGTGATGATGAACTCACCCCGTCCAGACCAGATCCGTGAGGGCGGACTCAACCTGAATGGCCTGACAGTCAAGGAGGCCATTGCCGCCACCAGGAAATATGTACAGGAGAACAAACTGGGCAAGGTAAAGGTAAACTACCGTCTGCGTGACGCCATATTCAGCCGTCAGCGCTACTGGGGTGAGCCGTTCCCGGTATATTACAGAAACGGAATACCCACAATGGTACCCGAGCAGTGCCTGCCGCTGGAACTCCCTGAGATAAGTGAATACAAGCCCACCGAGACAGGCGAGCCCCCTCTGGGTCACGCCAGGGTCTGGGCCTTTGACGAGAAAAACTGCAAGGTTGTTGACAAGTCACTAATAGACAACAAGACCGTATTCCCGCTGGAGCTTAACACCATGCCCGGATTTGCAGGCTCATCGGCCTACTATCTGCGTTACATGGACCCGCACAACAGCAAGGCTCTGGTAAGCCGTGAGGCCGACAGCTACTGGAAGTGCGTAGATCTCTATCTGGGAGGCTCCGAACACGCAACCGGTCACCTTATCTACTCCCGCTTCTGGAACAAGTTCCTCAAGGATCTGGGCGTAAGCGAGGTTGAGGAGCCGTTCAGCAAGCTCATCAACCAAGGTATGATTCAGGGCCGCAGTAACTTTGTATATCGCATCAAGGACACCAACAAGTTTGTATCTTACGGCCTCAAGGACCAGTATGACACCACTCCCATCCACGTGGATGTAAATATAGTAAGTGCCGATGTACTGGATGTCGAGGCATTCAAGGCCTGGAGACCCGAGTACAACAACGCCGAGTTCATTCTGGAGAACGGCAAGTACATCTGCGGCTGGGCAGTAGAGAAGATGAGTAAGTCCATGTTCAACGTGGTCAATCCCGATGATATCATCGAGAAATACGGAGCCGATACGCTGCGTATGTACGAGATGTTCTTAGGGCCCCTTGAGCAGTCAAAGCCCTGGGATACCAACGGCATTGACGGCTGCCACCGCTTTATCCGCAAGATGTGGGCCCTCTACTTTGACCGTGACGGCAAGCTGGCAGTGAGTGATGAGGCTCCATCAAAGGATGAGCTCAAGTCAATCCACAAACTCATAAAGAAGGTAACCGAGGATATTGAGAACTTCTCATTCAACACATCGGTGGCCGCATTCATGATATGCGTAAACGAGCTGTCAGGACTCAAGTGCAACAAACGCGCCGTGCTGACAGACCTGGCTAAGGTGATTGCGCCGTTTGCTCCCCACACCGCCGAGGAACTCTGGAGTTCACTGGGCAACTCTGTCTCTGTTTGCGATGCCGCATGGCCCAAGTTCAACGAGGAGTACCTCAGGGAAGACAGCATAACCTATTCCATCTCATTCAACGGCAAGACCCGTTTTACAATGGACTTCCCGGCAGAGGCAACCCAGCAAGAGATTCAGGATGCGGTACTGGCCAATGAGAAGGCTTTAGGGTACATTGACGGTAGGCCCATCCGTAAGGTAATCGTGGTACCGCGAAAGATAGTGAACATCGTACTGTAATAAAATGGAGCTGGTATTTGCCACAAACAACGCCCACAAGCTGGAGGAGGTGCGCCAGATACTTGGCGACCGCTTTACAGTTCACTCCCTGAAGGAGATAGGCTGCACTGAGGATATCCCCGAAACCGGTGACACCTTTCAGGACAACGCCCTGCAGAAAGCCCGTTACGTCAAGGAGCACTACGGTTATGACTGTTTTGCAGATGACACAGGACTGGAGGTAAAGGCCCTTAATGGAGCACCCGGAGTTCACTCGGCACGCTATGCAGGTGACCATGACTCGGAGGCCAATATGACCAAACTGCTCCGAGAACTTGAAAAAAAACAGGACCGCAGCGCACAATTTAGGACTGTTGTTGCGTTATTACTTAACGGACAGGAAGTTCTGTTTGAGGGAATAGTAACAGGAAAGATAGCTCTTGAGCGCCATTATGGCCAGTCTGGGTTTGGATATGACCCAATATTCATACCTGACGGATTTACCGAATCATTCTCTCAGATGAGCCCTGAAAGCAAGAACCTGGTAAGCCACCGAGGTCGCGCCGTTAGAAAATTAGTCGATTATCTGAAACAATTATGATAAAGAAACTGACAAGAGGAGCCATTATCGCAATCACTGCGGTAATGCTCCTTTTGCCTTTTAATAAGGTACATGCAGGTATTCCTGTCGGTACTTGGAGAGCACATCCTGCTTATAACAATGCCACTCATGCAATAAAGGCTTTCGGTTACATATTTGTATTGAGCGAAGGTGCAGTGTATTTCTATGATCCGTCTGACGATGCTCTGTACTCCATTGACAAGGTTGGAGGACTCAGCGATACCGATATTGCCGAAATGGCTTACTGCCAAACTGAAAATGCAGTTGTTCTGGTTTACTCAAACGGTAATATTGACATTCTCTACAGCGATGAAACAATCTATAACTGCACCGACCTTAAGAACGGTATAGTAGGAGTTAAGGTCAACGAACTCCGAATTGATGGTAATAATGCATATATTTCAACCAGTGCAGGACTGGTGATTTTCAATATCAACCGAAGGGAGATAACTACAACATACCGTTTTGAATCGGCCGTCAATACTTCTGTATTTTTGGGTGATTCACTTTTCTGCAGTACTGATAACGGTATTTTTGTCGGACTTAAGAGCGATAATCTTCTGGATAATACCAACTGGAAACTATTCAGTAACAAAAAATTCAGACATCTGTTTGTTTTTGACGACAAACTATCCGGACTTTCAACAGACAACCGTGTATTTACAATTAACCCTAAAAACGCTTCACTGTCAGGTGTAAGGGATAAAGTAAACGCCGTTTCATTTGTTGAAAACAACCGTCTGGCTATCATAATGGATAGTATAATTGCCATATATAACACATATTCAGACTATAAGGAATATACTTTCAAGTTTCATATAAATGATGTACTGACAGAAGGCAGTGATTGGTGGATCAGTCAGGGTTTTGACGGACTGCTTCATTATCAGGTTACTGAAGACAGTATTGTATGTAAGTCTCTTCCTATTAAGCCTAACAGTCCCCGCCGGAATTGGTTTCACTCTGTATCATGGCCGGAAAAGGGTAGATTGCTGGTGGTTGGTGGCTGTCACAACTATTCAGGTATAGATTATCCAGGTACCATGATGATTTACGAGAATGA
Organism: uncultured Bacteroidaceae bacterium; assembly: GCA_905235565.1. Classification (GTDB taxonomy): domain Bacteria; phylum Bacteroidota; class Bacteroidia; order Bacteroidales; family Bacteroidaceae; genus Colenecus. The sequence goes on along the minus strand of CAJOLR010000001.1, from coordinate 98,667 downwards.
CAGATGGACTTCACTTGATGAAGATATAGAATCAAAGACAGGAGTAAAATACCTTAACCTTACAGAAGCTGCTCAGGATCCTGATGACCGTAACCATATTTTTGTAGGCTCAATGGGACAAGGTCTTTATGAATTCAGGGATAATAAGTTCGTAAAGCTTTATACATGGAATAACAGTGGACTTGAAAGCATACTTAACAACAGCGATTATAATAAAAACAATTATGTCCGTGTAAGTGCACTACAGTATGACAACGATGGAAATCTTTGGATGGCAAACAATGAGATTGATACCATATTAAAGGTTCTTCAGCCGGATGGTAAGTGGTTTGGACTGTATTATGATGAGATAGCAGGATTACCGACATTCAAACAACTCAAATTTGACAGTGACGGGTATTTATGGATGAATTCGTCCAGATATATTGCCGGACTTGTCTGTATCGACCTGAATGGTACCATCAGGGATAACAGTGATGACAGAATAAAGTTTTCAGGTCCATATTTCAGAAATCAGGATGGAACAACTGATGAGATTTCCAACATATATTTCTATGAAGTAGACCTTAACGGTGAAATGTGGATAGGAACAGACAAGGGTATCTATATACTTAAACAGCCGCAGAATTTTCTGGATAATCCTAATCCGGTATTCGAAAGGATTAAAATAGCCCGTAATGACGGTTCAAATCTGGCAGATTATCTTTTTAACGGAGTATTTACAACAGCAATTTATATAGATCAGGGTAACCGTAAATGGATAGGTACACTTGACGATGGAGTTTTTCTTCTCAGTGCTGACGGTAAGCAGACTTTGGAACATTTTACCGTAAATAACAGTCCGCTCCCTTCAAACAATATTCTGACAATAACAGAAAACGGCCAGAATGGCTCTTTATTCTTTGGTACAAACCTTGGAATGGTTGAATATGGAGGTCAGGCCAGGGATCCTGAAGAAATGCTCTCAGATTCAAATATTATGGTTTATCCAAATCCTGTAACACCTGATTTTGACGGATATGTTACAATAACCGGTCTTACGTCACAGACTACAGTACGGATATTGTCAAATACAGGAAGACTTGTACATCAAGGTATTTCCAACGGTGGATCATATAGCTGGAATTTGAACGATATGAATGGTAATCCTGTTCCATCGGGAGTATATCACGCTGTGGTTACAAATATTGAGAATAATAAGAGTGAAAGCACATCCATAACCGTAATCAGATAATATGATTACTTATGTTTCTTATTTTTAAAAATCTTATTGTTGTTATTAGGTGTTGAAACTGTTGATATTTTAAGTTCCTGTTACCTAATTATTTTTATTTACAGTAAGTGCTGAAATATAAACATATTAATAAACATATTATCTATATAAGAATCAATCATTTATATAATTATAAACAGACTGTTTACAATCAATTGTATTCAAATGGATTTAATTTGGAATTAATGATGGTGTTGATATCCGGTTTGAAATTATGAATAAAAAAAGTCTGTTATGTACACTCAATTGACAGTATTTTTTCAATACCGGAAAAGAACTTGATAATCAAAATTTGAAACCTATTATTTTTATCATTATTATCAACACTATTTTATGTTTTTATAAACAGGTAAAAATATAAAATGAACTACTTTTACACAGAATAAACAACTGATATATGAGAAAACTTGATATTACTGAATTAGGCAGAATTGATACTGAACTGTTCAAAATAAGTAATAAACTACCTGTAACAGTAATTCTGGATGATGTACGCAGTCTTTATAATGTAGGTTCCGTATTCCGTACATCCGATGCTTTCAGAGTTGAAAGGATAATTCTGTGTGGTATTACAGCCACTCCTGACAATAATCCTGTAGAGATACATAAAACAGCTTTGGGAGCCGAAGAAAGCGTTGATTGGTATTACTCTGATAATTGTGTCAATGTTGTCAAAGACCTGAATTCAAACGGTTATTTAACAATAGCTGTCGAACAGGTTGAAGGTAGTGCCAAACTTGATGAATTTGTTGCTGACACGGATAAAAGATATGCACTTGTTTTTGGTAATGAGGTAAAAGGAGTAAATCAGAAAGTAGTTGATTTGTGTAAAATGTCACTTGAGATACCTCAATATGGAACAAAACACTCACTGAACGTATCAGTGAGTGCAGGTTTGGTTATATGGGATTTTGCCCGCCAATTTAAGGATATCTATTAATGAGCTTCCAGCCAGTTGGCTCCCCAACCGCAATCTGCAATCAGTGGTACTGACATCTGCCAGGCTTTCTGCATCTCTTCTATAACTATGCTCTCAACCTTTTCCTCTTCGCCGGGGACCACATTGAAATTAAGTTCATCATGTACCTGGAGTATCATCGTTGATTTTATGTTTTCATTACGGAACCTCCTATAGATGGCAATCATAGCTATCTTGATAATGTCTGCAGCACTACCCTGGATAGGAGCATTGATGGCATTTCTTTCAGCAAATCCACGTACAGTAGCATTATGTGAATTGATATCGGGCAGATAACGTTTTCGCTTAAGTATAGTTTCAATATAACCTTTTGCCCTGGCATCCTCAATGGATTGGTCCATGTAGTTCTTGATACCTTGATATGTTTTGAAATAGTTTTCTATCAGTTCTTTAGCCTCAGTTCTACTAACTCCCATCCGCTGTGCCAGACCAAAGGCTGAAATACCGTAAATAATGCCGAAATTGGCTGTCTTGGCCTTGCTTCGTTCAGTTTTGGTAACCTGATCGATTGGCTTATGGAATACCTTGGCTGCTGTTGCGGCATGTATATCATGTCCCAACCTGAAGTCTTCGATCATATTCTGGTCCTGACTCAGGTGAGCCATTATCCGGAGTTCTATCTGTGAGTAGTCGGCACTGAAGAATTTGCATCCAGGTTGGGGAATAAAAGCTTTTCGTACTTCCTTGCCGTCTTCATCCCGCACAGGTATGTTCTGGAGATTGGGATTGCTGGAGCTTAATCTGCCGGTTGCAGTTACTGTCTGGTTATAAGAAGTATGTATCTTACCGGTAGCAGGATTCACCAGTTGAGGCAGAGCGTCAACATATGTTCCCAACAGTTTTTTCAGTCCGCGGTATTGCAGGATCAGATCCACTATCTTGTGTTCCGATCTCAGTGATTCCAATACATCCTCGGATGTTACATACTGTCCTGTCTTGGTCTTTTTTGGTTTGTCCACAATCTTCATCCGTTCAAACAGTATGTCACCAACCTGCTTAGGTGACAGAATATTGAATTGTGTTCCTCCCGATTCATCATATATCTGTCTTTCGAGAGCCTCCATCCTTTGGGTAAAGTGTTTTGAAGTTTCGGCCAACGCTACCGGATCAATCGTTGCTCCATTACGTTCCATATAGGCAAGAACCTGTACAAGAGGCATTTCAACATCGCGGAACAGAGGTGTTGTACCGTCTTTTTCCAATTCTTTTTCCAGTATGTTCTTAAGTTGTAGAGTTATATCGGCATCTTCGCATGCATATTCATAGACTGCAGCGCAACTGAGTTCTGCCATATTCTTCTGGTTACGGCCTTTATCTCCTATCAGTTCCTCAATATGGATTGTCTTGTAGTTTAGGTAGATTTCTGCCAGATAATCCATGTTGTGACGGAGTTCGGGCTGAATCAGATAATGAGCAATCATTGTATCAAACAGTGTGCCCTCTACATTGATTCCGTAGTTACCAAGAATCAGAATGTCATATTTGATGTTCTGACCTATCTTGAGAGTTGAGGGATTCTCAAAAACAGGGCGGAAAATTTCGAGCATCCGTTGCTTTCCTTCTCTGTCAGGCGGCATTGCCACATACCATGCTTCATGTTCCCTTAGTGCAATACTCAATCCCACTATTTGGGCCTGAATAGCATCGGTACCTGTGGTTTCTGTGTCAAAACAGAAAAAATCCTGTGCAGAGATTTTGTGGGCTAACGTTTCGGCATCCTTTTCTGTTTCAATGAGATAGTAGTTATGTTGCGTATTTTTTATGTCCTTCAGATTTGAATATTCCTGAGCAGGCTGTGTATCCGGCTGGAATATATCAAAGAGATCGCCGTGAAAACCGTCATTCTTGTGCTGTTTTGGCAACTGCGCCTGTTCATTGTTTCCGGTTTCAGTATTGGTTTCGGGAAATAGTGACGGAGCGGACTGCCTGGTTTTGACCCTATTCATCAGAGTCCGGAATTCCAGATCCTCAAAAATCGAGTAGAGTTTATGTTCGTCGGGTCCCTCGAATTTCAAAGCTTCCATATCGAGCTCTATAGGGACATCGGTTCTGATGGTCGCAAGCAGACGGCTGAATTTTATCTGGTCAATGTTACTTTCTACTTTTTCCTTAAGTGCCCCTTTCAGTTTGTCGGTGTTGGCCAGAAGTCCGTCTATCCCTCCAAATTCCGTAATCAGTTTTACAGCGGTTTTCTCGCCTATGCCGGGACAGCCTGGAATGTTGTCCGAACTGTCTCCCATCAGGCCGAGCATATCAATTACCTGACCTGTGTTGTCCAGTCCGTATTTCTGTTTTACCTCTTGCGGACCCATTATCTCGTAACCGTTGTTACCGTAGCGGGGACGGTAAATGAGAGCCCTCTCTGTAACCAGTTGACAGTAGTCTTTGTCGGGGGTCATCATATATGTGGTTATCCCCTTCTCATCGGCCTTTTTAGATAATGTGCCAATAACGTCATCGGCTTCAAAACCGGCCACTTCAAGTACCGGTATGCGGTATGCTTCCAGTATCTGTTTTATGATAGGCACGGATTCCCTGATAACTTCGGGTGTCTCCTCACGCTGAGCCTTGTATTCCTTATAGAGTTCATGCCGGAATGTTCCTCCCTTGGGATCGAACGCCACACCGATATGGGTTGGTTTCTCATTATTGAGAATATCCTCAAGTGTATTTACAAAACCCAGTACGGCCGATGTGTTGAATCCTTTGGAATTTATTCTTGGTGCCTTGAGGAAAGCATAGTATGCCCTGTATATAAGTGCGTATGCATCAAGTAGAAACAGTTTCTCCATAAATGATAGTGTAATGATACGTAAAATTACAATTTTTTCCTTGAAACGGACATTTATTGCTAATTTTGCAGCTGGTATGGATTACAGAAAGCAGATATTATTACCGATTGAAACCGAGTTCGATGTATTCAAATCAAAGTATTCATCGCTGTTTTCAAGCTCAAATCCTGCCATTGATATGCTGCTTAAGTTCCTTCTGCAGCGTAACGGCAAGATGATGCGTCCGGTTCTTGTCCTGCTTGTAGCCAAAAGCCTGCGCCAGGATATCCCAACCGGCATTTTCCACCTGGCATCAGCAGTAGAGCTGGTCCATCAGGGAAGCCTTATCCACGATGATGTGGTTGATGAGAGCGAGACCCGCCGCGGACAAACCTCTGCCAACGCAGCCTTTGATAACCGTCTGGCCGTACTTCTGGGTGATTATATAGTATCCAAATCCCTTCAGGAAGTGGTTGCAACCAAAAACCTTGAGTGCGTCCATGAAATCTCCGTCCTGATTGGAACCTTATCAGAAGGCGAGATAACGCAGCTGGACGTTCTTAACACCGATACTCTTTCGGAGAAAGCATATTTTGACATAATAACCGGAAAGACAGCAAGTCTGTTTGCAGCCTGCACATCTCTCTCTGCCATATTGAGCGGAGTCACACCAGATCTGGTGAATTCATTCCGAACCTACGGCAACATAGCAGGACTCTGCTTCCAGATAATGGATGACATTCTGGATTACCACGATAGTAAGGAGACCGGCAAACCTTCAGGCAACGACCTGAAGGAAGGTAAATTCACTTTACCCGCCATTTATGCCCTGACACACAGCGACCGCGACTGGACTGCTCACATCAAAGCCATCCGTTCCCTCACAGCCACTCCGCAACAAATCCGGGAAGTTACTGAATATACCCTTTCCAACGGAGGAATTGATTATGCCATCCAAAAGATGCAGGAACTCAAAACCCAAGCTCTGAACGCCCTCCCCATCCAAATGGAAGAACCCTTCCGAGCAGCTTTCACCGCCTATCTGGAGCTTATCATCAACCGCTCCAATTAAAGTTCAACAGTATTTTTCGCTCGCTTAACGGGCATTTGTGCTATTTGTTGATTTCGTCCAGAAGTTTGTCTGCAAGGCGGCTGGCACCTATGCGGAAGCGTGTGTTATTGAGCCAGTCTTTACCCAGTACTATCTTGGCGATGGTCCAATAGAGCAGAGCATCGTCGACAGTGCTTATACCTCCTGCAGCTTTTACACCTACGTTGCGTCCGGTTTCATCGGCATATTCGCGCACCGTCTTGCACATTACGCAGAATGATTCGGGATCTGCTCCGGGAACTTCCTTGCCGGTGGATGTTTTGATAAAATCGGCTCCTGAATACATTGCTATAAGGGCGGCTTTCTTAACGTTTTCAAGTGACCCAAGGGCACCCGTTTCAAGTATTACCTTAAGTGTCTTGTCTGCGCAAACGGCTTTCAGTTCATCAGTCTCCTCTGCCAGGGTTTCATAATCCTCATTCAGGATACGGCCGGCATTCTGGACAATGTCTATTTCATCGGCTCCGTCATGTATGGCCAGTGATGTCTCGGCTATCTTGACTTCAAAGAAGGTTTGCGATGACGGGAAGCCTCCCGATACACAGCATGTCTTTACGCTCTCCACCTCAAGAGAGCGGCTTACTATAGATGCAAAGCAGGGATAGACGCAGATGGATGCAACGGACGGAATATCAGGGAATTTGTCTTCCATTTTATTTACTTTCTCAACAAAAGCCAGAACCGTATCCTCATTGTCCGTAGGTTTGAGGGTTGTCAGGTCAATGCAACTGAAAATCTTTTTGAGAGTCTCCCTGTCTCCACCTGAAAGAATCTCTTTTTTAGCCTTTTCAATGACAGATTTTACCCATGATTCATCCACTTTCATGTTGTACTTGCTGAAAGCCTCGTTGAACTTGTCGGTAGTAGGCTCATTTGCGGAGTTTTGCTCCAATTCATCGTAGTATTCCATATTATTCCTTGTTTTTTGTATCCATAATGATAGTAACCGGTCCGTCGTTCAGTAGAGAAACCTTCATATCTGCCCCGAAAATACCCTTTTCCACCTTCCGTGCAGCTTCATTCTCAAGAGTCTGGCAGAATTTTTCATATTTCGGCTCAGCATATTCACCCTTTGATGCACGTATGTAAGACGGACGGTTTCCCTTTTTGGTACTGGCCATCAGAGTAAACTGGCTGACAGCCAGCAGTCCGCCGTCAATCTCCATTACACTACGGTTCATTATGCCGTTTTCATCGTCAAATATCCTTAGCCCGGCTATCTTTTTACAGAGCCAGTCTATATCATCCTGAGTATCAGCATCCTCTATGCCTACCAGTATCAGCAGTCCCTTCCCGATAGCTCCTGTAACCTTGTTGTCAACCTTGACGCTGGCCTGTGTTACTCTCTGTATTACTGCTCTCATTTGTGAAACCAATTATATACTGTTTCTGCCTTAGATTTACCTATTTCAGCAGCAAGCTCCTCAACTGAAGCTTCCGAGATTCTCTTAACGCTTTTGAATCTCCTTATCAGTGTAGTTGCTGTATTCTCTCCAATTCCCTTTATATCAGTGAGTTCTGAGTGAGTCTGACGTTTGCTCCGTCTTTTTTTGTGGAATGATATCGCTACGCGGTGCACCTCTTCCTGCATCTGCTCCAACAGTCTGAACAGTTCACTGTCAGGCTTTACTCCGACCTCCAGTTGGGGAAAACCGTAAAGAAGGCCCGATGTCTTGTGTCTGTCATTCTTTACCAGACCTGCAATATTTATGCTAATCTGCAGGTTATCAATTACTTCCTTTGCCACAGACATCTGTCCTTTTCCACCGTCCACTATCACCAGGTCCGGCATAGGACTGCTTTCATCCAATGCCCGCATCCATCGGCGCATCATCACCTCATACATGGATCCGTAATCATCACCCCCTGCTCCGCTTTTGATATTGTACAGTCTGTAATCCTTTCTGGAAGGTTTGCCGTTTTCATAAACTACACAGGCTGCCACGGCATCGGTTCCCGAAATGTGTGAGTTGTCAAAACATTCTATCCTGAACGGCGTCTTGTCCATTCCCAGCAGACTTCCAAGTTCCTTCATCAGTCTGGTATGTTTCTGCTCAGGGTTGAGTTTATCGCTTCGTTTCAGCCGGTCGGCCCTGTATTGCTTGACATTTAGCGCTGATAACTCCAGGAGTTTCTTTTTTTCTCCCTTTTGAGGTACTGTCCATGTTATCCCGCCATATTCTGTTTCCGGCATGAACGGTACTATTATCTCCCGGGCAGTGCTATGGTATCGGCCCCGCATCTCTACTATGGCAAGCATAAGCATCTCCTCCAGAGATTCGTCCATCTTGCGCTTGTACTCAAAAGTGAAAGCCTGGTTTATGCATCCACCGGATACGTGCAGATAGTTCACAAATACCACATCATCATCCTGATCAATGTTGTATACATCAACATTGTCCAGTCCCGTGTCCACCACCCGACTTTTCTCACGGAACTCCATTATGATGTCATACTTGGTTTTTATAGCCTGAGCCTCTTCAAACCGCAGGTCTGACGCGAGCGATTTGATGTCCTGCATCATCTGTCGTGTAAGTTCCTGGCTACGGCCCTTCAGGATCTCCCGTATTTCGTCAATCTGAGCGTAATAGTCCTCTCTGGAAATGCTTCCCAAGCATGGTGCAGGGCATTTTTTGATGTGATATTCCAGACACTCCCTGAATTTGCCGGCCTTTATTGCTTCGGCTGTAAGCGGCAACCGGCAGGTTCTTATCTTATACGCTTCGGATATTATCTGGAGTAATCCGTTAAGTGTTCCAACGTGACTGTAAGGCCCATAGTACTCCGACCCGTTGCGTATTATCTTGCGTGTCTTGAATACCCTGGGATACTCTTCTTTGGTAATACATATTGATGGATATGACTTATCGTCCTTGAGAAGTATGTTGTAACGTGGTTTATAACGTTTGATCAGGTTGTTTTCCAGCAGGAAAGCGTCCCACTCCGTCTCTACAACAATATATTTAAGGTCAGATATCTTGCTTACAAGCATACGGGTCTTGTCTGTCTGATTCTCCTTTATGAAGTATGAAGACACCCTGCGTTTAAGGTTTTTGGCCTTACCTACATATATGACAGTGCCCTGCTCGTCCAGATACTGGTAGCAACCGGGTTTTTCCGGAAGGTTCTGGACAATCAGTTTCAGGTGTTTCTCGTATGCTTCCCTGCCTTTCAATTACTGTACTCCGTCAAATTCGTCAATCGCAATAAAACTGTCCACAGGACAATCCTTTGGAAATTTCTCCTTTGATTTAAAGTTGGTAAGCTCTATAATGCAGTTTATCATAATCTGCCTGGGATAGAAAGTCTTTACCAACTGATATGAAGCCAGCAATGTGCCTCCTGTAGCCAGAAGGTCATCATGAATGAGTACTACATCATCCTTACCGATTGAATCCTTGTGCATCTCAACGCGGTCAAAACCGTACTCTTTCTTATATTCGATGCTTACTTTCTCATAAGGAAGCTTACCCGGTTTGCGTATAGGAATAAAGCCGGCATTCAGTTTATATGCCAATGCTGCGCCTATTATGAATCCTCTTGATTCTATGCCGCATACCTTTGTTATGCCTTTATCTTTATACATCTCATAGAGTGAATCCACAATCTCTTTCATGTCATCGGGATTCATAAACCATGAAGTTACATCCTTGAACTGCACACCCTCCATAGGGTAATCAGGAATGTTTCGCAGGTGTCTGATAAGTGTCTCTTTACTCATATCTTTAAAATTGTTTCACGTGGAACATTTTTGGTCTATCTGTTTAATAATACCAGCAATACGTTGATGTCGCTGGGCGAAACTCCTGGTATTCGGCTTGCCTCTGCCAGGGTTTCGGGGTCATGTTTTATAAGCTTCTGGCGGCACTCTGTGGATAGTGACTGCAGCGAGTTGTAGTCAAACCGTCCCTTGATGCGGATATCTTCCAGACGTTTCATCTTGTCGGCAATCAGACGCTCACGGCTGATATAACCGCTGTATTTCATCAGAATCTCTGCAGCCTCAGCTATCTCATCCTTGCGTTCGGGCCCGGTCTTGTCAAGTTCGGCCTTGAGAGCCTTGATATGTTCTGAAAGATTGTTCAGAGTTAGTTGGGGCCTTTCAATAAGGTCGGCCAGCTTGCATCCTTCACGCAGTGGTGTAGTGCCTAACTGTTCCAGAGCGTCGTTTATCAGCGCCGGTTTTACGGAGAAGCCCTTGGCAAAATCCACGATGCGGTTTATCTCATCGCGTTTTTGGCACATCAGACCGTAGCGCTCCTTGGTGGCCAGGCCTATGTTGTAAGCGCGCTCTGTCAGGCGCAGGTCGGCATCGTCCTGGCGCAGCAGGATACGGAATTCAGCCCTGGATGTAAACATCCGGTATGGTTCATCCACGCCTTTGGTTATCAGGTCATCCACCAGGACTCCTATGTAAGCCTCATCACGGGCCAGGGTAAACGGTGCCCCTCCATGGCAGCTTATGTGGGCGTTGATACCTGCCAGGATGCCTTGTCCGCCAGCCTCCTCATAACCGGTGGTGCCGTTTACCTGTCCGGCCATGAACAGACCAGATACCACCTTGGACTCAAGTGTGTGTTTAAGCTGGGTGGGATCAAAATAGTCATATTCTATGGCGTAGCCGGGACGGTAGATCACCAGGTCGCGGAACGCGGGAATCTCCTTGAGCGCGCGGATCTGGACATCCATCGGCATGGATGATGAGAATCCGTTCAGATACATCTCGTTGGTATCCTCGCCCTCAGGTTCCAGGAACAGCTGATGCTGGTCCTTATCAGGGAATGTCACCAGTTTGGTCTCTATGCTGGGGCAGTATCTGGGGCCGATGCTCTTGATCTGTCCGTTAAACAGGGGTGAGTCGGCCAGTCCGGATTTGAGTACCTCGTGAACCTTCTCATTTGTGTAAGTGGTCCAGCAGCACATCTGTTTAAGGTGGCGCTCAGAGCTCAGGAATGAGAAACGGTGAAAATCATTCTCGCCGTCCTGACGTTCCATATCCTCAAAGTGGACGCTGCGCTTGTCTATACGTACTGGTGTGCCGGTTTTCATTCGGCCGGTACGTATTCCGTGACGGGTTATGGATTCGGTAAGCAGGTATGATGCGGGTTCTGATATGCGTCCGCCGGGCATGGTTACACGGCCTATGTGCATGAGTCCGTTCAGGAATGTTCCGGCAGTCAGAACTACACATTTGCAAGAGAATTCGGCACCTTCAAGTGTCTTTAAACCAACTACTTGGCCGTCTTTTACCAGAAGTTCGGTCACGGTGTCCTGCCAGATGTTCAGGTTTGGCTGGTTCTCCAGTATGCTGCGCCATGCCCAGATGAATTTGGCTCGGTCGCATTGTGCCCGTGGGCTCCACATGGCTGGGCCTTTGGATCGGTTCAGTATGCGGAATTGAATGGCTGTACGGTCCGTAACTAACCCCATGTGGCCGCCAAGTGCATCTATCTCTCTGACAATCTGCCCTTTAGCTATTCCGCCAACGGCTGGATTGCAGCTCATCTGGGCAATCTTGTTCATGTCCATGGTTATCAGACAGGTCCTGGAACCCATCTGGGCGGCAGCGGCGGCAGCTTCACATCCTGCATGTCCGGCGCCAATAACTATCACATCATACTTAAAGTCCATACAAACTCCAAAGTTACTGCAAATTCTTGGAATGGAAGATAATAGGGGTGGTTCTCTTTGCTGCAACTTCCCGGTTGCAGTAGTCGGATTCAGGTTTTCGGAACGTTGCGTCCCGAAAACCTAAGTCCGGCGGTGCTTAATAAACAAAGAGAACCATCCCTATTATCTTCCTTTGGCGCTTTTGTAGTACTTTTGCCTTAAATATTCAGAAAATGGATATCAGTATAAAGCGCGCCGGCAAGGATGACCTTCAAACCATTCATGAGATGGCGGAGGTGGTTTTCAGGGAGACTTATAAGACTATTCTGTCACCTGAGCAGATGGATTATATGATGGAATGGATGTATTCTATTCCTAATCTTGAGAAACAGGTGGCCATTGGGCATACTTATTATATCGCCTGGAACGGTGTTGAACCTCAGGGATATGTTTCGGTTCGCAAAGACTCAACTGATCCCGATGGTACTGAGGTCTGGCACCTGGAGAAGATTTACGTGATGCCGTCGGATCAGGGTAAAGGCCTGGGTCTGAGGCTACTGGAATCGGCAAAACAGCATGTAAGAGACAACAAATCGGGCCTTAAAGCCAGAATAGAGCTTAATGTAAACAGAAACAACCCTGCCGTTGGCTTTTACCGCAGGCAGGGTTTGAGCATATTGCGTCAGGGGGATTTTCCCATCGGCAACGGTTTCTACATGAATGACTATATCATGGGTATTGATGTCTGACAGTCATTACCAACTTATCATTTCTTTTTCTTTTTGCCTTTGGCGGGAGGATTGAGCTCATCCTTGGCGGCCTGCAGGAGTTTCTGGAACTCGGGAACGGTGTGCAGGTGTGCCAGTGTGGCCGATGCCCATAGGCGGGCGGTCTGGACGTCGCTGGGGTAGTTGTAACCGGCGATTACGCGGCTGCGGCCATACTCGAATCCGCGGTTCAGGATATCGTTGGCTGCCTCACGCGGACCTATTTCCACAAGCAGAAGGGCAAGTCCCCATCCAATCTCTGAATGTGTGGAAGGATAACTGGTTGTCGTTTTTAAAGAATCTTCAAATTCACTGATCAATGTCTTGTTTCTACGGGGATTGAGCTTAACATAGGGGCGCTCACGGAATGTGGTACTGCCCAATTCACCGGCGGTTTTGATAAGGTTATCCCTTGTATAATCCATAAGAGCCGCAATGGCGGGATTGGACTCGCGGCTTATTTCAAAAGCAGGAGTGCTGAAAGTCTTCATCATGGCCTCCACACTGTTGTCGGCATCAATCCTGGCCTGCTCTCCACGTTCTGTCTCCCGTTCTGGCAGAGTCTCATAATACTTTATCACATCTCCGTAGAATCGGTGACTATCTTCTGTAACAGGACCGTCAAAAACCTTGGTTCCATCGGCGAATCCCTGGGTCTGACTTACATTCTTGATACCCTTTATCTTGCAGTATTCCTTACGGGCGGCCTCCAGGTCTTTCTGGAAAAATTCACTGGCGTGCATTACCGCCACTGCGGTACTTCCGCACAGGTATCCTGCATCTACATCGCTCTGATAGTGGGCTCCTACAATCACGCGGCTCTCACCATACTGGTATCCGGTGCGCAACAGTGTATCCTGCAGCTCCGGAACCATTTCTGAGAGCACCAGTGCGGTGCTCCATCCAAGGGCCGTATGTCCCGATGGATACGAGCCGTTGAAACGTAACTCACGCTCATTGTCAAACCTGCCCCAAGTGTGCTCGTTGTACTGGGCGAACGGGCGGGTACGCATATATTTGCTCTTGGCGTTGTGCGTACTCTCGTTCTCTGTCCAAAGGACATTGTACAGCAGCTTGTAGATAGCAGGTGTCTTCTCCTTGGTAATCTCAAAGCCCAGCGTGCCCTGATGTATCCTTATCATTCCGTTTATACCCCACTGGGAATCATCGTTGGCCTGCTGTCCGCGCTGTGTGGGACGTACGCTCTTGCCCCACTGCCACTGTGCAAAGTCATCGGCGTATTGCGGGCTGAGCATATCGGGTGGTGGCGGCAGGTAGATGCCGGCATCGGGCATATCCTTAAGGAATACGTAAACTGAATCTTTCTCGGTCTGGGCAAATGTAACGCCGGCAAATAATGCTACGCTTAGCGTAACGCAGATTCTCTTGAATTGCATCATAACTGATTGGTATTTGTTTATTGCATATTGCGGAGTCTCACATCAATTCCGGGCAGGAGTGATGGGAGCTCCTTCAGGTCTGTCTGGCTGAAATGATATGGAACCAGAACTTTCGGCTTGATTACATTGGCGGCCTTAACACACTGTTCCACAGTCATTGTGTAGGGTTGGTTCACAGGCAGGAACGCTACGTCAATATCCTTGATGCCTGCCATCTCCGGAACATCCTCGGTATCACCGGCCACATATAGCCTGAATCCGCCGGGGAACGTAAGCACGTAGCCATTGCCGTTGTTCTTGGGATGGAACTGCTCGCGTCCGGGAGTAGTGTTATATGCCGGGACCACATCCAGTTTGATTCCCTGTGGCAGATCGGCTTTCTCATAGTTGGCAATGCTCTTGCCCATACCTGTCTGTCCCTGTGACTTTGCGTTGAGCAGAAGGATGGTTTTGTCCGATGAAAGCGCGGTTATGGCGTTCTTGTCCAGATGGTCTCCATGCTCATGTGTTACCAGCACCGCATCGGCCTTGGGAAACTCCATGGCATAGTCCGTGGCCTTGCCGTAACCGCCTACCGGGTCAAAGTGTATATATGCTCCCTTGTAGAGAACGGCCAGCGTGCCGTGTTTGATAAGTGTTATGGTTACGGGCTCTGTTCCGTCCATGAAGCATTCTACCTCAAATGTATTAACCGGTTTACCTGCGCTTGTCCAACCCTGATAGCCCTCTTTAAGGTTGATTACCTTGTAACCGGCCCGGGTCAGGGCTGCTGCCGCCTCGGCACTGCGCCGTCCGCTGCGGCAATATACGGCAAGTGTCAGGTTTTTGTTGAATTTCCGGCCAATTTCATCGGTGAATCCGTCCTTTTGCCAGTCAATGTTGATGGCATTCAGCAAGTGACCTTCGGCATATTCCTGAGCCGTGCGCACATCAATCAGGCTGGTACCCTGAGAGTAGGCAGCTACCTGAAATTCATCGGGACCGGCATCTGTCCAGCCGTCCTGACTGCATGAGAAAAGTCCTAAAACAGACATAAGCATAAGTGAGATGTTAGCCATAGTTTTCATTTTGGAAATCTTTTGTGGCTGTAAAGATAAGGATTAATACACACTTTTAAGTATATTTGCAGTCTGTTTACTATGTTCAGAATACTAAAACATTTATAATCAAAAACTAAACTTTTATGTGGTTAATCGATTCTTCAATCGGACGTAAGGTTGTGATGAGCGTCACCGGTGCCGCTCTGATCCTGTTCCTGACATTCCACATGACAATGAACTGCGTAGCCCTGATATCGGGCGATGCATACAATGTCATCTGCGAATTCCTGGGAGCAAACTGGTATGCACAGGTAGGTACTTATGGTTTGGCCATACTCATGGCTCTCCATTTTGTCTATGCCTTTATCCTGACAATTCAGAACAGGAGGGCACGCGGCAGTGAGAGATATGCTGTTACAGAGAGGCCCAAATCCGTAGAGTGGGCTTCACAGAACATGCTGGTTCTGGGTATCATCGTGCTTGTGTGCCTTTTGCTGCATTTAGCCAATTTCTGGTCAAAAATGCAGCTTCAGGAACTCATTCACGGCACTAACTTTGTTCCGGGCCAGAACGGTCCTACCGATGGTGCTTTCCTGATCAAGTACACATTCTCACAGTGGTATTACGTGATTATCTATACAATCTGGCTTGCCGCTCTCTGGTTCCATCTTTCACACGGATTCTGGAGCATGTTCCAGACTGTCGGCTGGAGTGGCACCAAATGGCAGCGCCGCTGGCAGGTAATAGGAATCATATATGTCACCCTGCTGGTTCTGGGTTTTCTGAGCGTAGTTTATCTCTACTTCTTCAAGAGTCTTTGTTAAACGGTAAAAGTATTTGAATATGGCTACTATAGATTCAAAAATTCCCGAAGGCCCGTTGGCCGAAAAATGGTCCAACTATAAGGCTCATCAGAAACTCGTCAACCCCGCCAATAAGCGTAAGCTTGACATCATCGTTGTAGGTTCAGGTCTGGCCGGTGCATCAGCTGCCGCCACACTTGGTGACCTCGGTTTCAAGGTAAAGTGCTTCTGCATCCAGGATTCACCCCGTCGTGCCCACTCAATCGCCGCTCAGGGTGGTATCAATGCTGCCAAGAACTACCAGAACGACGGTGACTCAGTATACCGTCTCTTCTACGATACAATCAAGGGCGGCGACTACCGTTCACGTGAGGCCAACGTTTACCGTCTGGCCGAGGTATCAAACAATATCATTGACCAGTGCGTTGCACAGGGCGTTCCCTTTGCCCGTGAGTATGGCGGCACTCTGGCCAACCGTTCATTCGGCGGTGCCCAGGTATCGCGTACATTCTACGCCCGCGGTCAAACCGGTCAGCAGCTGCTGCTGGGCGCCTACTCTGCACTGAGTTATCAGGTACATCAGGGTAACGTAGAGTTGTTTACCCGCTGCGAGATGCTTGACCTGGTCATGATCAAGGACGATGAGGGTAAGGAGCGTGCCCGCGGTATCATCTACCGTGACCTTGTTACCGGTGAGATCAAGCGCTGCTCTGCCCACGCTGTAGTTATAGGTACCGGTGGTTACGGAAACGCCTATTTCCTGTCAACCAACGCTATGGGAAGTAACGGTTCTGCCGCCATGCAGTGCTACCGCAAGGGTGCATGGTTTGCCAACCCCGCTTTCGCTCAGATCCATCCTACCTGCATTCCCGTACACGGTGACAAGCAGTCCAAGCTGACACTGATGTCAGAGTCTCTGCGTAACGACGGACGTATCTGGGTTCCCAAGAAACTGGAGGATGCCAAGAAACTGCAGAAGGGTGAACTCAACCCCAACGACATACCCGATGAGGACCGCGACTTCTATCTGGAGCGCCGCTATCCAGCATTCGGTAACCTGGTACCGCGTGACGTTGCTTCACGTGCCGCCAAGGAGCGTTGCGACAAGGGCTACGGTGTAAACAACACCGGTCTGGCCGTATTCCTGGATTTCAAGTACGCTATCCAGCGTCTGGGCAAGCAGGCCGTTGCAGATAAGTACGGTAACCTGTTTGATATGTATGAGGAGATTACCGATGTCAATCCGTATGAGAACCCCATGATGATATTCCCTGCCATCCACTACACAATGGGCGGTATCTGGGTTGATTACGAGCTGCAGACCTCTATCCCCGGTCTGTTTGCCATCGGTGAGTGCAACTTCTCAGACCACGGAGCCAACCGTCTGGGTGCATCGGCCCTTATGCAGGGTCTTGCCGACGGTTACTTTGTACTCCCCTACACCATCCAGAACTATCTGGCCGACCAGATTCAGGTTCCGCGCTTCAGCACAGACCTGCCTGAGTTCGATGCCGCCGAGAAGGCTGTCAAGGAGAAGATCGCCAAGATTATGAGCATAGGCGGCAAGCGTTCCGTTGATTCCATCCATAAGGAGCTTGGCCACATCATGTGGGAGTATGTTGGTATGGGCCGTACAGAGGAGTCTCTCAAGACTGCTCTCAAGAAGCTGGACGAGGTGGAGAAGACCTTCTGGTCAGACCTGCGTGTTCCAGGTGATGCCCAGACACTTAACGTTGAGTTGGAAAAAGCTCTGCGTCTGCTTGACTTCATCGAGATTGGCAAGCTTATGGCTTATGACGGTCTTAACCGTGAGGAGTCATGCGGCGGTCACTTCCGTGAGGAGCACCAGACACCTGAGGGCGAGGCACTGCGTCATGATGACAAGTTCTCATACGTAGCCTGCTGGAACTATCAGGGTGAGGGTAAGGCACCTGAGCTGCTCAAGGAGCCTCTCAACTACGAGTACATCAAGGTTCAGACACGTAATTACAAGAACTGATAAAAAGCATCACTATGGAAAAGAATATAAGCTTCAAACTGAAAGTATGGCGCCAGAGAGGTCCTAAGGAGAAGGGCCAGTTCAAGGTGTATGAAATGAAGGAGATCCCCACCGATACCTCATTCCTTGAGATGCTTGACATTCTGAACGAGCAGCTCATCAATGCCGGTGAGGAACCCGTGGTATTTGACCACGACTGCCGCGAGGGTATCTGCGGTATGTGCTCACTCTATATAAACGGTCATCCGCATGGACCTGCCACAGGTGCCACCACCTGCCAGCTCTACATGCGCCGTTTCAAGGATGGTGAGACCATCACCGTTGAGCCTTGGCGTTCAGCCGGCTTCCCGGTAATCCGCGACCTTATGGTTGACCGCCGTGCATACGACAAGATCATGCAGGCCGGCGGTTACGTATCAATCAACACCGGCGGTGTGCCCGATGCCAACGCAATTCCTATCTCCAAGGAGAAGGCCGACCTGGCTATGGACGCTGCATCATGTATAGGTTGCGGTGCCTGCGTAGCAGCCTGCAAGAACGGTTCAGCTATGCTGTTTGTAAGTGCCAAGGTAAGCCAGCTTGCTCTGCTCCCGCAGGGTCAGGTAGAGGCTGCCCGTCGCGCCAAGGCTATGCTCTCCAAGATGGATGAGCTGGGATTCGGTAACTGCACCAATACCCGCGCCTGCGAGGCCGAGTGCCCCAAGTGCATCAGTATCAGCAATATCGCCCGCCTGAACCGCGAGTTCATCGCAGCCAAGCTGAGCGACTGATCTGGTCAGTCATAATAAGAAAGGACGGCCGGAGCAATCCGGCCGTCCTTTTTAATTTGCAACGGAATTGCAGCGCCTGTTTGTTGATTTGACAATCCTTCTGCATTTATTTATGCCGGAATAAACAAAACAACGAATATGAAAAAGCTATTATTCCTCTTTTCTGCATTGCTGATTAATGCTTTTGTCGATACCGTTGCACAAAACAGTCTAAATGAAGGGGAACTGGATAAAATGCACCTGTTACAGCCGTGATTCACACGACTCAGAACCCCATAAGATGGCAGAGATTACCCGTAAGATACGATACCGCTGATACTGTCATAACAACAGGAACGACCGGAGTCAAATCCGGCCGTTCCTGTTGTTATAATATGTAAGCTGTTGAATATCAATACTCGTCCTCGTTGAAGAAAAAGTCCTCCTTGCTGGGGTAATCAGGCCAGATGTCCTCTATGCTTTCATAAATATCGCCCTCGTCTTCAATCTCCTGAAGATTCTCAATTACCTCAAGGGGGGCTCCTGAACGGACGGCGTAATCAATCAGCTCATCCTTGGTTGCGGGCCAGGGTGCATCTTCAAGTTTTGATGCCAGTTCCAGTGTCCAATACATAGTCTGTTTTAGTGTTTTAAGGTTACTCTTATAGGGGTGCAAAAGTATAAAAAAATATGTAATCCAAAAGTTCTACCATATATTTTCACTGACCCCTGCAAAAAAGTTTATCCTGCGTGCCAGGACAAACAGGTAATCCGACAACCGGTTTATGTACTGGAGCAGTTCTGAGGGCGCTTTTGCATCATCCGGGAGCGCCAGGATAAGACGCTCTGCACGGCGGCATACGGTGCGGGCCACATGGGCGTATGATGCAGCCTGGGTTCCACCCGGAAGAATGAACGATCGCTGATTGGGCAGCCCGTCCGTCAGTGAATCTATCATATGCTCCATACGCTCTACATCGGGTGCCAGGATCTTGCAGATGTCCGGTAGCTGGAACGATGTGGTATCGGTAGCCAGGCAACCGCCTATATTGAAGAGTTTCTGCTGAATCCACCGTATGTTTCCGGCACTTTCGGCCTTGCCGTCCATAACTGATAGCATAAGTCCGATGAACGAGTTGAGCTCATCAATGGTTCCGTATGCGTCCAGACGCGGGTCTGTCTTGCTTACGCGCTTGCCGCCCACCAGGCTGGTGGTGCCTTTATCGCCGGTGCGGGTGTATATCTTGCTCATAACACGTAGTGTTGTTTGGTCATCTTGGAGTTAAAGAACAGAAGCCCCAGCTTTTTCATCTGGAAGGTCACTCCTATCCTTTCATCTTTAATAAGTTCACTCCACCACTCCTTTTTCTGTTTCTTTCCCATATCCTCTACCACTATCACCATATCGGGTGTGGCATAAGGCAGAATCATCTCTACAACCTCTTTCCAGAGTGCGGTGTGGGCTATATGTATGAACTGCGGGATGGTGCCGCTGTCCAGGATGTCCTGCACTGTCTCAGCAACATCGGCTGCAATATACTCAATATTGGGGAATTTCTTCAGGTTTTGGCGCACCTCTTTTCCGGCCGGGTGTTTATAGTCTACCGTAACGACCCTGGACTGCCTGGAGACCGATGCCAGATAACCCGTACTCACTCCGGCGCCCGTGCCAACCTCCAGGATGAACCTGGGGTTAAAGCGGTTGACCAGACGGAACAGCAGCTCGTCACGGCTTTGGGGATATTGCGGAAGATATTGCGGGGCTTTCTCCCAGAAAGGATACAGGTCCTCATATGCATAATAGGGATGGCGCTCATTGATAACGTTTTCTATCAGGTCATATGCCCAGGGGGAGTGAACTCCGAACCCCCTTCCTGTCAGCCAGCGGTTTTCTGTCAGTTTCATTATTGGTTTTATTTTAGCACAGCCTTGATGGATGTCCCTGTTCCCAGTATGATATCCAATTGTACTGGTGTGTGTTTTGAGTCATTTGTCACGTAGGCCCTGACGGTTTCACGTTCCTTACCCTCCTTGTAATCCCTTATGGAGATTATCATGCAGTCATAAGTACGGCCGTCAT
This sequence comes from uncultured Bacteroidaceae bacterium, assembly GCA_905235565.1. GTDB lineage: Bacteria > Bacteroidota > Bacteroidia > Bacteroidales > Bacteroidaceae > Colenecus. The sequence continues at coordinate 78,085 of CAJOLR010000001.1, read as the reverse complement.
CAGCCTTAACTTTCCTGTTACCGGTGTAGACCAGGTATTGCTGGACCACCATGTTGCCGTTCACCATAGGCAGCGACTCAGTCCTGCCGGGTTCACTGTCCGATGTGTCAAACCCCTGGGCGAATGCAATCATGCTCATCAGATCGAATATGCGTGTGGGGCGCCACTCCGTAGAGCGTCCGGCAGGCTGCCCGGTATTCATGTCAGTTGCAGTCATATTGACCACGAACTTATCCCTGTCTTTTGAAAATACCGCGGTTTCAACGTTGTGTTTACTACCCTCGTTCACTGTTTTCCGGAAATAAAGGCTCTCTCCGTTACGTGTGTTGAAAGATTCTATGGTGTCCCTCAGGACAAACACCTTGCCGGCGGTGGAGTTGGTGCTCATCTCCATGGCGGTACGGATGGCGGCACGGCCATTATATAACACCTCGGTGTCATACAGATGTGCCGTTCCGGCCAATATCTTGACCGGACCTATACCCAGGTAGAGATTGAATCTGTAATCGGATGCGCTGACGTGCAGGGCTCCCAGCAGAAGGAGAGCGCAAATGGAAAGTCTTGAATGTCTGACGCCAACCATTTCAACGAATGTTTTTGCGTAATATCCTTTTATAGGAGTGCTCGAAGCGGGACTCGAACCCGCACAGCCGATAAAGGCCAAGGGATTTTAAGTCCCTCGTGTCTACCATTCCACCATTCGAGCTTTTTTAGGGTCTTACGGCTTCTTTCTGGCGCCTGCCTCAACTCGGGCAGACAATCATCCAAAAATAAACCATAATCCCGGTAGTCAGGATGGGAACTGTGTTCATCGGGTGCAAAAGTACTTGGTTTTGGGGGATTTGCCAAAAATTACGGAAAAAAACAGTTCTGTTTTTTAACAAGTCATAAATTATATTACATTTGTGGGTCATAACAAAGTGGAGACTTATCGTTAACTTCAAACCAAATCAATAAACATTATGAAGAAACTTTTGTTTTTGGCCGGCATTCTGACCCTGATGGCCAGTTGCCAGTGCAATCAGGAGAAACTCAGCCCCGTATTGAGCATCGAAGGTGGTCAGGTTCAGGGTGTAAGCGCTGACAATGTAAAGGGTGTTTTCGTATTCCGCGGCATTCCTTATGCAGCAGCTCCTATCCGCGAGAACCGTTGGAAGGCTCCGCAGCCTGTAACTCCCTGGGAGGGCGTAAAACTTTGCAACCGTTTTGACCATCCCAGCTATCAGCACATCCAGTACAAGGGTGGCTACTACACAGAGTGGGGTTACGGTGACGAGGCTCCCTTCAGTGAGGACTGCCTCTATCTGAACATCTGGACCAAGAAGCCGGGTGATGTCAACGCCAAGCTTCCGGTTGCCCTGTGGATACATGGCGGCGGTTACCGCGAGGGTTGGGGTTCAGAGCCTGAGTTTGATGCTCAGGAGTGGGCCGGCAAGGATGTAATCCTGGTTTCAATCAACTATCGTCTCGGTATCTTCGGTTTCATGACACACCCCGACCTCTCAGCTGAGAGCGAGCACGGAGTATCAGGTAACTACGGTATCCTGGATCAGATTGAGTCTCTCAAGTGGATCAAGAAGAACATCGCCCAGTTTGGCGGTGATCCCGACAACGTAATGATATTCGGCCAGTCAGCAGGCGGCGGCAGCGTACGTACACTCTGCGAGTCTCCGCTGGCACGCGGTCTGTTCCACAAGGCAATCATCATGAGTGCCGGTGGTCTTACAGTTCCCAATCCTAATGCAGCAGGTGGTCGCGCCGGTATGGGCGGCATGCGTATGATGGGCGGATTCGGTATGGGTGGCGGTGCCAACACCGAGCGTATTGCCGCTTACAAGGCTCCTCAGGCTCCGGAAGGTCTGAACGCTCTGCAGCGCGCCGAGTTCAACACCAAGGTTATCATGGACTGGGCAGGTTACAATACTCTCCAGAAGATGCGTAATGCCGATACAGAGGTTATCTACTCAGTGGCCAGCATCTACAGCAATGCAACAGGTAACCAGGGCAGCATTACCGGTATGCCTATGGTTGACGGTTATGTATCAAAGAAGAGCTTTGACGAGGCTGCACTGGACGGTACTCTGGCCGATGTTCCTTATATGTGCGGATATACCCTGAACGATATGGGCAATATGTCAGCAGGTGTGGCAGCATTCTGCCAGAACCGTGAGGAGATGACCAAGAACGGCAGTAAGGCATACGCTTATGAGTTTGCACGTCCTTTGCCCGATGACGGTTCACATCCTGAGGTAACACAGCGTCTGCGCGGTGCTTTCCACTCATCAGACCTGTGGTTTGTATTCAAGTCACTGCAGCACTGCTGGCGTCCCTGGACCAAGGGTGACTGGGATCTGTCAGAGAAGATGCTTACCGCATGGACCAACTTTGCCAAGTACAGCGATCCCAACGGTCCTCAGGGCGGTGATTGGAAACCCTGCACCAAGGAGAATCCCGGATTCATGGTATTCAAGCTGGATGAGAACGACGTTGAGAACTCTGAGTTCGGCGAGTCCATCACCAAGCTTCCTTGGGAGTAATACCCCGATGAAATCAAGAGAAATGCCGACCTTTTGGCCGGCATTTCCCTTTTATGCATATCGGTATTCAGTTGGCAACTGTAAGCACTCCGTTGTTAAGTGTCACCGGATAGCGGTACAATGGTCTGGCCTTGTCGCTTATCGGATAGCCGCTGGCATTAAGGTTCCATGACTTTTCACATTCGGGGCATGATGCTGTTCCCTGAAGGTTAAATCTTAACCGTGTGGAGGGATTGTTGCATTCCGGGCATCCCAGGTCATAGGCCCACACGGACATTTCGTCATTATTGAAAGTAGGAGTGCCAATAATCAGCCCGGCCAGACCCATAATAAAGGAACTGCTCTGAACGGCGGTGAGTTCTATATCATATTTCTTGCCGTCAGAGTCAGTAATATGCAGTTTGCCATCGGTCTTTCTCACTGAAATGAAACGGGACGGCGAGGTTATCTGATTAAATGGTGCCTGCATTAACTCATAACAGAAAAAGACCCGGTTTCTGGTAGAGAAGGTGCTGTAATTTCCAATTCGGCTGCATGAAACTCCCAACAGGAGGGTAAACAGCAAGATAACAGGCCTTTTCATCGTAAGAATGAAGTTATTTTGCAGTCAGCTTGCCAATGGCTTCGTCAATCTTGGGGAAGGGGAAACCTGATATGATCATATCCATACGTCCGGCTATCCGGTCATTGCAGAGGTTGCCAATGCTTCCCTCATGGGTATGATGTATGTTATGGTCTGCCTTGAATGTTCCGTTTTCTATCTCGGCACCAACCTTACGGTATGCTTCGCGGAACGGCATTCCTTCAAGAGCCAGCCTGTTGACCTCCTCGACACTGAATATGGCATCGTACCTGGGGTCGGAAAGGATATCCTGACGGACTTTGATGTGTTCCAGCATATAGGCAGTCATGGTGATTATCTCTTCCAGTTCCTGGAAGGCCGGAAGGAACACCTCCTTGACAAGTTGCATATCACGGAAGTATCCGCTGGGCAGATTGTTGGTCATCAGCGTTATCTCCTGCGGTATGGCCTGTATGCGGTTGCACTTGGCGCGTGTCAGTTCAAACACATCGGGATTCTTCTTGTGGGGCATGATACTGGAGCCAGTGGTGCAGTCGTCGGGCAGCTTTATGAACCCGAAATTCTGGCTGTTGTACATGCAGGCGTCGAATGCCAGTCGGCTTATGGTGGCGGCTACCGATGCCAGCGCATACGCTACGTTGCGCTCCATCTTGCCGCGTGTCATCTGAGCATAGACCACATTGTAGTTCATCGATTCAAACCCCAGAAGGTCTGTTGTCATCTGGCGGTTTAACGGGAAGGAAGACCCGTAACCTGCAGCCGAACCCAGAGGATTGCGGTTTGCCTGGTCAAAGGCGGCACGTAACAGCACCATATCATCGGTCAGCGCCTCGGCATAAGCTCCGAACCACAGTCCGAATGACGATGGCATGGCTATCTGAAGATGGGTATATCCCGGCAACAGTACATTACTGTACCTGTCGCTCTGTCTGATAAGGATGTCAAACAGACTCTTAACCGCAAACACTATCTTACGCAGATGGTCACGGGTAAACAATTTCAGGTCTACCAGCACCTGGTCATTGCGCGACCGTCCGCTGTGTATTTTCTTTCCCATGTCTCCAAACCGGCGGGTAAGCATAAGCTCCACTTGGGAGTGGACATCCTCTACTCCGTCTTCAATAACAAACTCACCGCGTTCAATGACATCGAGCAGTTCTTTCAGACCGGCGGAGAGAACTTTCAGTTCATCCTTTTCCAGCAGTCCGATTGATTCCAGCATGGTTATGTGAGCCAATGAACCCTGCACGTCATACCTGGCCAGCAGAAGGTCCATTTCACGGTCACGTCCTACAGTGTATTTCTGAATCAGTTCATTAACGGGTTTTCCCTTGTCCCAGATAGGTTTCATGTCTCAATTCTTAATATGGTAATGCGGATAACATATCTGCCAGTTTCTCTATGGCCTCGGTAAGAGGTTTCTCAACCATCCTGGCCATGAATATATTCAGGTCAGCATCAGCTGTCAGTTTGATCTTGCAACTGGAATCACCGGTGGAAACGACCTGAATCCATAAGGTGAGCTTGATGGGTGAACGTAAGGTTTCCATCTTGACACATTTGAACGGTTCACGCGCAACAACGCCAAATTCTATCTGACCGATGGGCGAAACGGTGGTGGTTACCTTATCCGGTGTACACTCCAGGTTTTCCAGGTTGATACCCTGTCTCTGATCCTCAGGAATCCGGTCGGCAAGGTGCTTGATATTGCTTAGGTCCGAAACCTTGTTATAGACCGACTCCTGCGGATACGGGATGTGCTTTACGCCGCTTTCTATCCTTTTCATCGTGTTATTTGCCCCATTCTGACGGGTTCTGCCGCCACTCGTTAAGTGTCTGTAAATGCTCTACCTTGATGTATCCCGAAGTTACGGCTGTCTCCAGCATTGCCGGATAGTCTGTCAGTGTGGACAGTTTTACCCCTGCCTTCTGGAAAGCCTCTTCGGCCACAGGAAAACCGTATGTAAAAGATGCAACCATCCCCACCACCTGGCAACCGGCATTACGTATGGCATCGACAGCCTTCAGGCTGCTCAGTCCGGTAGAAACCAGATCCTCAACTACCATTACGCGACAGCCAGGCTCAAGATATCCTTCAATGAGGTTGGCCAGTCCATGATCCTTAGGTGCAGAACGTACGTAGACAAAGGGTTTTCCCATGCGGTCGGCCACCAGGGCACCTTGTGCTATTGCACCTGTTGCCACTCCGGCTATCACGTCAAATTCAGGGAAGTCCCGGGTTATGACATTGCACAGTGAATCCCTGACCAGTGTCCTTACTTCGGGGAACGAAAGTGCCTTGCGGTTGTCGCAGTAAAACGGAGAGTGCCATCCTGATGCCCAGGTGAACGGAGCGTCGGGCTGGACCTTGACGGCCGCGATGCGCAGCAGTTCGCGGGCCACTTGATTCTTTATGTTGTCCATATAATGACTTGTAAAAATGATTTTCAAAGGTGCGAAGTTACTAATTTATGCCGGATATGTCTAATCTTTAATATAAAACAACATTATTACACACGCCTCTACGGATTTTGTTGCTAAATTTGCAAGGTTGAAACAAATCATTGTTCGTTGATGAGAAGCAGATTCGATTTAATCCTTTTGTTGCTGCTGTTCAGCTGCATCTCCTGCCTGAAGGAGGAAAAGATGTCAACATCACCCCAGGCTGCCATAACTTCGTTCACCGTGGGATATTACAGGGTCAAGGTGCATGACATGACATGGCAGGGACATGATACTGTAGCTTATGTAAGTGAGAACGGCTCAAACTATCCGATGACGATAGACCAGATAAACAACCGCATCTACAATGTTGATTCACTGGCATACGGATCAGAGGTCGGCAGGGTTACCACTGCCGTTTACGGAACAGGAACAGTCATCTACTATTATGCCGATGAGCCCGACCTGGTCTATGTATGGAATTCCTCGGACTCGATAGACTTTACCCGTGAACTCTATTTCGGAGCGGTCTCAACTGATGAGTCATACGTCAGATACTATCAGGTCAACCTGAATGTGCGCAAGGTTTTCCCCGACTCCCTGATATGGCATGGACCGGATACCGTGGGATTCCCCGCACTTTCCGGAATCAGTGCAGTCTCAAAGGGTGATTCCGTTTTCTGTTTTGGCGTTGATTCCACCGGAGCGGTTTCATTCTCAAGCCGTCACATAACAGAAGGAGGATGGAACGGTTCAAACCACATCACCGGATTATCGGCAGATGGATGGCAGCACAGGGTAACAGTCTGCGGCGGCAGGTTCCATACGGTTTCCGGAGGGACTCTGTACGGTTCGGACAACGGGCTGGATTGGAGTGTCACAAAGACAGGAGTCAGGAACATTATATCATCAGGAACAGACAACGGAATCCTGTGGGCAATAAGCCAGGAAGGTAACATCATAAAGACAGAGGATCTTGCAGAGTGGAGTCAGGTACAGCCTGTTCCGCTGAACTTCCCTGATTCCGCGGCTTACATATTTACCTATCCGCTTGCCACCAATGCCAACATTTCCAGGTCTGTGGTTGTGGGCTTGGCCGATACTCTCTATGCTTCTGTATGGACAATGCTGTCAGGAGACACCGTCTGGACCCAGGTTGATATGCCGGCCAGAAAGGAACTGCGGCTGCCCTCAGTAAGCGGATTGTCGGTTTTCAGATACGATGGTGCCCTGTACAGTACCGGCTGCGGGATGGATGGATTCCGTCAGTCCAACGACAACGGGGTGACATGGTATCCATGTCAGTCTTACGCCGAGGATTACTCATCGTGGAACCGTTATATGCAGATCCCGTCAGAGCTGAAAGTGAACACCCCGGTTTTTGTGGCCGTTCCTGACAGCCGTGGTTATATCTGGATTATGTCTGAGGATGGCCGTGTATGGCATGGGGCAATTAACAGGCTTATCAAGCATTGATATAATATGAGACACAATCTCCTGATAACTGTTGTGATGTCGTGCTGCTGCCTTACTGCTGCAGCACAGGATGACGGCTATCTCATGGAGGTGGGTCTCGGCGGAGGCGGCAGTTTCTATATGGGTGATGTCAATTCCCGTATGTACAGCAATACCAATGGCGTCCTATCCTTAGTGACCAGATACAACGTCAATCCCAGATTCGCCCTCAAGGCCAACCTGGCATCGGCCGGTATATCAGGCAGCACGGAAAACGCCAACGGAGTACTGCCGGGCGACGACCAGGTTTTCAGCCGTACTCTCTATGATTTGGGTGTCCAGGTTGAATGGGGTTTTTGCGGATATGGTATGGAAGGTTGGAACGGATGTCACAGACTGGCGCCTTACGGGCTTCTTGGAGTAGGAGCCACCTTTGCCCCTAAACCGGCCCGCAATGATTTCGCAGCCAATTTTCCTGTCGGGTTGGGAGTAAGGTACAAGATGTCTGAAAGGGTCAACGTAGGTGTTGAGTGGACAATGAGGTTTTCAACTTCGGACCGTCTTGACGTGACGACGACAGACGGGACACCGCTTGAGAATCCTTTCATGATAAAGGGAAAAGGAATAAAGAATAAAGACAGCTACAGTTTCACTGTGCTATATGTTACATTTGACGTTTTCAAACGTCCATGTAACTGTAATGATGAAAGATAGAATATATGACATATCAGGAACAGTTAGACAAGAGCCGTATACCGCAGCACGTTGCCATCATCATGGATGGGAACGGCCGTTGGGCCGAACAACGCGGCAAACAGCGCACAGACGGACATATCAAGGGCGTTGAAGTGGTCCGTAAGATCATGGAGAATGCCGTAGAATTAGGCATCAGGTATCTTACGCTATATACTTTCTCAACCGAGAACTGGAACCGCCCTGAACAGGAGGTGACAGCTCTCATGGGACTTCTGTTCAAGAATATAGAAGAGGATGTCTTCATAAGGAACCAGGTCCGTTTCCGTGTTATCGGTGACATTGAAAGACTGCCGGAAGAGATTCAGTTCAAACTGAATGAGTGCATAGACCACACAAAGGACTTTGACCGCTCATGCATGGTTCTGGCTCTCAGTTATTCATCCCGTTGGGAGATAACCCGTGCGGCCAGGATCCTTGCCGAGAAGGCTGTAAAAGGAGAGTTGTCGCCTTCAGATATAGACGAGAAGGCGGTATCGGACAGCATGACCACCAATTTCATGCCGGACCCCGAACTGCTTATCCGTACCGGCGGCGAGATCAGGATGAGCAATTATCTGCTCTGGCAGTCAGCGTACACTGAACTCTATTTCTGTGACACTTTCTGGCCGGATTTCAATATGGAGGAACTTTGCAAGGCCATTTACGTTTATCAGCAGCGTGAACGCCGGTTCGGCAAGACGGGCGCTCAGGTGGCGGAGCAGAATCAGAATAAGACAGAATAAAGATGAATTTCAGACTCAAACATATAGTAATCCTTTTGTTGCTGGTGCTGTCCGGACAGACCGTGACGGCACAGACAGAAGAATCTGCCGGACAGGACAGTCCCGTTATACTCTATTCCGGATCACCAAAGCGTTATGAGATAGCGGATATCGTGGTGACAGGACTGGAGGAGAATAACCATAAGACACTGATCAAAATGTCAGGCCTCTCTGTGGGACAACGTGTCTTTGTACCGGGTGCCGATATAACCGACGCCATGAAACGCCTGTGGGCTACAGGCCTGTTTGCCAATGTCAAAATACGTGCCCAAAGGATTGTGAATGACAAGATATGGCTGGAGTTCTTCATTGAGCAGAATCCCAAGATAAAGGAGGTTGTATTTCATGGAGTTCGCAAGGGAGAGGCGTCGGAACTGGAGGATAAGATAGGCATGTTCCCTGGCAGCCAGATTACCCAGAACGCCCTGAACCGTTCAGAGAAACTGATACGCAAGTATTTCGATGAAAAAGGCTTCAAGGATGCCGTTGTCCGGGTGCAGCAACGTTCCGAACCCGATGAGGACGGTCTGGCATATGTGGATGTATACATAGACAAGAAAGATAAGGTTAAGGTCCGCACCATCCATCTGGCGGGTAATGAAGTCATTCCCGACAAGAAGATCAAGAGGATCATGAAGAAGACCAATGAGAAATACAAGATCAGTGAGTTTTTCCGCACCAAGAAATTTGTCAATGAGGAGTATGAGGGGGATAAGGACAAGATCATGGAAAAGTACGGAGAGCTTGGATACCGTGACGCTTACATCACTTTGGACAGCGTTTCAGCCAATGTGGATGACAATACGGTGGATGTCTGGCTTTCATTTGATGAGGGAGGCAAATACTATCTCCGTAACATTACCTGGGTGGGTAACACGGTCTATACAAGCGAAGAGCTCTCTGACATGCTGGGCATGGAAAAGGGTGATGTCTACAATCAGAAGAAGCTGAACGGACGAGTCAAGGATGATGAGAATTCCATAGGCAAGGAGTATTACAACAAAGGTTACGTGATGTTCAGGCTAGACCCAGTCGAGGCAAATGTCGTGGATGATTCAATCGATCTGGAAATGCGTATAGCCGAAGGTCCCCAGGCTTCAATCAACCGTGTGCTGATTCACGGTAATGACCGGGTATATGAGAATGTGGTTCGCCGTGAACTCTACACCCGTCCGGGTGATACATTCTCCTATGATGCCCTGGAGCGTTCTTTCCGCGCATTGGGCAATATGGGTCATTTTGAACAGACCACAATCAATCCTGATATTCGCCCTGATCCGTCTGACGGTACGGTTGACATAGACTGGCAGCTTGAGAGTAAGAGCAATGACCAGGTGGAACTTTCCATGGGTTGGGGACAGACCGGCATCATCGGCCGCGTGGCTCTCAAGTTTACCAATTTCAGTATGTATAACCTGTTCCATAAAAGTGACAACTACCGTCTCTTCCTGCCTCAGGGTGATGGTCAGACTCTCTCTCTCAGTGCTCAGACAAACGGACAGTATTATCAGTCATACAGTATTTCTTTCCTGGAACCCTGGCTGGGAGGCAAGCGTCCAAATTCACTGTCGGTGGGCCTGTTCTATTCCAAGCAGACAGATATCAGCAGTAACTACTACAACTCCGCCTATTACCAGAACATGTACAACTATATGTACGGATATGGCAATTATTACGGTGGATACGGTGGTTATTACGACAACTATGAATCCTATTATGACCCGGACAAGTATATAACCATGTTTGGAGCCAGCGTAGGGTGGGGAAAACGTCTGCATTGGCCGGATGATTACTTTACCTTCTATTCAGAACTCTCTTACACACGGTACAACCTTAAGCAGTGGTCATATTTCCTTATAAATAACGGAACCTGCAACAATATCAATCTCGGTTTCACCGTTTCAAGGTCCACGATTGACAATCCCTATTTCCCGCGTACAGGTTCGGAGTTCGCGTTTTCCGGTTATTTCACTCCCCCGTATTCCCTGTGGGACGGTTTAGACTACAAGAATCTGGCATCGGACAAAACATCGGCTACCTATCAGGATGAGTTGCGTCAGAAACACAAGTGGATAGAGTACAACAAATGGAAGTTCCGCAGCCGTACCTACACGTCACTGACCAACGGTCCCAAGAAACGTCTGGTTCTGATGACCCGTTTTGACTTCGGTCTGCTGGGACATTACAACAAGTACAAGAAATCTCCGTTTGAGACATTCATGATGGGTGGTGACGGAATGAGCGGCGGTTCGTATACCTACGCCACGGAGATAGTAGGATTGCGCGGTTATGACAACGGTTCGCTCACTCCTTATTCAGACGGCTATGCTTATTCACGCATGTCGGCCGAACTGCGTTACCCGCTCCTTATGGAAAACTCCACCATCATCTATGCATTGGCCTTTATAGAGGGTGGTAATGCCTGGAACAGCATAGGTAAGTTCAACCCGTTTGACCTTAAACGCTCTGCAGGTGCAGGTGTCAGGATTTACCTGCCGATGGTGGGACTGATGGGTATAGACTGGGCTTACGGATTCGATCCCATCAACGGATCCAGACGTTATGGAGGAAGCCAGATACATTTCATTCTCGGCCAGGAATTTTAACCTGAAACGCTAATCGGATATATTAAAGAAAAACGGAAGTATTATGAAAAAGTTGATTTCAATCGCGACAATGATGCTGTTTTTCTGCATCACCGCAGGTGCACAGAAGTTTGCATTGGTAGATATGGAGTATATCCTTAACAGGATTCCGGCATATGAGAGAGCCAACGAGCAGCTCAATCAGTTCTCAAAACGTTGGCAGGCTGAGGTCGAGGCTCTGAACCTTGAGGCCCAGACCCTGTATAAGAACTACCAGAATGAGTCTCTGTTCCTTTCAGAAGAGCAGAAAGCCAAGAAGGAAGAGGAGATTGTAGCCAAGGAGAAACAGGCCAGTGAACTGAAACGTCAGTATTTTGGTCCTGACGGTGAGCTCTACAAGAAACAGGAGAGCCTGATGTCCCCTATCCAGGATGAGATATATGAGGCCATCAAGCAGATCAGTGAATCCGATGGCTATCAGGTGGTGATAGACCGGTCATCGGCCAGCAGCATGATATATGCTTCGCCTAAGATAGACATCAGCAATGAGGTTCTCAAGAAACTGGGTTATTCCAACTAATTACATATCTTTGCAGACAATATACTGAAACAAAAACAGATTCAATATGAAAAAGACAATCATTATTGCGCTTATGGCGCTGTTACCGTTCGGTGCATTCGCACAGAAATTCGGACACATCAACTCAACTGATATCATACCGCTCATGACAGAATACAAGAGCGCTCAGGCTGAATTGGAGGAACTGCAGAAAATGTATATGGACGAGCTGGACTCCATGCAGAAAGAGTATCAGAAAAAAGAGGACGATTACATAACAAACCGTGAGACACTTCCTGAGAGCATCCGTACCCGCAGGGAGCAGGAATTGGGGGAAGGCCAGCAGAAGATAACCAAGTTCTATCAGGACTGCCAGATAAATCTTGAGAATAAGTCAAATGAACTGATGAGCAACATCGAATCCAAGGTTCTCAAGGCCATTCAGGCAGTAGGTGAGGAAGGTCAGTATATCTGCATATTCAACCTGGCCGGTGGTGTTGTGCCTTTTGTCAGTTCCACGTTGACTACTGATGTTACCGAGGCTGTCAAGGCCAAGCTTGGCATCAAGTAATTTTGGCATACAAATACTATGGGGGGAACCGGCATAAGCCCGATTCCCCTTATTGGTTAAAAAAAACCCATTGTACATGAAAACTTATAGAACCCTACTTCTGATCATTCTTATGAGTGTAACCGCTCTGCTTTCCGCCCAGGAAGGCAAGTTCGGCTACATTGATTTCAACGGCACTCTCAAACTTATGCCAGAGTACATGGAAGCACAGATAATTCTACTGAAGACTCAGTCAGACTACCGTGAAGAGATTGAACGCTCCAAACGGGAATTTGAAAGACAGTACATTGAGTTCATGCTTGAGCAGGATTACCTGTCACCCTCAATCGTGGCCAAGCGCCAGAAAGAGCTGCAGTTGCTTATGGACAATAACGCCGAGTTCAGGGACAAGGTTCAGTCTGAGCTTGAGGCCAAACGCGAGGAACTGCTTATACCGCTCAAGAAAAAACTGATGAAAGCGGTTTCTGATGTCTGCACCGAACAGGAGCTGGATTATGTCATTGATACAGGCAAGGGAACTTATCTGTTCATAAACCCTGATAAGGGTGTGGATATTTCGGAGGTTATCTATAAACGTCTTGGCATTGAGAACATACCAGACAAAGTGGTTGAACAGGGACAACCTGTCATTATACAGGATTCAGAGACAAACTGAAATATTTATACAGCAATGAGCAAGACCCTATTATCAGAAAAGCCCGGTCCCATCGGCATTTTTGATTCGGGATACGGTGGATTGACCATTCTTAAGCAGATCCGCAGCCTGATGCCGGAGTATGATTACATCTATCTGGGAGACAACGCCAGGACCCCTTATGGCACGCGCTCCTTCCAGGTGGTATATGAGTATACGCTTCAGTGTGTGACCAAGCTTTTTGAGATGGGCAGCCAACTGGTAATACTGGCATGTAACACTGCATCGGCTAAGGCTCTCAGGACCATCCAACAGATAGACCTGCCGCGTTTGGATGCTACCCGCCGAGTACTTGGAATAATCCGTCCTACCGTTGAATCCATCGGTGAATTGACCAATTCCCGTCACATTGGGCTGTTGGCGACACCCGGAACCGTCAAGTCTTTGTCTTATCCGCTTGAAATCAATAAACTTTATCCTGATATAAAGGTTACCGGTGAATCCTGTCCCATCTGGGTACCTCTGGTAGAGGCCGGTGAGTCTCAGTCTGAAGGAGCTGATTACTTTGTCAAACGTCACATAGATAATCTGCTTGCCAAAGACAGCGACATTGACACCATAATCCTGGGCTGTACCCATTACCCCCTTCTGTTTGACAAGATTCGCAAATACGTTCCGGATGGGATAAGGATAGTCTCACAGGGCGAATACGTATCATCATCCCTCAAAAACTATCTGGAGCGTCATACTGAGATGGATGCACGTTGTACCAAGGGAGCTACCTGCCGTTACTATACTACTGAGTCGGTTGAGACATTCCTTCCCAACGCTTCCATATTCCTGAATTCGGCCATTGATGCCGAATCAGTCACTCTCTGAATCCCGGATAAAACGCCTGGCTATCGGGCCGATAGGGCGTACGGACAGGAAACTGACCACCAGAACGGTGACCAGTACAAGCAGTATGTCTTCAACATGAATGCTTACCGGGTAGGCATCCACTATGAAATTGCCTGCTGTTCCAAGTGATATAAAACCGTATTTCTGTTGCAGCAGGACCGCTATTATACCTAAGATAAGACCCGAAACCGCTCCTATAAGCGATATCAGTATACCGTTGTTTACAAATATCTTTTCAATCGTCCTGCGGTTTGCTCCCATCGATCCCAGCAACTTGGCATCCTGCTGCTTTTCAACCATCAGCATTATCAGCGAACCTATAATGTTGAAGCAGGCTATGAGTAGTATGAAAGTGAGGAACAGATAGGATATGAATTTTTCCAGTTTAAATACCTTGAATACATCCTGTTGTTGCCTGATGCGGTCCTGTACCTCAAAATCCGGTCCCAACAGGTTCTCCAGTTCATGTATCGCTTTCCTGACGGGTACGCCCTGAACTGTCTTTATTTCCAGTGCCGACGCTTCGTTTTCACGGTCTGTGAGTTGTTGAGCCAGATCCAGCGAAATGAGTACATAGTTGTCATCATACTTTTCCTGCTCCACAAGGAAAGCCACGCCAGGGGAGAATATCCTGGCCTGATTGAATGATGCCGCGGGATTTGTCAGGTTTACCCGTCCGTCTTTCTTTGGAACCGATATCAGGAAGGGGTCTGTCGGTTGCATGCCGCAGTTCATCCGGTTCACAAGACCTATGCCGGGAATCCCGTAGTTGCACACTTCATCTTTCAGCATGAATATACCGTTGCCTTTCAGAAGGTTCTCTATACCGGCCAGGTCATGGAAACTATCCTGAACGCCTTTTATTACGGCAATGTGTTGCTTGCTCTTGTAACTGATCAGAGCCTGTTCCTCGAGAGTGAAAGCCGATATCTGAACAAAATCAAGTGAGGCGGCCTTCAGGATGCGTTCGTCATCCATGCTGAAGAACTTCTTATCGGCCGGAACCACCTTAATCTCGGGGTCAAAATCCCTGAACAGGGACTCCACAAGGTCATGGAAACCGTTGAAAACGGATAGCGTGCAGATCAGGGCAAATGAAGCCAGCATGATTCCAGCCACTGATATGGCTGATATCACGTTGATCACGTTGTGGCTCTTTTTGGCAAAGAGATAACGGTGGGCTATGAACAGGGGCAGTTTCACTTTTTGAGCAATTCGTCTATATGGGCCATGTAATCAATGGTTTTGTCCAGGAAAAAACGCAGTTCCGGAATGATGCGGAGCTGATGCCTTACTCTCTGTCCGAAATCATATCTGATATCCTTTACGTTGGCGTTAATGTTCTTGACCGTCTCCTCGCCCTTCTCTGACGGGAAGATGCTCAGGTAGACGCTGGCAATGCTCAGGTCGCTGCTGATCTTTACCTCACTGACAGTAATCATCAGCCCCTTGGTAAGTTTGGTTTGATAAAGGAACAATTCACTCAACTCTTTCTGTATGAGTCGTGAAATCTTCTGTTGTCTGGTACTGTCCATATGTCAATATTCAAAACTCTGTTTCTTCCTGATTATCGTCAGCCCGTCCCTGATGGGTATCATAGCCACCTCAACCCTTTCATCGGCTGCCGCAATGTCATTGAAGCGTTTTACAGCCATAGTCTGTGGGTCTGAATCATAGCTGCTGTCAACCACATGACCGTCCCACAGGGTGTTGTCGGCCAGCATATAGCCTCCCGGTTTGAGATAATCCATCAGGACGGCATAATAGTCAGGGTACTCCCTCTTTTCGGCATCCAGAAAAATCATGTCAAACACAAGCCCCAGCTTTGGAACCGTCTCAAGGGCATCCCCTATATGGAGGATGATGCGGTCGGAAAAAGGTGATTCACCAAATCCTTTTCTGATGAAATCCTCCAATTCATCGTCAATTTCGACCGTGTGTACAGTTCCGCCTTCAGGGAGTGACTCGGCTATGCATAAGGTGGCGTAACCGGTAAACGTTCCAACCTCAAGCACCAACTTCGGTCCTATCATGGATACCAGCATCTTGAGCAGTCTTCCCTGAATATGTCCGGATGCCATACGCGGGTTAAGCATCTTCAGGTTAGTCTCTCTGTAGATGCGTTTCAGCAGACTGCTCTCCGGTTGGATGTGTGCCGATATGTACTCCTCGAGCCTGTCTTCGCCGGTATATCCGATTCCCTGTCCGGATGTAGGCATATTTTGTCTATCTTTGTGATGTACCGCAGTTCTAAGCGCAAAGTTAATCGGTTTTTCTGACAATATGAATAGTGTGGACGACCATAAGTCAAAAGATAGTCACGGAGCAATGCTCAAGCGTTACCGTCAGTATCTGCTTTTGGAGAAGTCACTCTCGCCCAATACCCTGGAGGCCTATATGGATGACGCTCTAAAACTCCTGGGTTATATGGATGACTGCGGATTAGACCTGGCCGATGTCTCCCTTGATGACCTGCACGGTTTTGCCGCTGCAATGGGCGATCTGGGTATTGCTCCCCGTTCACAGGCCCGGATCATTTCCGGAGCCAAATCCCTGTTCAGATTCCTGTTGCTTGACGGATACCGTCAGGATGACCCCAGCGAATTGCTTGAGGCGCCCAAGACAGGCAGGCATCTGCCGGATGTACTGACGGTAGACGAGATAGACCGCATCATATCCCAGATAGACCTTTCGTCACCCGAGGGTCAGCGTAACAGGGCCATGATAGAGACAATGTACAGTTGCGGACTGCGTGTATCGGAACTGTGTTCCCTTAAGATGGAAGACCTGTTTCTTGAAGACGGTTTCATACGTGTCACCGGAAAGGGCAGTAAGCAGCGTCTGGTACCCATTTCAGACAGGGCGGTCCACGAAATCGGTAATTGGCTTCAGGACAGATGCCATGTGGATATCAAGCCGGAATCCGCTTCGTATCTCTTTGTAAGCAGAAGGCGCGGGCGCCATCTGACCAGAGTAATGGTTTTTGATATTGTAAAAAAACTTTCCGCCAAGGCAGGAATAACCAAAACCGTCAGTCCTCATACATTCCGCCACTCCTTTGCCACCCATCTGCTGGAGGGTGGAGCAAATCTCAGAGCCATACAGTGTATGCTCGGCCATGAAAAGATCTCTACAACCGAAATCTACACCCATATCGACCGGAGCAGACTCAGGGAGGAAATTACCGGTCATCATCCCCGTAACATATAGTTGACCCTTTCACTTTTTTTTAAAAAACACTTTCTTTTATAAAAAATATGGGCTGTAAACGTTGTAGCTCGCATTCTTTTTTGTAGTTTTGCGAAGTATGCACTATTGACAAAAATGTTTAACCAACAATTAATAACAAAAACTATGTCAAAATCATTTCGTTTCGTGTTGTTCTGCGCAGGTATCATGATGTTTGCCAGCTGCAAGAACTTCCAGGTAAAGGATGAGTATTTTGTAGTTAATCCTAATCCCCTTGAGGTTCAGGGTGGTCAGGTAAACTACACTGTTACCGGAACATTCCCTTCAAAGACTTTCATCAAGAAGGTTGTATGTACTGCAACTCCCGAGCTGCGTTGGGAAGGAGGTTCTGTTAAGGGTGAGCCTGTAACCCTTCAGGGTGAGAAGATTACCGGTAACAACCAGGTTATCGAGTGGAAGGAAGGTGGTAAATTCACCTACAACGGCAATTTCAAGTATCAGCCTGAGATGGCCAAGTCAGAACTTTGGGTGACCTTTAAGGCAACCAAGAAGGGTAAGGCCATCGAGGTAGAGCCCGTCAAGATTGCTGACGGTGTACTCTCAACCGCAGAGCTTTACGCCGAGACAGCAAAGGGTGCCAACACCGCAGGTTCAAAGGATGCTTTCCAGCGTATAATCAAGCAGGCTCAGGATGCCAACATCATGTTCGTAATCCAGCAGGCTAACGTACGTTCATCAGAGACTAACGGTGATGCCGTAAAGGCTTTGAAGGAGTCTCTCAAGAACTTTGCCGCCGATACCAAGAACTATGCAATCGAAAATGTTGAGGTTTCAGCATATGCATCACCTGATGGTGGCGTCAAGCTGAATGACAAGCTGGCTGCTCAGCGTGAAAAGAACGCTGCCCAGTATGTAAAGGGTGAAGTTAAGAAGGCTAAGGCAGACGCTGCCATCGAGTCAAAGTATACCGCTCAGGACTGGGACGGTTTCAAGGAGCTTGTACAGCAGTCAAATCTGCAGGATAAGGACCTTATCCTCCGTGTTCTTTCAATGTACAATGATCCGGAGAAGCGTGAGGCCGAAATCAAGAACCTCTCAGCTGTTTACAAGGATCTTGCTGCTGAAATTCTCCCGCAGTTGCGTCGTGCCCGTCTGACTCTGAACTATCAGATCATCGGCCGTTCAGACGAGGAGATTAAGGAGGCTTACAGGACTGATGCTTCTGTTCTGAGTGTTGATGAGCTGCTTTATGCCGCTACCCTGACTGAGGACAAGGCTCAGAAGAAGGCCATCTACACCACAGCTTCCAAGAACTATCCCAATGACTACCGTGCATTCAACAACCTTGGTGAGATTGCATTCAAGGATCTTGACCTGGCAACAGCAGAGACCAACTTCAAGAAGGCTCTTGCTCTGAATTCTTCAGCTCCTGAGGTCAACACCAACATGGGTCTGCTCTGCCTTGCACAGAACAAGCCTGCCGATGCAGCCACATATTTTGCTAAGGGTGGTCAGAGCTCACAGAACAGCGAGGCTCTCGGTAACATGTACATCGCACAGGGTCAGTACGAGCGTGCTCTCACAGCTCTTAAGGGCAGCAACACCAATGGTGAGGCTCTTGCCATGATCATGACCAAGGATTATGCAGGTGCCAAGAGGGTTCTTGCCGCCGTTAAGAATCCTGACGGTTATACCGCTTATCTGGCTGCTGTTGCCGCCGCACGTACCAACGATGCAGCTGCTGTAGCTCAGAACCTCAAGAAGGCCGTAGGCATTGATTCTTCACTGAAGGATAAGGCCAAGAAGGATCTTGAGTTCGCTAAGTTCCAGGATGCAGTAAACGCTCTCTGACAGCAATTAAATAGCGTGAACAGATGCCGGAAGATGAACTGACGGCGTTGCTCACACTAAACAGGATAGACGGGCTGGGTCCTGCAGGTGCCAAATACCTTTATGGCCAGTTCGGAAGCGCGCTGGAGATATTCAGAAGTCGCGATCATCTTAAAGAAATCATACCCGGAGTCGATACCCGCCTTATTGAGGCGTTGGACGGCTCTGGGTATGATTCTTTTATCCGTGAAGAACTGGAATTCATTGAAAGACACGGTATAAGATGCGTTACTCCGGTTGATCCCGAGTATCCGGCCAGGCTGCTGGACCTTAGCGATGCTCCCCTTGTTCTGTTTTCTTTGGGTAACGTCAATTTCAATGCTGCCGGAACGGTGGCAGTTGTAGGTACGAGAAAAGCAACAGAGTATGGCCGACGCATGTGTCATACCTTTATAAAAGAACTGCATGAGTTGTGCCCGGATGTGACAGTAGTCAGCGGGTTGGCTTATGGAATAGACGTCGAGGCCCATAAGTCATCCCTTGAGTCGGGTATCCCTACACTTGGTGTCCTGGCACACGGATTGGACATGATTTATCCCACGGCCCACCGTAACATTGCCAAAGAGATGTTGGCTCAAGGAGGTCTGGTTACTGAATATATGTCCCGAACAATACCTCTTGCCCAGAATTTTGTACGCCGTAACCGTATAATAGCCGGTTTGTCCGATGCAGTCATCGTTGTGGAGTCTGCCGCCAAGAGCGGATCTCTGGTTACAGCCGAGATAGCAGGGAGTTATAACCGTGAGTGTTTTGCCTTTCCAGGTAGTGTAGGGGACCCCTATTCGGTAGGGTGCAATGAACTGATCAGGGATAATCGTGCAGGCCTCATTACATCCGCATCGGATTTTGTTGCCGCAATGAACTGGAAAAGTAAAGGAAAAAGGAACAAATCAGTACAGAAGGAGCTGTTTCCGCAACTTACGGCCGAAGAGGAAAAGGTATACAAGCGAATCTGCCTGAAGGCACAGGGAGTACTTATAAGTACGCTCATGACGGAACTGAACATACCTTTCCCGCGGCTCTCCTCTATTTTGTTCGGTCTTGAGATGCAGGGCCTTATAAAACAGACTCCAGGTTCACTGTGCAAGCCTTGCTGATGTCAGCCCTTGCGCAGTGAATCCTTGAACTGTGACGGAGTCATGCCGGTCTCCTGCTTGAATACCGTGCTGAAATACTGGCTCTCAGAGAATCCTGTCTCCTCGGCTATAGTGCCTACAGACTTGTTTGTCTTGGAGAGCATCTCCTTGGCTACTTCTATCCTGATGCGGCGTATATACTTGTTTGTCGATGCACCAACCAGATTGTTCATCTTGTTGAACAGTGTGGTGCGTGATACGTTCATATGGTCTACTATCATATCGACGCCGAGCATGGTATTGCTAAGGTTCTCACGGATAAAGCGGTTGAGTTTAAGTACGAACTGCTCATCGGCTGCACTGAATGTCTGATCTTCGGAAATAGCGGTAAAGAATGATGTGGCGTACTGCCGTTTGATCTCAAACCTGTTCTTTAGCTGACTCCTTATGATCTTGTATAGAAGTTTGGAGTCAAAAGGCTTGGGAAGGAATGAGTCAGCACCCATCTTATATCCCATATCCTGATTCTTTGGGTCGCTTCGGGATGTCAGCAGTATTACAGGAATGCTACTTAACTCAAGGTCAGTCTTTATGGTTTTACAGAGCTCAAATCCGTTCATGCGAGGCATCATTATATCGCTGACCACCACATTGGGCATTCGCTGATGTATCAGATCCAGGGCTTCCTTCCCGTCGTGGGCTGTATATATGGTCTTGAACAGGGGAGAGTACTCATCCTTTATGAACTGGAGTATATCTTCCTGATCGTCGACAATAAGCAGTGTCATGCTCTTGGTATTGAAGTTTACCTCGTCGGTCTGTGTCTGATTATCGATCTCGTCAAAATTGGCAACCTCATTTATTTGCGGAGCAGGCTGCGGGATGATGTCTTTGCTGTGGTTCTTTTCTTCCAGGTCATCCGGAATCTCTATGGTGAATGTAGAACCCGGACCGTTATTCTTTTTGGCTGTAATGGACCCGTTAAGGGTTTCAACCATCAGTTTGGCATTTGATAGTCCAAGTCCGAAACCTGGGATATTCTCATTCTCCCTGTAGTATCGTTTGAACAGTTCCTCAGGCTTACAAGTGAATCCTCTTCCTTCATCATGGAAACTAATCCAAATCCTGTTCCTTTCATGCCCCGTAGATATGGTTATCGTACCGGTGTCGCTGTATTTGATGGCATTGCTCATGATATTGTTCACAGCCACTTCCATCATCTTGACATCCAGATTAACCTTACCCAAACCGTCCATCGGCTCAAAACGGGTTTTCAGTCCCTTGGCGTAGCAGTCTATCTTGAAATCTTCTATTATCTTGCCCAACCATTTATTAAGGTCAATGCTCTCAATTACAATATCACTCCTGCTTACGTCATTGGTACCTTTATCCAGAATGGTGTTGACCATATCCGTCATTTTCTGAACCTGATTGAATATTCGCTCCAGACGGTCATAATCGATACCTTTCACAGCCTTCTCCTCAAGCATGTCCTTTACCGGGTTATAGATGAGTGAAAGCGGGGTGCGCAACTCATGGGCCAGATTTGACATCAGGGATATCTTATCATCCTTATGCTTGTTTTCCTGGGCATTCATGGCCCTGTCAATGCCAATCTGCTTCAGGCTGATGCTAATCTTTGATATTGTCACGCTTAAGGAGATGATTATGGCAATGATCAGCAGATAGGCCGGGACCGTCATTATGAATGGCCTGGCTACTTTAAAGGAGAGTATCTCCTGAGGTTCGCTCCATCCCTGGATAGTCCGCTGACTTACGGTTAGGGAGAATGTTCCGTGAGAGGATTTTGGAATGGTAAATTCGGTATTTGATGTTACAGATTCCATTATGGGGAACGGACGTCCCTTCTTGAGCAGGGTGTATTTGAGTAAAACAGGCCTGGATGGGTCAAACTGGTCAATGGCCACGTTTACAGTCAGCAATGAGAACTTGTTAGGTATGTTCAATGCCTTGTTATGCCCTCCTGTGTTGCTGTATATATTGCCGTCAAGTGCAATCTTTGTCAGGTAGAGAGGCTGTGATGTGCTGTTATAGCGTATGTTCACATCATTCGGATCTATCACCAGAAGACCTGACGAGTTTGGAAAATATACAAAACCGTCATTCGATACCAATGAGAATCCGGGTATGAAATTAAGCATCGTTCCGCAGTCTCTGCCGTAATAGGTGAATGGCTCTTTAAATTCCTTGTTGTTTGTGTCATACATTATCATGAATGACTTGTCTGTAGTAATCCAAAGATGATCGTTATGGTCAATGCTCATGGACAGGAATACACCATAATCCATCTTTCCCATAATCCTGGATAGCTTGTTGGTGCGCGGATCATAGCTTATCAGTTCATCGGGAGAACTGGCCCAAATGATACCGCGTGAATCTTCGGCTACTTTTGAGACAGCGCTGTGTCCGTCTTCCGGATTCTGGAAGATGAGACGTGCCAGCAGGGTCCTGTAATCAATCTCATAGATACAGCCGTTGCATACCACAGTAGCATGTGACGGTTGTACCTGTACATCTTCTACAAGCCCCCGGTTCTCTTCGCCGTTCATCTGCAGAACTATCTCTCTGGCCTCTTTTATGTCCCGTCTATAAATGAGATGACGGCCGTTGCAGTTAAAAAGCATGATATCCCCGTCGGGGGTTGTTATGGTCTTGAGATTGGCCAGTCTGGACGATGAGATATTGATGCCCGCGTCTGACAGAAAACTTGCAGGTGTTATGGTTTCTCTCCTCTTGTTGAAAAGGAACAGTCCCCGTATACGGTCTGTAATAAGGAGATTGTCTTTATCAAAACTGCAAACTCCGGAGATTCTCATCTCATCCGTAGACTTGAAGAAGGTATGATTCTCTGTTTTCTGGTCAAAACGGCTCAGGCCTAACCCTCCGAAGCCGAACCAGATGGTACCGTCATTCTCCTGAAAACCGGATATAGGTATACATGATATGTCTGTTCCGTGTTCTTTCCTGTTGTTACCCATGTTATGGAAAAATGACCGTTTCATGGAGATTATTCCACGATGAAGGGTTCCCAACAATACCTCATTCTCATTATCGTTTACGAATGAACACATTACTTGCAGATGTGACATCTCCCCGAACATCTCTTTTTCGGCCTTTCCAGTCTTGCGGTTAAGGACCAGTGTACCATTGCCTGTGGTGCAGATAAACAGATTTCCATCGGGCATTTCGCTAAGACATAGAATATTGTTGTCCGTAATCTCGGAATTGGATGTGTCAAAATGGGATATCTTGTCAAAGCCGGATTTTACATAGAAACCGGTTATGCCCTTGTCTCTGTACGCAACCCACAGTATATCCTTTGAGTCAATGAAAGTCGCCCTGGTGGTTATATTGACGCCGAGCTGTTCCATGTGGGTAAGCATGCCGGTGTTAATATCAAGATGATAAAAACCACGTTCATCCTCTACCAGCATCAGCTGGTTGGGCTCATTGGATATCTGGAGTATCTTGGTAAAATGGAACTGGCGTTCTGTAGGGAACTGGGCGACAATGCTTGTGGTATAGTTGTTCAGGTCATACATCATGACCGCACTGAGAGGTGCGTTGAAGAAGAAGGCTGAGTCTCCTCTCATCATGATATAATCGGTTCGGATGGTTTTCCCCTCAAAAGAAACCAGATGGGTGGAGTCATTGTCGGGATCAAAGTCAATGATATGGTTGTTTGTGGCAATTAGAGCCCGCCTGGAGCATGCTATGGCCTGAACATCTCCGGTAACGATATCATTTCCGCCTACTGTAAAATATTGGTATTGGCGTATGGTTCCGTTTGATATCAGGTTGGCTCCGTTTATAGTTCCAACCCAAAGGCGTCCGTACATATCTCTGGCAAACGCTTTGACGGCATTGCAACTAAGTCCCTTTTCGGTGTCTATCTGCGCCTGCAGTGTGTAGTGGGCGCTGATATTCAGACAAGAAATAACTGATAACAGTAATGTCAGTAACCTTTTGTTCATATGTCTCATATGTTAGGTATGTTCGGCTAATGTAGTAAAAAAACTCTTATTGCTCACGTACAGCATTGATAGACTTGCCTGTTTCACGTTTGAAAGCCTTGTTCATGGCTTCAACACTGATAAAACCAGTCTCTTTGGCTATGGATTCAGGATCTTCTTCAGTGTTTGTAAGCTTATCCTTGACGATGCTGATACGGATTCTTGTCAGGTATCCGGCCAAATCCGTACCAAGAAGTCCTTCCATCTTCCTATTCATTACGGAACGTGATATACCGGTCTGCTTCAGGATGTAGTCTTCATTCAGTGACGGGTCAGATATGAACTGGTCAATGAGAGAGTTCAGGGAGCTGATGAACTCCTCATCAGTAACGCTGAACGTCTGGTCGATATTCATTTTGCTGAAGAACCCGAAATTGTACTGGCGTTTTATTTCAAACCGTCCGCCTAACTGACCTCTGATCAAAGCATATAACTGCTTGAAGTCATAAGGTTTGGGTATGAAAGCATCCGCTCCCATCTTATACCCCTGGTTCTTGTTCCTTTGGTCAGTCCTGGAGGTAAGGAGTATAATGGGGATATGGCTTATCTCCAGTGTGCCTTTTATGTTACGGCACAACTCAAAACCATCCATCTTGGGCATTTCAATGTCACTTATCACCAGATCTGTCTTCTTACGTTTCAGTTTACTCAAGGCATCGGAGCCTTCTTCGGCCGTAATGATACTCTGGAACATGCCGTCAAACTCATCTGTGAATAAGTCTGTCTCTGACTTGTCGGCACATACAAACATGATTGTCATGTTGTTGGTGTCAAAATCCTGGGCCATACCCTCCTGGGTATCCTCAACAATATCTGTTTGTGTTGCCTGGCTGTTTGAACTCTTCTCAACTGTAGCAGACGGGCTGCCGTTCTTTCCTATCTCGGCGGGGAATTCCATATAGAATGACGATCCTATCCCGTCTTCATTGTTCATGGCCGACATCTTTCCGCCAATAAGGCTCAACTGAAGCCTTGCATACGGAAGTCCAAGTCCGTATCCGGGAATGTTTGTATCAACATTATCCCTATAGTAACGCTTGAACAGATCCTCAGGATCACAGGTAAAACCACGTCCCTGATCCTTGACGGTAACGCGTATCATGTTTCCGGATCGGGATGTGATAACCGTTATGGTTGTGCCGCTGGTACTGTATTTGATGGCGTTATTCACCATATTGGATAGTCCTGTCTCAATTATTCTCTTATCTATTGAGACATTACCAATGGTGTTGTCCATTATGAATTTCAGACTGAATCCCTTTCCGTAACAGTCAATGCGGTAATCCTCCAGCAGGAAATTCAGCCATTCGTTCAGGTTAACCTCTTCTATCAGTATGTCCGCCTTGTTGACATCGGCCCGGCTGCTGTCCAGAATCATGTTGACCATAACGGTCATCTTGTTTACCTGGTTGAATATACGTTCCATACGCTCATAGTCAATGCCGTCTACGGATTTCTCCTGCAGGAAGTCCTTTACGGGATTGTATATGAGCGAGAGGGGTGTACGCAGTTCGTGGGCTATGTTGGAGAGGAATGCAATCTTATCCTCACGGTTCTTGATGTCCTGGGCAGCCATTGCTTTCTCCATTCGGTTTTTCTCCATAGTACTGGTTAATTTGGCTATCGTGTAACCAAACAACAGCATCAGTAAAAGGGCAACCAGCACTCCCGGTACAGTGCTCAGGAAATGTTTGGGTATCTTGAACATGACAATTGTCTCCGGTTCACTAAGTCCTTTGCGGAAAGCCTGCCGTATCTCAACCCTGTATGTACCGTTTTCCAGTTTGGGTAGTGTGATGACGGTGCTTGTGGTATAGACTGACTTAATCAGGATATTGCCCCTATAGATGTTATAGATGAACAGGTGCGGGTATGTGGGATTGAAACTGTTGTACGAGAATTCCAGATGGAGCTCCCTGAATTTGGATGGCAGCATGAACGGAGTTTCAAGGGATTTCATTATATCCTCTGCCGCAATCTCCCTCTTTTCTGTATAGGCCGATATACACGTAACCTTGGAGGGTGGAGTGTCAGACATGAGCGCCCCGTTGGTGTTTATGGTTACGATTCCGTCTGCATTGGGAATCATGATATATCCGGATCTGGTACTTAAGGCAAAATAATTCATAAAACGGGAGCTTGGCACGCCGTCCTCAAGGGAGTATGACAGCAATTCTTTCTTGCTTAGGTCATACATCTGTATATACTCATCTGTAGTGGTAAACCAGATGCGGTCATTTGAATCGACTGCCACGTTCATGAAGCGTCCGTTCCCCCATGTCTCCACCAGAATCTCGTCAAAGTTGGAACGCGGGTCATAACGGTGAAGTCCCTCAGGCTCCGTAAAGAACAGCTCACCCTGAGAGTTGGCGTCCAACGATGTAATGTTGTGTATGACCTTATCCTTGTTCTTGTAAATGAGTGTGCTTTCAAGTGTGCTGAAATTAATTTCTATGATGGCACCTCTGTAGGTTACGTACACTGCATATTGGGTGGAGCAGACATTCTCAACCTGTTTGACAGGTTCCCTGTCTTCGGACAATACCGATATCTCCTCCAGTCTGCCGGTACTCTTACGCAATACGTAATGGTGGGCATTGGCATTGAATATAAAGATATCTCCGTTATAGGCAACGGTCATGCTTATATTTCTGAGATTGGCGAACGATGGTGAGGGTAGGTCTATATTGGGTTTGCCGGCGGTTATCCGGCCCAGCTTGCGGTTGAACAGCATCAGGCCTTTGTCTGCATCGGCCATCAGGATGTTATCATCGTCAAACCGGCTCATCGATATTATCAGAAGGTCTTCGGTGCCTTTGAATACTGTTGTCTGCTGTGTCTGAGGGTCTAACCTGCACAGTCCGTTGCCCGTAGTTCCCAGAATTACCGTTCCTTCCGGCTCTTCAAATGCGGATATGTAATTGTCATAGCTGATTATGCCTTCCTCATTCTCATGCAAGTGGCGTATCTGTCCGATGAATGATCTCTTTATTGATATCAGTCCGAATCCCGAAGTGGCGTAAAGTGATTCCCGATAATCGGGGTTGACCAGGGCGGATGTCACGTTCCTGAGGTTGTTTATGGCAGTGACTTTCGCATTGCGGCCTATACTGTTACGCTCTATAAGGCATATCCCTATGTCTGAATGTACAGTAAGCAGGTTGCCGTCTGAAAGCGTTTTTATGAGGGATATATCATCGGACAGCAGGTCGCAGTTACTTGTATTATATTCAGCCACCATTTCGTAACGGCTGTTGATATAATATCCTTTAAGACCGTTACCGGGTATTGACAGCCATATGACGTTGCTTTTGTCTATGGCAGTGGCTCTGGCTACTATGGGACGGTCAGTGCCGGATATGTGTTCAAGTGATCCGTTGTTGCGGTCATAACGGTACAGTCCCAGTATATCATCGGCCAGATAGATAATTGCTGAATCAGACTCTGAACGCAGAATCCTGACAAAGTTTAAATCCTCACGTGTGCTTAGTCCGGCTACCAGACTGCACTCGCTGTTGTTCATGTCATATGTAAACAGAGAGTGCATATCGGCATCATAGAATGTTACGATATCGCCTTCTAACAGAAAATCATTGGTGTGCAGTATCCTGTCATTGTACCTTAGCGTAGTGGCATATCCTTTCTTGTGGTCATAGTGCAGAATCCGGTCCTCACATGCCAGCAGTACGGTCTCGGTGCAGGCAATGTTCTTTACGTTGCCCAGCATCACCAGCCCCCCCTCGGATGCTATATCCCTGATGTTGGTCACTATACCGTTTGATATCACTGATATACCGACGTCGGAACCCACCCACAGACGCCCATGGCGGTCCTTGGCCAGCACATTGAGCGACTGGCTCTCCAATCCGTTGCCTATGGTGCTTTGGGATATGGAGAAACCGTTCACTGCTCCAAGCAGTGAAGCGTAGAGGACAGCTAACGCAGTTATTATGGCTTTTCTCATAGACATATGCGTATCTGACATCCGATAATAACTACAAATCTAATTAAAGTGCGCCTTATTTCCGATTTTCAGGCAGCTTTTTTAAACAAAAAAAGACGCACGGAAGAAATCCGTGCGCCTAAATCCATACAGAGTCCCTTATCAGAGATTGGGGTTGTATTTCTTCCACTCGCTAACTGCGGGAAGTACGCCAAGTGAAATCACTTCATCACGCATAGCCTGCAGATGCTTGTAGCTGGCCTCAATGTCAGCCATCTCGGTAGCGGTACCCTTAACGTCGGTGTAGTGTACGCCGGTGGCATCAATGGTTGAAGGCATAGCCATCATCACGTTCTGGAACTGTGAGTTGTTCACGTAGCAGCCTGCGGGCCACTCAAACTTCTCGCCGCCCATGGCAGCACCTATCATCTCGATTGATACGAAAGATGGGCTCTGGAATGATGAACGTCCGCGCAGCTCGATGATCTTGGCACCGCCCTTGATAACATCCTGCTTCATCTGTGCCCACTGCTCGTTTGTAAGAGCGGGAGTACCGATGATATCGGTCAGAGGCTTGCCGTCAACCTTGGCGGTTGATGCGAACACTGCCATCTGCTCACCGTGACCGCCGTAAGTGCGTGCGGTGGTAACCTTATCCTGAGCTACACCAAAGTGCTTGGCCAGGGCGCTCTGCAGACGTGTTGAGTCAAGAGCTGCAAGAGTTGTAATCTGTGAAGGTTTCAGACCAGAGTAAACCAGAGTTACCAGACCGGTGATATCGGCCGGGTTAAAGATGATAACGCAGTGCTTGAGGTCTGGGCAGTAGGTCTTGATGTCCTTACCCAGCTGCTCGGCTATCTTGGCGTTGCCAACCAGCAGATCCTCACGGGTCATGCCGGCCTTACGGGGAGCACCACCTGATGAAACCATATACTTGGCATCCTTGAAAGCCTCCTCAACCTTATCGGTAAAGGTGATGTTGACACCGGGGAATGCGCAGTGGCGAAGCTCCTCAACCACACCCTCCAGACCGGGCAGATAAACATCATAAAGGCAGATGTTTGATGAAAGTCCCATCATGATGGCTGTCTGAGCCATGTTTGATCCGATCATACCGGCTGCGCCAGAGATGACCAGTTTCTCATTTGTCAAAAACTTCATAGTTGTTTTAAGTATATTAAGTCCGTTATTTCAGTCTTGGACCACAAAAGTAATCAATTACTTGTTTGATTGGTATATAAATTCAGAAAAGTTGCACTAATTTTGACCCCGTAAAACATTAAATGACAGTATATGGCTATTATAAAATCAGTAAGAGGATTCACACCCCAGATAGGAGAGGATTGTTTTCTGGCCGATAACGCCGCAATCATAGGTGACGTGGTGATTGGCGAGGGTTGCAGCATCTGGTTCGGAACGGTGCTGCGCGGTGATGTCAACTCCATCCGCATAGGTAACGGAACCAACATCCAGGACGGATCAGTGATACACACGCTTTATCAGCGCTCCACCACCGTAATAGGCGATAACGTATCGGTAGGCCATAACGTGACCATCCATGGAGCCGAGATCCGTGACAACGCACTGATAGGTATGGGATCGGTAGTGCTTGACCACGCCGTAGTAGGCGAGGGCGCCATAGTAGCCGCCGGATCAGTAGTCCTGAGCAAGACCGTAATACCGCCCAACACTATCTGGGCCGGAGTTCCCGCCAGGTACGTAAAGGATGTAGCCCCCGAGCAGGCCAAGGAGATCAACCAGCGCATAGCCCGTGATTACCACATGTACGCCAGCTGGTACAAGTAGCACAAAAGTATCGTATCCCTGTGTCATCAGCGATGACACAGGGATACGATACTTTTGTGCCCTAGTCGAGACCTATCTCGCCCAGGATGCGGTCCGATGTGCCGCTGCTGCTGCGTACGTAGTCTCCGGCGTTGCGGCCGGCTTTCTTAAGGAATGCTGGATCGCTGATGAACTTGTCTATCAGGATCCTGAGGCTGTAGGCATCGGTTATCTCAAAACCGCCCTTGACACGTTTCAGGTCCTTAGCCTCGCGGAAACGCTGGTTGTTGGGACCGAAAAGTACGGGGATATCAAATACCGCGGCTTCAAGCACGTTATGGATTCCTACTCCGAATCCGCCGCCTATGTATGCTATATGCCCATAGCGGTAAATGGATGACAGCATTCCGAAACAGTCTATTATCAGGGTGTCGTACCCTTTGATGTTTTCAAGCGTGGCCTCCGAAAGACGTATGAAGTCACGGCCCTTAAGGAGTGTTTCTATCTGTGCCAGATGCTCCTCGTGTATCTCATGCGGGGCAATTATCAGCTTCCAGTCAGGCTTGGTCATGAAATAGGGTATGAACAACTCCTCATCGGCCGGCCATGAACTGCCGGCAATGAATGTCGGGTCACCGTTCACGAACTTCTCTATTACGGGGAACTGCCTGGATGCTGCTGCAACCTCAAGCACGCGGTCGGCGCGTGTATCGCCTACTATTGAGACTTCGGTTATGCCTATGCTCTTGAGCAGGTCCTTGGAGTGACGGTCCTGTACAAACAGATGCTTGAAATATGTCAGGGCCTTGGCGTATCCCTTGCCGTACCACTTGAAAAAGAGCTGGTTGTCACGGAATATGGATGATACGCTGAATATCTCGATTCCGCGTTTGTGTAACCCCTTTAGGAAATTGGGCCAGAACTCATATTTGATAAAGAAGGCTTTCTCTATTTTTATTGAATCCAGGAATCTCTTTACGTTGTGGGGTGTGTCAAACGGTATGTAACATACTATATCGGCACCTTTATAGTCTTTTCTTACCTCATATCCGGAGGGTGAGAAGAACGTAAGCAGTATACGGCACTCGGGGTGCTTGTTGTGAATGCGTTCAATAAGCGGACGCCCCTGCTCAAACTCACCCAGCGATGATGCGTGGAACCACAGGTAACTGGAACTGGGATCAACCTGCTCACTGATGGTGTCAAGTATTCTTTTATGCCCTTTGATGAGCAGACGTGCCTTGCGGTTGAACAAGGCTGCCAGACGGATGCAACCTGCGTAGAGATAAATCAGGATGGAGTAAAAGATCATATCCTTATTCTGGGTTCAGGCAAGTTCTGCAATGGCCTTACGGGCACGGTTCAAAGTCTCTTCGCGTCCCAGGAAATCCGTAATCAGGAATATCTGCGGACCCATGGCTGCTCCAACCAGTGTAACGCGCAGGGCATTCATCACCTTACCGGTGGCGTACCCTTTTGACGCTATCCACTCCATTACCTTGGGCTCAAGCGTTTCACCGTTCCAGTCAGATTGTGACTCAAGGAAATCACAGAGCTCTGCAGTGGTGCGGGGTGCATCATCCTTCCACCATTTCTTTAATGACTTTTCGTCATACTCAGTGGGGGCCTGGAACAGGAACTTGCAGTTGTCCCAGAGTTCACCTATAAAGTTGACGCGGTTCTTGACCAGACCTACAGCCTTCACTATACGGTCCATGGTGGCATTGATGCCGTGGCTCTCCAGGACAGGCCTGAACAGCTCAGCCACATCGAGGTCACTCTTGAGCATTATATATTCGTGGTTGAACCAGACGAGTTTCTGATAGTTGAATCTGGCGCCGGCCTTGCTGCACTTTTCCAGGTTGAAAAGGTCTACCATCTCATCCATGGTCATTATCTCACGGTCATCGCCGGGATTCCAGCCTAATAGTGCCAGGAAATTGATTACAGCCTCGGGCAGATAATCTTTCTCCCGGTAGCCCGATGATACCTCGCCGGTCTTGGGATCGTGCCACTCAAGCGGGAATACGGGGAATCCCAGACGGTCACCGTCGCGTTTGCTCAGCTTGCCGTTGCCCTCGGGCTTGAGCAGCAGGGGCAGGTGTGCAAACCTGGGCATTGTATCCTCCCATCCGAATGCGCGGTACAGAAGGACGTGCAGCGGGGCGGAGGGAAGCCACTCTTCGCCGCGTATCACATGAGTCACTTCCATCAGATGGTCATCAACGATGTTGGCCAGGTGATATGTGGGCAGCTGGTCGGCTGATTTATACAATACCTTATCATCCAGGACGGATGAGTTTATGGTAATCTTGCCGCGGATAAGGTCATCAACCTCAACCTCCCGGTCAGGCTCTATAAGGAAACGGACCACATACTGGTTGCCGGCTTCAATAAGGGATTTGACCTCATCGGCCGGCAGCGTGAGTGAGTTGCGCATCCGGCCGCGGGTGGCGGCATCGTACTGGAAATTGGGTATCTCATTACGCTTGGCCTCCAACTCTGCGGGAGTGTCGAATGCTATGTATGCCTTGCCGGATTCAAGAAGCCGGTCTACATATTTTTTATATATCTCCCTGCGCTCTGACTGACGGTAGGGGCCGTAGTTCCCGCCAAAGGATACGCCCTCATCAAACTTGATTCCCAGCCAGCGGAAAGCTTCAAGTATATACTCCTCGGCACCGGGAACAAAACGGTTGCTGTCAGTATCCTCTATCCTGAATATCAGATCTCCCCTGTGCTTGCGCGCAAAAAGGTAGTTATATAGTGCCGTCCTGACGCCTCCTATGTGCAGCGGACCAGTGGGACTGGGCGCAAAACGTACTCTGACGCGGCGGCTGCCTGAATTCTCTGTCATCTCTTTAGT
This sequence comes from uncultured Bacteroidaceae bacterium, assembly GCA_905235565.1. Classification (GTDB taxonomy): domain Bacteria; phylum Bacteroidota; class Bacteroidia; order Bacteroidales; family Bacteroidaceae; genus Colenecus. Next base: position 45,519 of record CAJOLR010000001.1, on the reverse strand, counting down.
TTTAGCGGTGCAAAATTAATCAATTTCTTATGAAATGTTGTATTTTTACACATCATAACAAAGTATAGGTTCCTATGGAAGACAAGAGGCGTTTCATAAAGAGCAACAGGAATCTTCTGATTATCCTATCTCTGGTTTCTGTATTGCTTACAGTTTACTTCATGCCCGCCAGCCACAAGGAGAGTTATTCATATACGGTCGGTAAACCATGGACTTATGATGTGCTGATAGCTCCGTTCAGTTTTTCGATAGCCAAAAGCGATGAAGTCTGGCAAGTCGAGGCTGACAGTGTCAAGGCTGTATTTGCTCCTTACTTCAGCCGTAACGCCGCTGTTGCAGATAACGCTCTGGCTGAATTGGACCGTTTTTACAGGGACAGTCTGAGCAAACTGGTCTGGGATGAGTCTTACCGGATAATACGCCGCCGGTTTGAGAAGGTCTACAATGACGGTATAATATCCACTTCTGATGAGGAGGTACTGGCAGGCAAGGAGTTGTTCAGGGTCTATGAGGGCAATACATCAACTTTCCGGAAGATATCCGATGTAAGGAGCGTGCGTGACGCATACCGCTATGTTACTGATGCCGACCTTTATGCATATGACCGCTATACCCTGTTGCAGCATAATCTGGAAAATTTCATACGTCCCAATATCATATATGACGATGCGCGTTCGGAGAGTGACCTGGAAAGCCAGCTCAATGAGATATCCCATTTTAGAGGTATGGTAGTTGAGGGGCAGAAGATAATAGGTCAGGGTGAGATAGTTGATGAGCAGAAAAGCCAGATAATACAATCCTATCTGGACAAGGCTAATGAGACTTCATCATCCAAGCAGTTCAAGGTACTCACTTGGGCGGGACGTTCGGTCTTTGTGCTACTCTGTTTCCTGGTTATGTTCATCTATCTGATTCTGTATAGGATAGATGATATAGAGAGTCGTTCCATACTATATTTCCTGCTAGGATTCACAACTCTGTTCACAGTGGCTCTTGAGCTCTTCTGCCAATACTCGGGCTGGAGCGTGCTGCTGTTCCCATGTTCCATGCTGGCCATATTGCTGCGAATATTCCTTGATTCCCGCACTGCTCTTACCGGTTACCTGGTGTTCATATTGTGCACTTCACTTATCGTACCCATGCCTTATGAGTATTTCCTGCTTCAGTTTATGGCGGGAATAGCAGGCATCTATACGCTCAAGGAACTGTCCCAACGTTCTCAGATACTGCGCACCTGCCTGCTCATTTTTGTTACATACAGCCTTGTGTGGGGTTCAATCCAGATGATGCAGCTGGAGGACATCCGCGATATAGATCCATGGACATTCATCTTTTTTGCAATAAACTGCACGGTCATCCTGCTTGTCTATCCGCTTCTGTTCATAATAGAGAAACTTTTCGGGTTTACATCAAACGTTACACTCATCGAACTCTCCAACATAAACAACCCTCTTTTAAGGGAACTGGCAGAGAAGGCTCCAGGCACATTCCAGCACTCCATGCAGGTTTCAACCCTGGCATCCGAAGCCGCCACACGTCTTAAGTCCAACTCGCAGCTGGTACGTACCGCCGCGTTGTATCATGATATCGGGAAGATAGATAATGCCCCATTCTTTACAGAAAACCAGAACAAGGTAAATCCTCATGACAAACTGACTTCGCTGGAGAGTGCCAGAATCATAGTGGGCCATGTTGAAAAAGGTTTAGCCCTGGCCGATAAGTTCGGTCTGCCGGAGTCCATCAAGGGTTTCATTGCCTCCCATCACGGCAAGGGTGTGGCACGTTACTTCTATATAAAGTATATGCAGGATCATCCCGACGCCGCTCCGGATCAGTTGGATTTCAGTTATCCGGGCCCAAACCCATACTCCAAGGAGACAGCCATTCTGATGATGGCCGATGCCGTGGAGGCGGCTTCAAGGAGCCTTAAGGAATACACGGAGGACAGTATAGCAGAACTTGTGGACAAGATCATAGATACCCAGGTCAATGAGGGCTATTTTATGGACTGTCCCATCAACTGGCAGGAGATAAACAGGATAAAGGAGACTTTCAAGGAGAAGCTGCGTACCATGTATCATACGCGTATCAGCTATCCGGAGCCTACTGTGGGTCAGGATCAAATGAAATAGTGATTCCTGCGGTACTGTTTTGTGAGGCTGTCTTTCTGACGGCCTCGTTTGTTTTTTCACGCACAGCCCAGGTTGGAAGGTCAAGTCCTGCTTTAATGATAATCCTGCGGATATGCCTGTATTGTATTTTGGAAACCGGTGGAGCGTCAGGCCCCAGAATCCTGTCCTGCCCGAACGAATCGGCCAGGATGCTTGCCAGGGCGGTTGCAGTTTTCTCGACAGCGTTCTGTATGGTTCCCTTGACCGAGACGGTTGTCAGTCTGGAAAAGGGCGGATAATTGAATGCACGGCGTTCCTGGAGTTGGGTGTTGTGAAATCCTTTGTAGTCATTCCGCCGTACCATCTCCAGAACTGGGGCATCGGGCTGACGTGTCTGTATGATTACGGTACCCTGACTCTCTTTACGTCCGGCACGACCGGCAACTTGTGCCATCAGTTGAAAAGCCCTCTCTGTTGCCCTGAAGTCAGGGTAACTCATTATGGAGTCTGCTTCGATGATGCCTACCACGCTTACGTTGTCAAAATCCAGACCTTTTGAAACCATCTGAGTCCCTATCAGAATGTCGGTAAGACCCTCCTGAAAATCAGATATGATTGATTCGTACCCGCCTCTGGAAGAATCCAGGTCAAGTCTGGCCACACGTGCCTTGGGAAACAGTGAACTTACCTCCTCCTCAATACGCTCGGTTCCGAATCCGCGTTGGCGCAGGCTTTTGCTGCCGCATGAGGGACATATCGCCGGAACCCTGTATCTTCGGCCGCAATAGTGGCATGAGGCAGAGTCTGTGGACTTGTGGAAAGTAAGACTCACGTCACAGCAATCACATTTCTGTACCCATCCGCAGTCAGGACACTCCACTGTTCCGGAATAACCCCTGCGGTTATGGAACAGTATGGCCTGTTTCCCGTTTTCCAGTGCGTTGCCAATCTGCTCAATCAGCAATGGAGAGAACAGCCCCTGCATGTATTTGCGGCGTCTCAGGTCGGCAGTATCAACAATCTCTATCTTGGGAAGCCTTATGTTCCGGAACCTCTGCTCCAAGGTTATCAGCCCATATTTTCCGCTTGTGGCATTGGAGTAACTCTCAATCGATGGTGTAGCGCTTCCAAGCAGAGTCTTGGCCCCGCATATGGAGGCAAGCATTATGGCTGTGTTTCGGCCATGATAACGAGGAGCGGGATCTTCCTGCTTGTAACTGGGTTCATGCTCCTCATCGACGATGACCAGACTAAGCCTTTGCAGAGGTAGCATCACTGCCGAGCGTGCTCCCAGAATCAGTTTATAAGGATTCGGGCCAGTAAGGCGGTTCCAGACCTCAACCCTGATATTCTCTGAGCATCTGGAATGGTATACGCACATATCACCCCCGAAAACCTTCTGTAACCGATGCATTATCTGGGTAGTCAGGGCAATCTCGGGTAACAGGTAGAGCACCTGTCCGCCTTTGGCGATGTGTTCCTTGATAAGATGGATGTATATTTCTGTCTTTCCGCTGGAGGTGACTCCGTGCAACAGACAAACGTTCTTTGTCCTGAAACAATCCTTTATTCCGTTGAATGCCTTTTGCTGAGCAGGACTCAGTTCCGGTGGTTGCTGTATGTGTCCGCCGAATTCCGGCAGCCTGCCTGTCTCCAGCTCATACAGTTCCAGTATACCGTTCTCAACCAGCGCGTTCATTGCGGCGCTGGATTTGCAGGCATTCAACAGAGCCTTCTTAGTGACAGGACTGGGGTTGAGTGGGTTTTCTGTCAGACCGGACATTTCAACGTATCTATCCAGCATCTCTTTCTGTCTAACGGCAGTCTTTCCAACCAGATTGCCGTAATCTGTTGATACAGTGTTGGCAAGCTTGTTTCCGGGCCTTACGAATACCTCGGTTTTGGGCTTGTAGGGGTGCTCGTTCGCCCCGTTGTCAGGGCGCAATCCGGAGGGAAGTGCGGCTTTCATGACATCGCCAGGCGTGCACATGCAGTAATCTCTCAACCATTCCATGAGTTTAAGCTGGCCAGGTAATACTGACGGATACTCATCATCCAGTACTGTGAGAATATCCTTGACGGTATGTCCCTCTGGCTTTACGGAGTGTATCCTGACCACTATGCCGGTCAGCCTGCGCCCCTTTCCGAAAGGCACATATACCCTGGCTCCGGGCACTGTCCGGTGCTCAAGCGGTTCAGGTATCCTGTAGGTGAATGTAATATTCAGAGGTACAGGCAGTATTATGTCCGCATATATACCCATAGCAGCGCGAAGATACAAAAAAGACCGGCTCCCGTTGATGGGAACCGGTCTCAATATGTGGCTCTTTATTTCAGAATGTCCAGGTAAGGCAGAACTGAAGTGTGCTTGACTTAAAATCTACGGGCTTATTGTCTATCACAGCACCCGGACTGGGGCTGTCAATCACCTTGACCGCACCCTCCTTTGAAACGGGGATGTTATAGTTGATACCGGCCTGTATGTGGTTGATCAGTTTAACGCCGGCACCTACGTTGATGCTCCATGAACTCTTATCAAGGGCAAAATCCTTAACCTCTTCTCCATCATTGAAGGATGTTTTCATGTCACCGATCTTGAAATCCAGCTGAGGACCGGCTGCTAAGTAGACTGCAGCAAAGTTTCCGAGTCCCAGTGAGTATTTCAGAGAAATGGGGATGGAGAGTGACTGATTCTTCATTGTGGATGTATCAGGCAGTTCTATGCCCTTCTGTGAATAGAGTGCGGCAAGATCAATTCCAATACCTATGACAGGAATCTGTACCTCGGCCATCGGACCGATAAAGTAACCGGTGTAGCTGTCCTTGTTTGCTGATGACTCCTTGGTAACAGCAGTGATGTCGTTGTTGACAAGGTTGAGACCGCCACGGATACCCCAACTGAACTGAGCTGAAGCGGGAATGAATGAAAGCAGTGCAAGACCGCAGATAACTAATGTTTTTTTCATATTATTTGTTTTTTGTATATAACCGGTCATTAAATCAGAATCTCCAGCCTACTACAAACTGGATAGTCTTGTAATCACCAATAAGGTCACCCATTTTCTGGAAATCATCAGTGTTGTCGGCAATGATTTTCCATGGAACATTGAAGTTGAGCATGAGTTCAAGACGGTCCATCAGTCTTACGCCGGCTCCGATATTACCGGTGGTGATAATCTTATCGCCATCAATCTTCTCACCACCTTCCATGTAGGACTGAATATCTCCGATGTTGACATTCCATTGGGGGCCGAACTGACCGATAATGCTCAGGTTCTTGAGTCCGAACTTGAGTCTGAGGGAAAGGGGTATCTCCAGGAATTCCTGGGAATAAGATTCATCGGCAACCTTGAATGTTGTTTTCTGATAGAGAAGACCTACGTCAAATCCAAGAAGATGCTCTGCTTCGACAGTAAGAGCCGGGCCGATAAAGAACCCGCTGTAAGTATCCTGGTCTTGAACACTCTCCGTAGAAATCATGGAGATATCGTTGTTGACCAGTGATAGACCGCCTCTAAGACCGAATCTTGTTTCTGCAGCAACATTGATGCACAATGCCGACAGAATAATCATTAGAAATAATCTGATGGTTTTCATTCAGAGTAATAATTAAGGTTCGGCTACAAAGTTAACAATTTTTTTAATATTAACGGTGTACCGACAGCCTTTCTCCACTTGAAGCGCTTTGCCTTGGAGCCCTGGGGGCTTTCTCCCGTCTCTGTTTCGGTTCCCTGGGCTCTCTGGTCTCCTTCTTTTCCTTTTGGGCAGAGGTGCTGTTGTCCGTAGCCGCTTTCTCATCTGATTCGTTCCACAGGCTGTTCTGGAAATCCAGGAGCTGCTTCTCTATTCGTGCACGCTCAGCCTGGAGGGCGGAATCTGTCTCGCAATACTCGGACAAGGGTACGTTTCTCAGATTTGATGTCTTGTAGATATCCCCCTCATACTGACGCATTACAAAATAGTCGTCAAGTGACATGTTTGTAGTGTTGTTGAAACTGCTGGTCATGACCTGGGTCTGTCCCAGATAGGGGCTTATCTCGTCATAGTTGAGCCAGAACATCGGGTATGCGGTGGGCTTGTCTCCATATCCGCCCTGCATCAGCACCGGGCAGATGGCCGTCACCTTGGTCTGATAATTGGAGAGTTTGTCCAGATAGTTGCTCTCCTTGATGTAATACTTGCCTATGTCACGGCTTGGTATGTCTATCTTGTATTTTCCGTTCTCATCCTTTTTGTAATCGATGTAGAACTTGTCGAGCATGCTTTCCAGGTCCAGCTCGTTATCAGGGGTAAACAGCTCATTGCCGTCCAGACGATACTCGTATGCTTTGATCTTTCCGTCCAGAATAAGATTCAGGACGAGTGTAAAGAAGTTGACCCTGTCACCAAGAGGCTCCTCCGGATAGTAGAGTGCGGCGTTTTTCTCCTTCTTCAGGTCAAGTTCGCGGTAAATGTCACGCCTCCAGGTAAGGTCGGTGGGCATAGCCGTCTGTGCCGTATATTGTGAACGTGCACGGTCCGACAGGGTAACTGCAGTGGGGCTTTTCTCTGCCTCTTTCTGGGCCTGCTGTTCCTGCAGTCTGCGTGTGGGCTGCGCATTCACGCTTACCGCACCAGCCAGTATCAATAAAAGAAATACAATCTTTCTCATATCATCATTTTTCAATTATGTCACTTTTCAATTGTCCATTATCAATTGTCAATTATCAATTAATTTATTATCACTTCAAGCGCAGTGTTGAGCTGACGCTCTATGCCGTCAGGACCGATAGCCTTTACGCGCTGTATGTAAAAACGTTTGCCGCGTCCCAACTGGTCAAACACCCTCTTCTGGCGGTTTGAGAAACGTGGACCGTCCGATAGTTCCGGAACGGCGTTACCGCTGTTGTCAAAGAATGTGGTCTCAAAACCGAGTACACGGAATCCGATGTTCAGCAGACCGTCATCAATTGCGGCCACTATGCCGTCGGCAGCCTGCAGGTTCTTCTTGGAGATAGGTGTACCGCCTCCACGGTAGCGCTGCGTATTGCCGTTCTCGTCCTTGTATTCTATGAACGGGGTGGGGTCAGGCAGTTGGCGGACTCGGAATGCATATTCACCCATGCTCTGCTGGCGTCCCTCCTGGTTGGCGGTAACGGCTATAACCACATCCTGTCCAACGCTTGTGGGCTTGCAGATGAATCCGTTTCCGCTGCGGGTAAGAGTGCCTCCGCCGTTCTTGAGTCGGGCCGAAATCATGTTGCTGGGTACGCCCGGTACGGATATGCTGATGGGGTTGTCGTATCCGGCATAGAGCACGTTCATCATTGTGGCCGATACGGTGGCCAGCGGTGATACTACGGAATAGTCCTGTGTAAAGTCCCGGCGTATCACTCCATTGCCGGAGTTGAGTTCCATATAACCAGAAAGGGTATAATCGCCGGTCTTGGTGGCTGGAACCTCATACCAGCCGTCCTCGGAGTCAATCCTCTTGCCGTCAATGTAAATGGCAGGACGGGCGGTTGAGTCAACGGCAGCCATAATGATGCGGGCCTTGAAACTGTTACCCTGAACCACGTTCTGAGTAGTGGGTATAACGTATGCGTTGATGGCGTTTACACGCAGGTCGCCCACATCGATGTTGTTGACCAGGGTATGAAGTACCTCACCCTCGGCGTAGCGTATATCATTCTGCAGTTTTGTAAGCATGGTGATTGCGGCTGCCACAGGCATGTTCTCATAGTTGTACTCCTGCCAGTTCTTGCCTAATGAGCCTGCATTGAGAGGAACCTCTGTGCTGAAATTATTGCTTATGATATCCCTCTGTGTAGGGTCATTTACCATCTCGAGAATCCTGTCCCGGTAGTTGTTGATGGCATCAAACAGCATACCTCCCTTACCGCGTGTGGGGTGGAGCATAACCTGTGTGGCTGCCTCCAGGTCCTCACGGTTGCGGATATCGTTCACATCGGCATCCTTTCCGTCGGCCTCAATTGCAATGAGCTTCTTGAGTTCATCGGCAAAGTTGAACAGGGAGTCTGATATCTGCTTCACATAGAGAGCCTTGCCGTACCATTCGCCCACCTTCTCGTGGTTGATGGAGTCTGCTATGGCAAACTCGCGGTAAGCCTGCTCGTTCTGGATCGTAGCATTGGCGGTGCTCTTACCCAGACTCTCCTCAACTATCCTGAAACCGTTCAGTACGTCCGATGATACATTCATGGCAAGCATCGCCAAAAGGACGATGTACATGAGGTTGATCATCTTCTGACGCGCCGATGGCGGTCTCTGTACTGTCTTTCTTTTCATAGTTACTTGGCTCCCATCTGTGAATTCACCTTCATAGCCTCGATCATGCGGGCATAAACGCGGTTCAGCTCTTCAATCTGATCCACCATCTGACGTGTCTGCTGGCTCACCTTATCCAGATTCTCCATCTGAGTGCTGGCAGACTTGAGGTGCATCTCATAGAAGGTATTGATGCTTATCAGGTTGCGTGAAAGCTGTTCCAACTCCTCGGAACTCTGTTCCATACGCTCTGAATGGCGGCACATCTGCTCCATCTTGAGTGTCAGGTCATGTACGCGGGCTATATAGTCCTGAGTGATCTGTTCCACACCGCCTACGTTCAGGCTGCTCCCGTTTTCTGCACAGGTGGCTGCAACTGCCGGTGCGGGCTGTTCCTGAACGGGAATCTGCTGTACAGGAGCAGCGGCATTGCCGTTTATGATAATGTTGCCTCTCAGTCGGGGAGCATCATCCTCATCGTCTTCTTCGGCATCAGCCGGTATGTAGGGTCTTTCAAATCCTGAAATGAAGAACACAAGTACCTCTGTGCCCATTCCTATGAACAGCATCAGGTTGGCTCCTTTGATGTGCGTCAGCTTGAAGAGTGCGCCCAGAATAACCACAGCTGCACCCCAGCTGTACAGATAGTTCAGAAGGATTCTTCCTTTGGGTGAATCCAGATAGTCCTGTATACGTGTCAGAAGACCTTTTTTCTCTATATTTTCCATATCAGTAGTTTTACAAGTTATTTGCGGCCCTTTGATGAACCGGCGGTGCCTACCTGTGTGCGTACGCAACGGAATCCTATGTATGAACGCTGTTCGTTCTGATACTCATATGTACGCCATGATGATTCGATGAACTTTTCGGGGTCCTTCCAGGATCCGCCGCGGACAGCCTTCTTCTTCATGTAATAGGGGTCCTCGACGGCTGCATTGTAGTAGAGTTCCGGGTTTATGTCGTTCATTTGCAGAATACCGGCCTCAGTGTATGCGGTGGATGTCCATTCGGCAACATTTCCGGCCATATCGAATAGTCCGTTGGAGTTGGGCTTGTAAGAACCTACCTTAGTGGTTATCAGGCTTCCGTCCTTGGTGTAGTTTCCGCGCTCGGGCTTGAAGTTGGCATAATAGCATCCCTCATCATCCTTGGAACCCGAAACCTTCCAGGGATACCGGTTGTTCTCACGTCCGCGGGCTGCGAACTCCCATTCGGCCTCTGTGGGCAGACGGTAACGCTGGATATATTTGGCCTGTGCTCCAAGTCCTGAAAGCAGATACTCGGTACGCCATGCGCAGAAAGCGTTGGCCTGCTCCCAACTTACACCCACCACCGGATAGTCATCGTAGTTGGGGTGATTGAAGTAGAGGCGCATATAGGTCTCGTTGTTGGCATTCGGGAAGTCATTCACCCAGCAAGTGGTGTCGGGGAAGATGTTGACTATGTATGTGTTGACAAAATCATACAGGTTTGAAAGCTCACGGTTAAGGGTCTTGCGGACGATGTTTCCGTTATCATCAATATAGGCTGTATCCTTTGATATGGTGACTTTCTCACTGGAAACCTCCTGATCGGTGTTCCTGAACCTGTCATTTGGGTCAAGCTGGTTCTTGCGCAAGGCGGCCTGAGTGTAGTCAAACAGCTCGTAACGATAGTTGAGCTGCTTGATGTCAAGCAGTTTCTCGCCTGTGATGGGATGTGTGTAGAAGATACTCTCAATGGCTCTCTGCTGGTCTTCATTGGGCTTCTTCCAAGGAATGGGCTTGCTCCAGTTGAGGTGAGGAGTGACAGGTTCGCCGTATTTGTCCTCAGTAATCATGAAAGATTCATCACCGCCGTATGCGGGATCTGCCAGACGTGTGCGGATGATGGAGTCACGTACCCAATTTACAAACTGGCGGTACTTGGCGTTGGACACCTCTTTCTCATCCATCCAGAATGACTCGACCGATATCTCTTTGGTAGGTGAGTTTGAGCCCCACAGACTGTCACTGGCTTCTTCACCTATCTTAAGCGATCCTCTCTTGACAAGAACCATACCATAAGGCACCGGTTCGCGCAGTGCCGTCTGGGAAGCACCGGTTACCTCGCCGCCGTTGGCACCTGCATAGCCGCTGCTGGTGCAGGACTGTGTCAGCGCCATCATTGCCGCAAAACCGGTCAAAACAATGTTTTTAAGTTTCATTGTATAGTTATTATAAATATCTTACACTCTTATGTACGTTCTTTCCCTTCTTGAACAGGTCCATGTCGGTCTGCCAGCTTACCATCAGGTCATGACAGCCGTTCAAGGCACCCACTCCCGATGTGAAGAACTCATATGCATAACCTATAAGAACGTCTCTCAGCTTGCCTCCCACCATGGCAGTGACCGATATTCCCGGGCTGTATGTGGCTCCCAGATACATCAGCGCGGAATCATACTGGTAAGTACCTCTTACCGATAGATCCACTCTGTAAAAGTCCAGGTCACTCTCCACCAGGAAGCATGGCTGTACCGATAATAACGGATTTCTGAGTTCTATATTGCATCCTCCGTTCAAATATAGTGTGGGCTTTATCTCCATCCGGGCTGTTTTTCCTTCGGACTTGCCGAATTCCAGACGCGGAAAATTCAGATGCTGGGCCGATGCCCCCAAGTACCAGTCGCCCCTTACGTAAAGCAGTCCGGCACCCAGGTCGCCTGTCGTACCGCGTTCCTGACCGGTGGGAAAGGCAGGATCGCCCTGAGTCTCAAGTTTAAGCTTTCCGCCATTGAACTCTTCGGACATCACACCTCCCTGTACGCCGATGTTCATCCATCCGTTACCCATACCTATTTTATATGCGTAGTTGAAGAAGAGCCTGCGGTTGGTAAAGAGTCCCATGGTCTCATTGAACAGTCCGGCACCTACGGAGTTGCGCATCTTTCCAAAGGGAACTGCAGTATTGGCACCTATGTACATGGAGACCGGAGCGTGGGTATAGCCTGCCATCTGCATGGCCAGAGATCCGACCACGTTCATGCGGGTGTTCCTGTTCATGGCGGCAGGGTTATAGAAATTCTCCACTTCACTGAAATGGGTAAAGTGCGCGTCAAACTGGGCCTGTACGTTTGCGAACGTAGTCAGGCACAGCAACAGGAGTAGGGAAACGTAACGTTTCATTATGTTCATCAAAAGAATAACGGCAAAAATTGTCCATTATTTTTGCTCTTGATGAAATTTTATCTAAATTTGCGCCGCTTATTCCCTAAGAAAAGTCAGAACTAAATAAAAATAAAGAACTTAAAATGATCATTGTTCCCGTAAAGGAGGGTGAGAACATAGAGCGCGCCCTCAAGAAATTCAAGAGAAAGTATGAGAAGACCGGTGTTGTAAAAGAACTCCGTCGCCGTCAGCAGTTTGACAAGCCGTCAGAACTCAAGCGCCTCCAGATGGAGCACGCCATCTACGTTCAGAAACTGCAGCAGTCTGAGGATTAAAAAAAAATCCGCAGTTCTTGCTTTTTGGTTTTTTCTTTCATATATTCGTCTCTGAATCCGTTCGGAGACGAATTTTGTTATGTATATAGACCAGTTCGCGGATTATCTCAGGTTGGAGCGTAATTACTCGCCCAGGACCGTAGCCAGTTACCGTAGGGACCTCGTCCTGTTTCAGGACTTCCTGAAGGAGACTGACCCCGAGCTGGATATGCTCAATGCCGATAGGGACGTGGTGCGCCTGTGGATTGTGGAGATGATGGACAAGGGAGAGAAATCCACCACCGTCAACCGCAAGCTCAGCACCCTGCGCTCCTTCTACAGGTTCCTCCGCATAAAGGGAGTCACGGAACAATCGCCTGTGCAGGGCATCAAAGGCCCCAAGAACAAGAAACCTTTGCCTCAGTTTGTCAAGGAGACCGATATGGACAAGCTCCTTGATGACAATGACATTGATCTTGGAGAGGGCTTTACGGGAGTCAGGAACAGGACCGTGATAGCTGTCTTCTATGAGACGGGAATGCGTATGGCAGAGCTGATCGGACTGAATGACAGGGATATAGACTTCGGTTCACGCACCATCAAGGTTACCGGTAAACGTGACAAGCAGCGTTTCATACCTTTCGGTAATGATCTGGAACGCCGTCTTAAGGAATACCTTGAGGCCAGGACAAATGAGTTTGGCGAGACTCATGGGGCTTTTTTCCTGAGCCCGAAAGGTGGGCGCATACCCCGTCATCAGGTATATCTGTTGGTAAAGGATGCTCTAAGCAAGGTATCGGACGTATCCAAGAAAAGCCCTCATGTGCTGCGTCATACATTTGCCACATCCATGCTCAACCATGATGCAGAGCTTGGTGCCGTAAAGGAGCTGCTGGGGCATAACAGCCTTCAGACTACCGAGATATATGTACATACAACGTTCCAGGAACTGAAGGAAATATATAAACAGGCTCATCCAAGGGCCTAAAACCAAAAGACTATGGAAACTAAGATTAAGGCGTTGCATTTTACTGCAACAGAACAGCTTCAGGCGTTCATCGAGAAGAAGTGTGCAAAACTTGAAAGAGTACACGAGTTGATTCAGAAGGTAGAGGTTACCCTGAAAGTGGTTAAGCCGGAAACAGCAATGAACAAGCAGGCAAGCATTGATGTTACTATTCCGAACGGTGAGTTTTTTGCAGAGAAGACCTGTGATACGTTTGAGGAAGCGATTGACGGATGCCTGGATGCTTTGACCCGACAGCTTAAGAAAAACAAGGAAAAACTGCGCGAGAAATAAAAAAACAGCATCTTTTCTTTGTTCAGAAAGAAATTTGAGATATCTTTGCACCCGCTCTTCGCCCAAGTACGGAGAGCGGGTGCTCATTGACACAATGCCGCTATGGCTCAATGGTAGAGCAACGCACTTGTAATGCGTAGGTTGTTGGTTCGATTCCGACTAGCGGCTCCAAGGGGGTGAATTCCAGAGTGGCCAAATGGGGCAGACTGTAAATCTGCTGTCTTTCGACTTCGGTGGTTCGAATCCATCTTCACCCACAAAGGCAGGACATGACGATGCCGGGAAACCGGAGCCTGCGGTTCTTCCATGAAACCACCTTATTAATATTATAAGGCAGGTCTGGGGGTAACAATCGTGACAAAGAAAGTTGCGGGAATAGCTCAGTTGATAGAGCATTAGCCTTCCAAGCTGAGGGTCGCGGGTTTGAGTCCCGTTTCCCGCTCCAGATTTGTCGCTGTTATAGCTCAGCTGGTAGAGCGCATCCTTGGTAAGGATGAGGTCCCCGGTTCAAATCCGGGTAACAGCTCAAATTTTTAAATGAGGATTGGAGGAGACCGCCTTGGCGGGAGCCTTTTTGTAGTTGACATCAAGTTTATAATCAATAAAATAGCTTAAAACTATGGCAAAAGAGACATTTGTGCGCACTAAACCGCACGTAAACATTGGTACTATCGGTCACGTTGACCACGGTAAGACTACCCTGACCGCTGCTATCACCAAGGTATTGGCTGAGAGAGTATCAGGTAATGCTGACAAGATCAAGTCATTTGATCAGATTGATAACGCACCTGAGGAGAAGGAGCGTGGTATAACCATCAACACCGCTCACGTTGAGTATGAGACTGAGAAACGTCACTACGCTCACGTTGACTGCCCGGGTCACGCTGACTATGTAAAGAACATGGTTACCGGTGCTGCCCAGATGGATGGTGCTATCGTTGTGGTTGCTGCTACTGATGGTCCGATGCCTCAGACCCGTGAGCACATCCTGCTTGCCCGTCAGGTGAACGTTCCTAAGCTGGTTGTATTCCTGAACAAGTGCGATTCTCCCGATGTTGACTCAGAGATGATCGACCTCGTTGAGATGGAGATGCGTGAGCTTCTGGATGCTTATGAGTTCGATGGCGACAACACTCCTATCATCCGTGGTTCTGCCCTTGGTGCCTTGAACGGCGTTAAGGAGTGGGAGGATAAGGTTATGGAGCTGATGGATGCTGTTGACGAGTGGATTCCTCTGCCTCCGCGTGCTGTTGATCAGCCGTTCCTGATGCCTGTTGAGGACGTATTCTCAATCACTGGCCGTGGTACAGTTGCTACCGGTCGTATCGAGACTGGCGTTGTTAAGGTAGGTGACAAGGTTGAGATCCTTGGTCTTGGTGAGGAGAAAGAGACAACCGTTACCGGTGTCGAGATGTTCCGTAAGCTCCTTGAGCAGGGCGAGGCTGGTGATAACGTAGGTCTGCTGCTCCGTGGTATTGAGAAGACTGAGATCAAGCGCGGTATGGTTCTTTGCCATCCGGGTCAGATCAAGCCTCACACCACTTTCAAGGCTTCTATCTATGTACTGACACAGAAGGAGGGTGGTCGTCACACCTCATTCCGTAACAAGTATCGTCCTCAGTTCTACATCCGTACAATGGACTGCACCGGTGAGATCACTCTCCCCGAGGGAACTGAGATGGTAATGCCTGGTGATAACGTTGAGATCACCGTTACCCTGATCTATCCTGTAGCTATCAACGTTGGTCTGCGTTTCGCTATCCGTGAGGGCGGCCGTACCGTTGGTTCAGGTCAGATCACCGCAATCATCGACTAATTGATTGTATAATAAATGTCAGCTCCCTTCGGGGTGCTGACATTACCTACGGGTGTAGCTCAGTTGGTAGAGCATCGGTCTCCAAAACCGAGTGTCGAGAGTTCGAGCCTTTCCACCCGTGCAAGTAGAAATAAGAACTATGTTCAAGAATTTTATTCATAACTGTAAGGAATCTTACAACGAGCTTGTCCATAAGACAACATGGCCCACTGGCAAAGAACTGGCCAGCAGCGCAGTCATCGTTTTAGTTGCTTCCCTGATGATTGCTGTCGTGGTTTACCTCATGGATAAATGCTTCCAGGTGATAATGTCAAATATCATTTATCCCTAATCGTTGAGAAATGGCAGAGTTGGAGAAGAAATGGTATGTCCTTAAGGCTATCAGCGGCAAGGAACTCAAGGTAAAGGAATATCTTGAGGCCGATGCCCGCAATAACAAGCTTGAGGATTACATTGCTCAGGTGCTTATTCCTACTGAGAAGGTTGTGAAGATCCAGAACGGCAAGCGTGTCGTTAAGGAGCGTAGCTATCTTCCGGGTTATGTACTCGTAGAGGCAGCCCTGGTAGGAGAGATTAAGCAACGCCTCAGAAGCTGCCCCAACGTTTTGGGTTTTCTTGGTGGCATGGATAATCCCACGCCTCTCCGTCCCTCAGAAGTGAGCAGGATTCTCGGTTCAGCGAATGAACTGGAAGAGACGCAGGAGGAGGTTCTTGTACCGTACACGGTAGGCGAAACCGTGAAGGTTACCTTCGGACCGTTTTCAGGCTTCAATGGTGTTATTGAAGAGGTTGACGATCAAAAGAAGAAGCTCAAGGTCATGGTCAAGATCTTTGGTCGCAAGACCCCTATAGATCTTGGTTTTATGCAAGTGGAAAAGATGTAAACCGCCTGTTACCAGGTTTACCTTTTCCGTATAGTGTTCACATATAATTTTTTGGAAAATGGCAAAAGAAGTTGCTGGATTAATCAAATTGCAGATTAAAGGAGGCGCAGCAAACCCATCACCTCCCGTAGGACCGGCTCTCGGTTCAAAGGGCTTGAACATAATGGAGTTTTGCAAGCAGTTCAACGCCAGAACCCAGGACAAATCAGGAAAGACTCTGCCAGTGATCATCACTTATTACAGTGATAAATCATTTGACTTTGTCATCAAGACTCCTCCTGTAGCCATCCAGTTGCTTGAGGCTTCAAGGGCTAAGGGCGGTTCACCCGAACCTAACCGTAAGAAAGTAGCTTCAGTAACCAAGGCTCAGGTAGAAGCGATTGCTCAGGACAAGATGCCCGACCTGAACTGTTTCACACTGGAATCAGCTATCTCTATGGTAGCCGGTACCGCAAGAAGCATGGGAATCACAGTCAAGGACTAAATCCTGGCATTCACTTAAAAATGTTTTAAGAAATGGGTAAACTGACTAAAAACCAAAAGAGTGTCGCTTCTAAGATAGAAGCCGGCAAGGCATATACCCTCAAGGAGGCATCTCAGCTGGTCAAGGATATCACCACCACTAAGTTTGACGCATCAGTAGACATTGATGTCCGTCTTGGTGTTGATCCCCGTAAGGCCAACCAGATGGTCCGTGGCGTGGTGTCTCTTCCTAACGGCACAGGTAAGGTTACCAGAGTTCTTGCTCTCTGCACTCCCGATCAGGAGGCAGCTGCAAAGGAGGCTGGTGCTGACTATGTAGGTTTTGAGGAGTACATCGAGAAGATCAAGGGTGGTTGGACTGACGTTGACGTCATCATCACTCAGCCTGCCCTCATGGGTAAGCTTGGTCCTCTTGGCCGTGTACTGGGTCCCCGTGGACTCATGCCTAACCCCAAGAGCGGTACAGTAACAATGGACGTTGCCAAGGCTGTCAAGGAGGTCAAACAAGGTAAGATTGACTTCAAGGTTGACAAGAGCGGTATTGTCCACACTTCAATCGGCAAGGTATCTTTCACTGCCGATGCTATCAGAGAGAACGCAAAGGAGTTCATTGATACTATCATCAAACTGAAACCTTCTGCAGCTAAGGGTACCTATATCAAGAGCCTTTATCTTTCAAGTACTATGAGCAAGGGTATCAAGATCGATACCAAGTCACTTGACGATTAATAACTGACAATCATGAAGAAAGAAAATAAAGCACTTGTAATAGAGTCTCTTAAGCAGACCATTCAGAGCTACTCCGCTCTCTACCTGGTTGACGTAACCGGTCTCAATTCATCGGCTACAAGCGACCTTCGCAGAAAGTGCTTCAAGAATGAGGTTAAGATGGTTGTTGTCAAGAACACTCTCCTTCAGAAGGCATTGGAACAGCTGGATGTTGATTACTCACCCCTGTATGACTCTCTCAAGGGTACTACAGCTCTGATGCTGGCCAACACAGCCAACGCTCCTGCCAAACTGCTGAAGGAGGTTTCTGATAAGAAAACCGGTATCCCGGGCCTTAAGGCTGCTTACGCAGAGGAGAGTTTCTATATTGGAGCAAACCAGCTGGAGGCTCTGGTCAATATCAAGAGCAAGAAGGAGCTCATCGCCGATGTCATTGCACTCCTGCAGTCACCGGCCAAGAACGTCATTTCTGCTCTGCAGTCTGGTGCAAACACCATCCACGGAGTCCTCAAGACCCTTGGAGAAAGAGAGAACTAATTATTCAAAACAAAGTAACAAACCTATTAAAATTATACAACAATGGCTGATTTGAAAGCATTAGCAGAAGAACTGGTTAACCTTACCGTTAAGGAGGTCAACGAACTCGCAACCATCCTGAAGGATGAATATGGAATTGAACCCGCTGCCGCAGCTGTAGCTGTAGCTGCTGCTGGTCCTGCTGCCGCTGCTGAGGCTGCAGAGGAGAAGTCTTCATTCGACGTAGTACTGAAGGGCTTTGGCGCAAACAAGCTTGCTGTCGTTAAGGCAGTCAAGGAGGCTTGCGGTCTTGGTCTGAAGGAGGCTAAGGATCTTGTTGACGCTGCTCCCAGTGTAGTTAAGGAAGGTCTCGCCAAGAACGAAGCCGAGTCAATGAAGAAGACTCTGGAAGAGGCTGGCGCAGAAGTAGAACTTAAGTAACTTCTTTGGAGACCTGCCTAAATGCAGGTAAAACGGTTAAGTAACCCCGACGGCAGTCCATCTGGGACTGTCTAGGGTGCTTAACCTTTTTGTGCGTTAAAGAATCAAGTTCCCTATTAACCTCCCCTATATGTCTTCAAACACAGATAATCAGAGAATTAATTTCGCTTCCGTAAGGAATCCGATGCCGTGTCCTGATTTCCTTGAGGTTCAGCTCAAATCATTCAAGGATTTCCTTCAGTTGGACACACCACCTGAAAAGCGCAAGAACGAAGGACTCTACAAAGTATTCTCAGAGAACTTCCCCATAGCAGACACCAGGAACAATTTCGTTCTGGAATTTCTGGACTATTACATCGACCCGCCCCGCTACACTATCGAAGAGTGTCTGGAGCATGGCCTGACCTATAGCGTACCTTTGAAGGCCAAGCTGAAACTGTATTGCACCGATCCCGATCACGAGGATTTTGATACAGTGATACAGGATGTTTTCCTTGGCCCGATTCCGTACATGACCGCACAGGGTACATTCGTTATCAACGGCGCCGAGCGTGTTGTGGTTTCACAGCTGCACCGTTCACCCGGCGTGTTCTTCGGACAGAGTGTCCACTCTAACGGAACACAGCTCTATTCGGCCCGTATCATCCCGTTCAAAGGTTCATGGATCGAGTTTGCTACCGACATCAACAACGTGATGTACGCCTACATCGACCGTAAGAAGAAACTCCCTGTCACAACATTGCTCCGTGCCATCGGATTTGAGACCGATAAGGACATAGTGGATATATTTGACCTGGCCGAGGAGGTAAAGGTCAACAAGACCAATCTGAAGAAGTGCATAGGACGCAAACTTGCCGCAAGAGTCCTTAGGACACGCATTGAGGACTTTGTGGATTCAGATACCGGCGAGGTTGTTTCAATTGACCGTCACGAAGTGGTGGTTGACCGTGAGGCCGAACTGAACGAGGATAACATCAACGATATTCTGGAGTCAGGTCTGGAGACTATCCTCCTGCATAAGGAGACCGAGGGTCAGTCAGACTATTCTATCATATTCAACACCCTGCAGAAGGATCCATGCAACTCGGAGAAGGAGGCTGTTCTCTATATCTACCGTCAGCTGCGTAATGCCGATCCCGCTGATGACTCAAGCGCACGTGAGGTCATAAACAACCTTTTCTTCTCAGAGAAGCGCTATGACCTGGGTGAGGTTGGACGCTATCGCGTTAACCGCAAGCTTGGTCTTACCACCGACATGAGCATCGGTGTACTTACCAAGGAGGATATCATTGAGATCATCAAGTATCTTATTGAACTTGTAAACTCACACGCAGTGGTTGATGATATCGACCACCTGTCTAACCGTCGTGTACGTACCGTCGGCGAGCAGCTGTCCAATCAGTTTGCTGTAGGTCTGGCCCGTATGGCCCGCACTATACGCGAGCGCATGAACGTACGTGATAATGAGGTCTTCACTCCGACCGACCTCATCAACGCCAAGACAGTATCGGCTGTGATCAACTCGTTCTTTGGAACCAACGCACTGTCACAGTTCATGGACCAGACCAATCCTCTGGCCGAGATCACTCACAAGCGCCGTATGTCCGCTCTGGGACCTGGCGGTCTGTCTCGTGAGCGTGCCGGATTCGAGGTCCGTGACGTACACTATACACATTATGGCCGTCTCTGCCCGATCGAGACTCCTGAAGGACCAAACATCGGTCTTATCTCTTCTCTTTGCATCTACGCAAAGATCAATGACCTGGGCTTCATCGAGACTCCTTACCGTAAGGTCAAGGATTGCCATGTGAACCTTAACAACGATGAGGTCAAGTATCTCACAGCCGAAGAAGAGGAGGGTGTAATCATCGGTCAGGGTAATGCTCCTTACGATGAGAACGGCAAGTTCATCCGTAACCGCGTCAAGGCCCGTCGCGATGCTGACTTCCCGGTTGTTCCGCCAGATGAGGTAGAGCTTATGGACGTATCGCCACAGCAGATTGCTTCAATCGCTGCCGCTCTGATTCCGTTCCTGGAGCACGATGACGCCAACCGTGCCCTGATGGGATCTAACATGATGCGTCAGGCAGTTCCTCTGATGCGTACCGAGGCTCCTATTGTAGGAACCGGTATTGAGAAACAGCTTGCCGAGGATTCGCGTACTCAGATAACCGCCGAGGGAGAAGGAGTGGTTACCTACGTGGATGCTTCGGTTATCCGGATATTGTATGACCGTACCGAGGATGAGGAGTTCGTAAGCTTTGAACCCGCCGAGAAGGAGTACAAGCTTCCTAAGTTCCGTCGTACCAACCAGAACATGACCATTGACCTGCGTCCTATCTGCGAGGTTGGTCAGCGCGTAAAGGCCGGTGACATCCTTACCGAGGGTTACTCAACCCAGAACGGTGAGTTGGCACTTGGTAAGAACCTGCTGGTGGCTTACATGCCTTGGAAGGGTTACAATTATGAGGATGCCATCGTTCTGAACGAGCGCGTGGTCCGCGAGGATATCCTTACTTCTGTACATGTCGAGGAGTTCATCCTTGAAGTCCGCGAGACCAAACGCGGCATGGAGGAACTCACCAATGATATACCTAACGTCAGTGATGATGCCACCAAGGACCTGGATGAGAACGGTATAGTACGTATCGGTGCTTACATCCAGCCGGGTGATATCCTGATCGGTAAGATCACTCCTAAGGGAGAGTCCGATCCTTCACCTGAAGAGAAACTGCTGCGCGCCATTTTCGGTGACAAGGCTGGTGACGTTAAGGATGCTTCACTCAAGGCTTCACCTTCACTTAAGGGTGTTGTAATAGACAAGAAGCTATTTGCACGCGCCATCAAGACCCGCAGTTCCCGTCAGGCCGACAAGGCCCGTCTGCCGATGATTGACGTAGAGTTTGAGGATAAGGTGAATGAGCTTAAGGGCATTCTTGTCAAGAAACTCATGACTCTTACCACCAACAAGACATCACAGGGCATATTTGACCTGCTTGGCACTGAGGTTGTTCCAAAGGGACAGCGTTTCAGCAAGCAGATACTTGAGGCCATTGACTATTCATCAGTCCAGTCTGACAGCTGGACATCCGATGAGCATTCCAATGAGCTGATATCAAAGCTGATCGTAAACTTCCTGCGTAAGTACAAGGAGTATGACGCCGAGAACAAGCGTAAGAAATTTGCACTTACCATCGGTGATGAACTGCCTTCAGGTATCATCCAGATGGCCAAGGTTTACGTTGCCAAGAAGCGTAAGATCGGTGTAGGTGACAAGATGGCCGGTCGTCACGGTAACAAGGGTATCGTGTCACGCGTGGTTAAGCAGGAGGATATGCCGTTCCTGGCCGATGGTACTCCCGTTGATATCGTCCTGAACCCGCTGGGCGTGCCTTCACGTATGAACATCGGTCAGATATTCGAGACAGTACTTGGTCATGCAGGACGTGAACTTGGTGTCAAGTTCGCTACACCTATCTTTGATGGTGCTACCATTGATGACCTGAATGAGTGGACTGACAAGGCTGGTCTGCCGCGCTACGGTAAGACACAGCTTTATGACGGAGGTACAGGCGAGCCGTTTGACCAGTGCGCAACAGTAGGTGTTACCTATATGCTTAAGCTGGGTCATATGGTCGAGGACAAGATGCATGCCCGTTCTATCGGACCGTACTCTCTTATCACTCAGCAGCCGCTTGGCGGTAAGGCCCAGTTCGGTGGTCAGCGTTTCGGTGAGATGGAGGTTTGGGCTCTTGAGGCATTCGGTGCCAGCCATGTGCTGCAGGAGATCCTGACTATCAAGTCTGATGATGTGACCGGCCGTTCAAAGGCTTATGAGGCTATTGTGAAAGGTGATCCGATGCCTACCCCAGGCATCCCCGAATCACTCAACGTGCTCTTGCATGAGTTGCGTGGTCTGGGTCTTAGCATCAATCTTGAGTAATCACCATTAAAAAGTAAGAAGCTATGCCTTTCAAAAAAGATACAAAGATCAAGAACAATTTCTCAAAGATAACCATCAGTCTTGCTTCGCCCGAGGAGATTCTGACAAACTCCAGCGGTGAGGTTCTAAAGCCTGAGACCATCAACTACCGCACTTACAAGCCTGAGCGTGACGGTCTGTTCTGCGAGCGCATATTCGGTCCTGTAAAGGATTATGAGTGCCATTGCGGAAAGTACAAGAGAATCCGTTACAAAGGTATCGTGTGCGAGCGTTGCGGTGTCGAAGTTACGGAGAAGAAAGTACGCCGTGAGCGTATGGGACACATCCAGCTGGTTGTTCCTGTGGCTCATATCTGGTATTTCCGTTCCCTTCCTAACAAGATCGGTTATCTTCTGGGTATACCTACCAAGCTGCTTGATTCAATCATTTACTACGAGCGCTATATCGTTATCAACAAGGGCGTTTGGGAAGATCCCATTGGTGACACCCGCAAGCCCGAGGATCCTATCCTGCTGACAGAGGATGAGTATCTGGATATCCTTGACAAGCTGCCTAAGGAGAATCAGATGCTGGATGACAATGATCCCGATAAGTTTGTAGCCAAGATGGGAGCCGAGGCTATCTATGACCTGCTGTGCAAGCTGGATCTGGACAAGCTCTCATATCAGCTCCGTGAGAAGGCCAATGATGAGAAGACCACAATGCAGCGCAAGACTGAGGCCCTGAAGCGCCTTCAGATTGTGGAGTCATTCCGTTCTTCACGTGAGATCAACCGCCCCGAGTGGATGATCCTCAAGGTTGTTCCGGTTACTCCTCCTGAATTGCGTCCTCTGGTTCCTCTGGATGGCGGCCGTTTTGCCACATCCGATCTGAACGAGCTGTATCGTAGGGTCATAATCCGTAACAACCGTCTTAAGAGACTTATAGAGATAAAGGCTCCTGAGGTTATCCTGCGTAACGAGAAACGTATGCTCCAGGAGGCTGTCGACAGTCTGTTCGACAACAGCCGCAAGGCCAGCGCCGTAAAGAGCGAGGCCAACCGTCCGCTCAAGTCACTCTCTGACTCACTCAAGGGTAAGCAGGGTCGTTTCCGTCAGAACCTTCTGGGTAAGCGTGTCGACTATTCAGCCCGTTCGGTTATCGTTGTAGGTCCTGAGCTTAAGATGGGTGAGTGCGGTATACCTAAACTGATGGCTGCCGAGCTATACAAGCCTTTCATCATCCGTAAGCTCATTGAGCGCGGTATAGTTAAGACCGTAAAGTCTGCCAAGAAGATTGTTGACCGCAAGGATCCTATCGTTTGGGACATCCTGGAATATGTAATGAAGGGTCACCCCGTTCTTTTGAACCGTGCTCCTACACTTCACCGTCTGGGTATCCAGGCATTCCAGCCAAAGATGATTGAGGGTAAGGCCATTCAGCTGCACCCGCTGGCATGTACAGCTTTCAACGCCGACTTTGACGGTGACCAGATGGCTGTACACCTCCCGCTCAGCAACGAGGCTATCCTGGAGGCACAGATGCTTATGCTGCAGTCTCATAATATCCTGAATCCTGCCAACGGCGCTCCTATCACAGTGCCAGCACAGGATATGGTACTTGGTCTGTACTACATCACCAAACTGCGCCGTTCAGTCAAGGATTCCGATGGCAACTATATAGAGAAGGTTAAGGGTGAGGGTCTGACATTCTACGGACCTGAGGAGGCCCTGATTGCCTATAATGAGGGTAAGGTTGATATCCATGCCGTTGTCAAGGTTATGGTAAATGACGTTGACGAGCAGGGCAGTCCTATCACTCATCTCGTAGAGACGTCAGTAGGTCGTGTAATCGTCAATGAGTTGATACCCGATGAGGTTGGTTACATCAACTACATCATATCAAAGAAGACTCTGCGTGACCTGATATCGGACGTAATCAAGAAGGTTGGTGTAGCCCGCGCCTGCGAGTTCCTGGACGGAATCAAGAACCTGGGATACAAGATGGCTTTTCAGGGTGGTCTGTCATTCAACCTGAACGATATCATCATTCCTAAGGAGAAGCAGGAACTTGTTGCCAAGGGTAATGAGGAGGTCGAGGGTATCATGGCCGAGTATAACATGGGTCTTATCACCGATAACGAGCGTTACAACAAGGTTATCGATGTATGGACACACGTCAATGAGGACCTGTCAAAGGTTCTGATGAAGACCATCTCCAACGATGACCAGGGATTCAACTCAGTATACATGATGCTTGATTCCGGTGCCCGTGGATCCAAGGAGCAGATACGTCAGCTTTCCGGTATGCGTGGTCTGATGGCCAAGCCTCAGAAAGCCGGTGCCGAGGGTGCACAGATCATTGAGAACCCGATCCTTTCAAACTTCAAGGAGGGTCTGTCAGTGCTGGAGTACTTCATCTCTACTCACGGTGCCCGTAAGGGTCTGGCCGATACCGCTCTTAAGACAGCCGATGCCGGTTATCTGACACGTCGTCTTGTTGACGTATCACATGATGTGATCATCACCGAGGAGGACTGCGGTACTCTGCGTGGCCTTGTATGCACCGCCCTTAAGGAGAATGAGGAGGTAGTTGCTTCTCTATATGAGCGTATTCTGGGTCGTGTATCTGTACATGATGTTATTCATCCTACTACCGGTGAGCTTCTGGTTGCCGACGGTGAGATTATAACAGAGGATATTGCCAAAAAGATAGATGAGTCACCTATTGAGAGTGTTGAGATACGTTCAGTACTCACCTGTGAGAGCAAGCGCGGTGTCTGCGCCAAGTGCTACGGACGTAACCTGGCTACAGGCCGTCTGGTTGAGAAGGGTGAGGCTGTGGGCGTTATTGCAGCCCAGTCAATCGGTGAGCCTGGTACACAGCTTACACTGCGTACATTCCACGCCGGTGGTACTGCATCTAACATTGCAGCCAATTCAAGCCTGACAGCCAAGTATGACTGCCGCATCGAGTTTGAGGAGCTTCGTACAGTAGATGCTTTGAATGATGACGGCAGCAAGGTACAGATCGTAGTAGGACGTCTGGGCGAAGCCAAGTTCATTGATGAGAACACGGGTATTGCCCTTTCTACACACAACCTGCCTTACGGTTCAAAACTCTTTGTCAAGAGCGGTGCAACTGTAAAGAAGGGTGATATGATAGCTACATGGGATCCGTTCAACGCTCTTATCATCACTGAGGTTGCCGGTAAGGTTAAGCTTACGGACGTTATCGCTAACGTAACATATAAGATTGAATCCGATGAGGCTACCGGCCTTGAGGAGATCATTATCACAGAGACCAAGGACAGGACCAAGATTCCGTCGGCCGATATCATCGGACCTAAGGGAGAGGTGCTCCGTTCTTACAACCTGCCGGTAGGCGGTCACGTGGTCATAAAGGATGGTCAGGAACTTGCAGCCGGTGATATCCTTGTCAAGATTCCGCGCGTTCAGGGTAAGGCTGGTGATATCACTGGTGGTCTGCCCCGTGTCACAGAGCTGTTCGAGGCACGTAACCCGTCCAATCCCGCTGTAGTATCTGAAATAGACGGTACAGTTCACATGGGTAAGATCAAGCGTGGTAACCGTGAGATCTCGGTGGTGTCACGTACAGATGATGAGCGCAAGTATCTGGTAGCCCTCTCCAAGCAGATCCTGGTTCAGGAGGGCGACTATGTACGCGCCGGAACTCCTCTGTCCGACGGTGCCATCACTCCGAGTGATATTCTTGCCATTAAGGGTCCCACTGCCGTTCAGGAGTATATTGTGAACGAGGTTCAGGATGTATATCGTCTGCAGGGTGTTAAGATCAATGACAAACACTTTGAGATTATTGTTCGTCAGATGATGCGTAAGGTTGAGATTGACGAGCCGGGCGATACCCGTTTCCTGGCACAGCAGGTTGTAGACAAGCTGGAGTTCATGGAGGAGAATGACCGCATCTGGGGTAAGTTCGTGGTAACTGATCCGGGTGACAGTGAGAATCTGTTTGCAGGTCAGATGGTAACAGCACGCAAGCTGCGCGACGAGAACTCAATGCTCAAGCGTAAGGACCTCAAGCTTGTTCAGGCACAGGAGGCACGTCCTGCTACTTCTACTCAGATCCTGCAGGGTATTACACGTGCTGCTTTGGCCACCCAGAGCTTCATGTCTGCCGCATCATTCCAGGAGACCACAAAGGTTCTGAATGAGGCTGCCATCAACGGTAAGAGCGACAGTCTGCTGGGTATGAAGGAGAACGTTATCTGCGGTCACCTGATTCCTGCCGGAACAGGTCTGCGTGAGTTCGAGAAGATTATTGTGGGTGACAAGGAGGAGTACGAGCGCCTTCAGGCATCACGCAACAATTTCCTTGATATGAATCTCCCTGCTAAAGAAGATTGATTATACTTGATAGTAAGAACGGGGTGGTGTCTTGAGCGTCACCCCGTTCTGTCTTATACAGCTGGCAGGCTGTTCCCGTTGATCTTCCGGTATATGTCCAATGCATAGACATCGGTCATGCCGCTTATGTAGTCCAGAACCGCTTGGATACGGTTGTAAATATCAGTGGCATTGATGTCATATTGGCTTGAGACGCGGCCGATCAACAGCTTGGAGTACTCACGTTCGGGATTCAGTACGGCTTCAACCATCAGGTCCAAAAGAGTGCTTATGATGCGGAAACCGGCCAGCTCCACCTCAAGCACATCCCTCGACCGGTATATTTTCCGGATGGAGAGATCGGCCAGGCGGCTGTAAGCTTCTCTGGGAGTAGGGCTGATGTGTTTAATCAATGAGCCGTTGAATGTACCATCCAGGATTGCCTTCTCATTCTCCAGGAAGACCTGTGTGCACTCTTCAACCAGAATGCCTACCAGCTTTGACCTGAGATAAGAGACCTGCTCGTTGACATCGGTCACCATTCCGATTATGCTTCTGGCATGGTCCTGTTCTGTGGGCTCAAGAAAATCCATCATCAGACTGACGGTATTGTCTGTAGAGAGGAGCTTGAGCTTGTGAGCATCCTCAAGGTCCATCAGAAGGTAGCATATGTCATCGGCTGCTTCAACCAGCCATACCAGCGGATAACGCACATATTTGAGAGGTTCATCCGGTCCTGAAATACGTAATATGCCCAATTCATCGGCAATTTTGGCATAAATGGGAGCTTCGCTGTCAAAGAATCCGAATTTGTGCCTGCCGTTTGCCAGTATCGAAGCATAGGGATATTTTACTATCGACGCCAGGGTTGAATAGGTCATGGCAAAGCCTCCCTTACGCCTGCCGATAAACTGATGAGCCAGGAGTCGGAACGCATTGGCATTTCCTTCAAAGTTTATTATGTCTGTCCACTGACCAGGCCTGTCAGAAAACTGTTGTTTCAGGGATTGCCCCTTTCCTTCGGTGAAATAGGCCGAAATTGCCTTTTCGCCAGAGTGTCCGAACGGTGGATTGCCCATGTCATGGGCAAGGCAGGCGGCAGATACTATATTGCCTATCTCAGATATGTTTGAGGAGGCCAGTTCAGGATGTTCAAGTAAGATGCCGCGGGCTACATTATTGCCTAATGAGCGGCCAACGCATGCAACCTCCAGGCTATGGGTCAAACGGTTGTGTACAAATACGCTGCCGGGCAGGGGAAACACCTGGGTCTTGTTCTGCAACCGGCGGAAAGGTGCGGAGAATATGAGCCGGTCATAATCCCTCAGGAATGCCGAACGGTCATCCTTGTGAGCGGTTTCTATGCCTTCCATCCCTAAACGCTTGGCTGAAATGAGTCTTTCCCAATCCATCTGTTAGTTTCTTTTGTTTCAAAATTAATGGTTTTTCAGATGATTTCTGAATTAGTTGGCGGTATATTTGTTATTTTCGCTGTGTAAAACCAAAACCTTTTTCAGCATGAAGGTAAAAATCATAAACCGTTCCCATCATCAGCTTCCTGAATATGCCACTGCACAGTCGGCAGGGGTGGATCTGAGAGCTAACCTGGATGAGCCAGTTGTTATGAAACCCATGGAACGCCGTCTTATCCCTACCGGTCTGTTCATATCCCTTCCCGTAGGGTTTGAGGCTCAGGTGCGTCCTCGTAGCGGTCTGGCCATCAAGAAGGGAATTACCGTATTAAACACTCCAGGTACCATTGATGCCGATTATCGCGGCGAGATAGGCGTCATACTCATCAACCTGTCTCAGGAGGATTTTACTGTCAATGACGGTGAGCGCATCGCTCAGATGGTTATAGCCCGTCATGAGCAGGCACAGTGGGATCTGGTTGAAGTGCTTGATGAGACGGAACGTGGAGCTGGCGGATTTGGACACAGTGGAGTATAAAAGAATTTCCTAAGCCGATGAAAAGAGTCATTGCCATAGCTTTCCTGATAGCGTTGCTGGTCGTATCGGTTTCATGCGGCACTGTCCGTCGTGCATCTTCTGAACCTCTGGGTCAGGCTGAACTGGACGGTTATGCACGTGACCATTTTTTCAATGAAGGGGTAAAGCAGTATAATGACGGTAATTATGATGCGGCCATGGACCTTATGTCGCGCAGTCTGGATTACGATACGGCATCGGCTGCCACATGCTATAATCTGGCTCAATACTATATGTCTCTCAATGACCGGGCTCTGGTCGAAAAATATAGCGATGTTGCCAGAAACCTTCTGTTGAGGGCCGTACGGCTGGAACCGGACAATTACTGGTATCGTCGTCTGCTGGCATTGGGCTATTTGCGCCAGAACAGGCATCAGGATGCTATAGATCAGTACGAAGAGATTGTCAGGCGTTTTCCGGGACGTACGGATGTGCTGATTACGCTGGCTAGTCTGTATGACGAAACGGGTGACTATGAGAAAGAACTGCATGTGCTGAAGCGTTATGGTACGCTGGAGGATGTTGCCGATGAGCTTAAGCTTCAGAGGTTTGTCTGTTATCTTCAGATGGGTGAACTGGACTCCGCTTATTATGAGTCTGATGATCCTGCTGAGGTGATTGAACTCCTGATGAATACCACAAAGGACATAATTGAAAAAGCCGAGACTCAAATTGACAAGGCGCGTTGCCGTTCTCTTCTGGATATTACCATGAATTTCTGTGATGTGGTTTCCAGACATGAGCCGCATCTGCTTGCTCCGTATACCCAGAAGTCTTTGGCTTATTTCTGGATGGGCGACAACGACAAGGCAATCGAAATGCTTGGATTAGGACTGCGTTCCGTCCGGACTGACGCCGATAGAGCCTCGATTTATAATATGAGGGGAGATTTCTACCATACTATTGGGGATACTGAGAGGATGTATGCCGATTATGATACTACCCTGATGTATGATCCGGATAACATCAATGTATTGAACAATTATGCCTATTATCTCTCAGTTGAGGGCCGGGAACTGGAAAGAGCGCTTAGGATGAGCTCCAGGACTCTTGAGTCCGAGCCGCTGTATTCCACCTATCTGGATACTTACGCTTGGATACTTTTTAAGATGAAGAGGTACAGGGAGGCACTTGGATATATGGAAAAGGCGTTGCGATATCTGGATGCCGACAATCCGGAAATCTACGAGCATTACGGGGATGTCCTTTTTATGTGCGGGGAAAAGGAGAAAGCCATAGAGAACTGGCATAAGGCAGTCCAGTTTAACGGTGCATCGCCCACATTGGACCGTAAGATCCGTGAGCAGAAATACATAGAATGAGATTCTTGAGGAACATATTGCCGGTTGTCCTGGCTGCCTTACTGTTGGGCGGCTGCCGTTCAACATCTTCCCTGCGTAAACAGAAAGACAAGGAGGAGCAGGAGAACGTGATGCTGGTACGTTCCCTTTTGGAGCCTCCTCCTGTACAGGAGTTGACAGCCGCGGTTTCAATTAACGTAAGCGGCAACAGGGTTAACGGACAGCTCAGGATGCGCCGTGACCGCAGTATCCATATCAGCGCCAGTATGTTGGGGCTGGTTGAGGTGGCACGCATAGAGTTCCTGCCAGAAATGGTTGTGGTAACTGACAGGATACACAATGTCTACTCGGTTTGTCATTATGCCGAGATACCCTACCGCAATGAGCTTGGACTTAGTTTTGATGTGGTGCAGGCTATGCTTTGGAACAGGGTGTTTGTACCGGAGAGTGCAGATATCGCCGATGCATCCACGCGTCTTATAATGGGAAGCCCCGATGAAGACGGCTATGTTTCCTTAAAGGATATCGAATATGGATACAAGTTCCAGACTGACGGAAAGAAGCATCTTAAATCGGTGTCAAAATCAGGAAGCGGATACGGTTTCCGCATTGATTATTCCGATTTCACTGATGTTTCCGGATCATGGAATTTTCCTTCTGGGATAGGTGCCGAGATAAATATCTCCGGTTCTGCGTATAAGGTCTCGGCCAGATTGTCCTCTGTATCTGTGGAGAACAAGAACTGGGCAGACAGGACGGCGGTATCGCGTAGGCTAAGGCAGGTGTCACTTGATGAACTTCTCAATAATCTTGACATATGATTAGAAAATATCTGTTTACTATGTTCCTTATGTCTGTACCTGTGCTGATATGGGGACAGAACAACTCCCTGATAGAAAAGATGCGCAGGGAGCGGGCGGAGATGGAGGAGCAGATAGCCCGTCAGGAAAAGATACTGACCAGCACGGAAACAGATATAACAAGCCAGATAAAGAATCTCAATATCATTTCGGCTAAACTCAAGGAACGTACCAAGGTGCTTGACAAGACACGCAGTGAGATACGCTCACTTGACAGGGAGTCAAGCCGTATCGAGAAGGAGATTATACAGTTGGAGAAAGATCATGAGCAGTGTAAGGAACGTTATGCGGATGCCTGTCATTTCTATCAGCGGCAGAACTCCAGTTTCAATCCTCTTACCTTTATTCTCGCGACTGAATCTTTCCGTGAGATGAGCCGAAGGGCCCGCTATGTAAGCGAGTACTCCAGTTCATTGCGTGAAATGGCCGATGAAATCATACAAAAGAAAGACACTCTTGAAGACAGACGGGTACAGATTGAACTCCTGAAACAGGAGAAAGTTGAGTTACAGAAAGTACAGCAAGAGAATGAAGAGGTTGCACGCAAGGAGGAGAAA
Source organism: uncultured Bacteroidaceae bacterium (assembly GCA_905235565.1). GTDB lineage: Bacteria > Bacteroidota > Bacteroidia > Bacteroidales > Bacteroidaceae > Colenecus. The sequence continues at coordinate 14,534 of CAJOLR010000001.1, read as the reverse complement.
CAGCAGAAGAGTCTGGTTGACCAGCTAAAGAACAAACGTTCCAATCTAAAGAAAGAAATAGCTGCACAGCAAAAAAAGATGAATGACCTTTCAAAAGAGATAGACCGCCAGATTCAGCTTGCCTTAAAGGAGGAAACGGATAAAAACCGTCAGCCGGAACAGCCCCAGGAGGATATCAAGCTTTCCGGCAGTTTCGAGAGCAATAAGGGCAAGCTGCCCATGCCTATTACAGGCGCTTATCTCGTGGTCGGAGAGTATGGCGTACAGAACGTGGCAGGCATGAAGGATGTCAAGCAGAATAATCTTGGTATTGACATCCAGGGACAGGAGAATTCTCAGGCCCGGGCCGTATTTGACGGAACCGTATCGTCAATCTTCCAGCAAGGTAAGGGACAGATAGGAGTCCTTATCCGTCACGGATCATATATATCGGTCTACTGTAACTTGAGCGAGACCCGGCTCAAGAAGGGTGACAAGGTAAAGACTTCGGATATAGTAGGCAATATACAGACTTCCGAGGACGGCACACCTGTACTTCATTTTCAGTTACATAAGGAAAGTACCCGTCTCAATCCTTCGGATTGGCTACGCCGTTGACGGTATCGGATTTTTTAACTAATTTTGCAGTCCAAAACCAATCAGTATGATTACAGCTGAACAACTCAAAGATGTGCTTGACCGCACCGAAGCCCTGAAACGCTATCTTAACATAGATTCCAAACTTATCCAGGTTGAGGAGGAGCAGTTGCGCACTCAGGCTCCCGGTTTCTGGGATGACCCCAGGAAGGCAGAGGTGCAGATGAAAAAAGTCAAGGATCTGCAGAGTTGGATAGATGGTTACAAGCAGGTCAAGGCATTGGCCGATGAGTTGCAACTGGCGATGGATTTCTACAAGGAGGAACTGGTGACTGAGCAGGAGGTTGATGACAATTACGCCAAAGCCATTGATGCGGTTGAATCCCTTGAGTTGAAGAACATGCTCCGCGAAGAGGCTGATGAGATGGACTGTGTGCTTAAGATCAATTCCGGAGCAGGTGGAACAGAGAGTCAGGACTGGGCCCAGATGCTTATGCGTATGTATATGCGCTGGGGCGAGGACAACAAATACAAGGTTACGGTGGCTAACCTCCAGGAAGGCGACGAGGCAGGCATAAAGCAGGTTACCCTTGAGATAGAGGGACCGTTTGCCTATGGTTACCTTAAGGGAGAGAACGGAGTTCACCGTCTGGTCAGGGTATCACCCTATAATGCCCAAGGCAAGCGTATGACATCATTTGCCAGCGTTTTCGTCACTCCTCTTATAGATGACTCCATAGAGGTTGACATCAATCCGGCGCTTATGAGTTGGGACACGTTCCGCAGTGGAGGCGCCGGCGGTCAGAACGTAAACAAGGTTGAATCAGGAGTGCGCCTGAGATATCAGTTCAAGGATCCGTATACAGGTGTCGAGGAGGAGATTCTCATTGAGAATACTGAGACCCGCGACCAGCCCAAGAACAAGGAACGAGCCCTGCAGCACCTTCGTTCAATTTTGTACGACAAGGAACTGCAGCATCGCATGGCAGAGCAGGAAAAGATAGAAGCAGGCAAGAAAAAGATAGAATGGGGCTCTCAGATACGCTCATACGTGTTTGATGACAGACGTGTCAAGGACCATCGCACCGGATATCAGACATCTGATGTAAATGGAGTCATGGACGGTCATATTGACGGTTTCATCAAATCATACCTCATGTCTTTTGCCGAATCCCAGAATCAACAATAACCATAAACAAAACAAACTAATACTATGTCCATTGAAATTGAACGCAAGTTTCTTGTCAAGGGAACATCGTACCGGACACAGGCTTTCAGCTATTATGACATTCAGCAGGGTTATATTGCCCATGAGAACGGTCGTTCCGTAAGAGTTCGCATCACTGACAAGGAAGCTATCCTTACCATTAAGGGTCCATCGGACAGTAAGGGAATGAGTCGTTATGAATGGAATCATGTAATACCTGTTGATGATGCAAGGGAGTTGTTCGAACTTCATCAGTGCGGTTCTATAGAGAAGCGCCGTTATCTGGTCCACAGCGGTCCCCATGTGTTTGAGATAGATGAATTCCATGGAGACAACGAGGGCCTGGTCATGGCAGAGGTAGAGTTGAGTTCTGAGTCCGAAGCATTCATAAAGCCCGATTTCATCGGCAAAGAAGTGACAGGTGACCATCGTTATTATAACGCGTATCTGGCTGCAAATCCCTATAAGACCTGGAAGTAGGATTTATCTGTTACGGATCAATCTCCGCAATGCCAGGTATCCGATTGCAACTCCGATGACCACGCCTATGGTATCGGCAATGAAGTCGGCCCACTCGCCGCTCCTTCCCTGAGTAAGTTCCATCTGGGCTATTTCCATCAGTCCTCCCAGCACTATCGGGAACAGTATACCCAGCAGAATGATCTTGAACCAGAAGAGAGTGGAATGATGATGCAGATACTCAAACCAAACCATCAGTTCCAGCCCGCAATACATACATACATGGGCTAGTTTGTCTATATTGCTTATGTCGTCCAGTTTTGTCTTGGGAGGATTTGCCAGAGACAGGAACAGGATGGCTGCTATAACCAGTAAGGACAGCGGGTATTTTCTGATGAATTGAATCATATGGCAAAAATAACCAATAATACCAGAACATTATGTCTAAAGACCATTTCTATTTCAGCAGGAACGACAAGATTGTAGCATTGATACTGCTTTTTGTGATTGTTGTCGTAAATCTGATACGAATGCCCCGAAAGATAACTATACCTGAGTACGTTGATGACAGAGATTCCGTCAGTCAGGTGACAGTGACGTATGATACGCCTAAGGCCGATACTGTCGCTGTTTCCCGGCGAAGGACGGATTACTCCCGTCCAAAGTCCGGTTATGAAAGGAACAGAAAGAATACTTTAGAAAGGGATACGGTCAGGCAAAAGCCTGTAGCAAAAGACAGTGAACGGACGGAGCGCTATCCGGTAAAAGTCAGACCATCATCTCCACTGGATATAAACCTGGCTGACAGTATCCTGCTGGTTTCATTACCAGGGATAGGTCCCTATTATGCTTCACGTATCATCCGCTACAGGGAGCAGTTGGGAGGTTTTGAAAGTGTATCCCAGATTACAGATATAAGCGGATTGCCGGATTCCATCATGGAGTGGTTTACGGTTTCAGACTCTGTTCCGTTGAGAAAGGTTAGCGTAAACAATTCAACGCTGTCAGAACTGCGTAAACATCCTTACATTGATTTCTATCAGGCAAGAGCCATTGTTGAGTACAGGCGCGAGCGGGGTAAGATACAAGGTCCCGGCCAGCTATCCTTCATGGAGGAGTTCACTGAACGGGACCTTGACAGACTGTTGCCTTACCTTGATTTCAGATGAATCAGTATTTGGCCAGTTTCTTGATCTTCATGGGAATTTCGGTGTTGTCCATCTGTCCGGTGAACAGTTCTGCGCCGGCACCTATGGCAAACACTGGAACGTAGCTGCCCGAATGAGAACCTGCAGCCCAACTGATCTGGGCGCACTCTGTCATAATGCGTGCGGCTTCGTTGGTCAGGTTGTCTACCTTGAAGTATTCTCCCTCCTTGAGTTCACCAGGACCCATACCGAAGGTCTCGACATATACGCTTCTGAGTCGGTCAGTCTGCTTATCGGTCAGTTTGACTGTTTCCCAGAAACCGAAGTTCTCCTTGAGTTCCTGCTGAACTTCATCCCATGTAAGGATATCACCTATTTCACGTCCCATTTTCTCAAGATGGGCGTTGAAAGCGTCTTTACTCATCTTCTGGTGCTGAAGAACCTTGAGGTTGGTCTTGTAATCTCCTGCTGTAAGCCCCAGTCCGCCGGTCTCATGATCGGCGGTAATTACTATCAGGGTCTCTTTCTTATGTTTGAGATAGAAGTTGTAGGCAACCTTTATGGCTTCGTCAAAATCCAGCATCTCCTGAATGTATGCACCGGGATCGTTATTGTGGCAAGCCTGGTCTATGCGTCCGCCTTCCATCATCATGAAGAAACCCTTCTTGGGGTCTTTCATCATAAAGTCGATGGCTGCCTCGGTTATCTCGGAGAGTTTCAGGTCATCTTCCTTGTGGTCTATAGCATATGACAGATAGTGATCACTGTTGGGTTCCTTGTCAAAAAGTATGATTTTATCGGTTGATTTGGCTTTCTGCTTGTACTCATCATATCCGTGGACTATGGTATAACCGGCCTTTTCGGCCTGAACATAATTGCCTTCATCACTGTTGTTCCTTGTATACGGAGAGTGGAAATCGGCTCCGCCAAAGAATTCAAAACCGGATTCTCCCAGTTGGCTGGCTATCTCGTGATACTGGTTGCGGTGCGGACGGTGTCCATAGAAGCAACCTGGGGTGGCATGGTCAATGCAGACAGATGTACCTATTGCAACCCGTATTCCTTTTTTATGTGCCATTTCAGCGATGGATTCCACTCTTGTCGTCTTGTCGGGGAGTACACCGAGCACGTTGTTGTCGGTTTTCTTTCCTCCGGCCAAGGCAGTGCCGGCAGCAGAACTGTCGGTTACGTCGCTGTTGGCAGAATATGTCACTACTAATCCGGTGTATGGAAACTGGGTAAAGCACAAAGGCTTGAAGCCGTATTGCCCTTCGATGTCCTGAAGATAATTCTGTACACCCATTACCTGATTTGTTCCCATACCGTCACCGATAAAGTAAAAGACATACTTGGGTGCTTTTTTTGCTGATGCTGAAAGAATGAACAGCATCAAAGCTAATAACAATGTAGTTTTCTTTCTCATAGGTCAGTTATTATTTGATTATTTCCATTGTCAGAATTCTGATATCCTTGCGTGGACGGTCATGGGTATCTGTACCGGCATATTCTATCTTATCTACAACCTTCATTCCGTCTATAACCTCGCCGAATACGGTGTACTGGTTGTCCAAACCAGGAGTGCCGCCAGTCGTGGTATATGCATCAACCTGCTCCTTGGTAAACTTGAACGGCCCCTCTTCCTTAATCTTTTCCTGCATCTTGGCAACCAGTTCGTCCTGCAGTTTCAACAGCCCATCACGGTCATTGGCCATCTGAAGTTTCATAATGGTATCCCTGTTCTGTCCGCAGAGTCTGTCAAATATACCCTGTGCCATCTGATCGTTCAGCTGTTTTTCCATGTCCTGCAGATCATACTTATTGTATGTCTTACCGGTAACAATGTAAAACTGAGAGCCCGATGAACGGCGTTCAGGATTAACCTGATCGGCCTGTCTGGCTGCACTCAGGGCACCACGCTTATGGAAATATTTAGGATATATGAATTCTGCCGGAAGGTCATAACCGGGACCGCCTGCACCCAATATCTCGTATTTTCCGGCGTTCTTGGATTCCGGATCACCGGCCTGTATCATAAACTCCCTGATAACCCTGTGAAACAGTATGCTGTCATAAAAGTGTTCCTGGACCAGCTTTATGAAGTTGTCCCTATGCTGGGGTGTCTCGTTGTACAGTTTGACCGTTATGTCGCCAGCCGTAGTCTTTATGAGTACTTTGGTTTCATTCTCAGCCGATTGTGCGTTGGCTTTCTGTGAAGTACCGGTTCCACAGGAATTGATTGTTGCTGCCATCAGTAGTAATGCTATTAGTTTGTATTTCATTTGATAGAATTCTTTTTGTTTGATTCTTTACTGCAAAGGTAACCTTATTTTGTTATAAATCACGTATCTTTGCGTTAAAGCATTAAACCTTAAGCTATGCCGCTGTTTCCCATAGGAACTGAGATTCCGGATTATTACACAATGCCGCAATGGTTTATCGGCAGGGTAAAGTACTGTCATGAACATAAGGCAGCAGGTATGCTCGGCAATATGGGAGTAGAGTATTATCTTCCGGAGCAGACAGTTAGCCGTCAATGGAGCGACCGGACCAAAAAAATCAGGATGCTGCTCCTGCCCAGATATATATTCATCCGTTGCATGAACTCCCAGAGAGTTGGGATACTTCAGGGTATACCCAGTATAACCAACTTTATGGCAGATCATGAGACCGGGCTTGCGGCTGTGATACGTGAAAAGGAACTTGATTTGTTCAGGCTTATGGTTGAGTATGAAGACAGGCCGATAACAATTGACAAAGTTAAGTTCTCACCCGGAGATCATGTACGTGTCAAATGCGGTCCGTTGATGGACTATGAATGTGAACTTGTGGAAGTATTCAACAAGAAATGCATTGCAGTCGGATTAGGGGTACTTGGTTCCGCCAGGATAGAGTTGCCTCTTGATTATATAGAAACAATTGAAGATAAAAAGCGATAGATTATGAACATTGCAGTAGCGGGAACCGGTTATGTAGGCCTGTCTTTGGCCACATTGCTTGCTCAGAAAAATCATGTGACAGCCGTAGACGTCATAAAGGAGAAGGTTGACCTGATAAACAATCATAAATCGCCTATCCAGGATGAATTCATTGAAAAGTATCTGGCAGAGAAGGATCTTGACCTGACCGCCACATTGGACGGTGAAAAGGCATATTCCGATGCGGACTTTGTGGTCATTGCCGCTCCCACCAACTATGACAGCAAGAAGAACTTCTTTGACACCAGCCATGTGGAGGAGGTGATAGACCTGGTGCTCAAGGTCAATCCGGATGCGATAATGGTAATCAAGTCAACCATTCCAGTAGGTTATACCGAGAGTGTACGCGATAGATTCTCATATCGCGAGCGTCTTCAGGACGGCACCATGAAGGTTGTTGTGCCCAATATCATATTCGCCCCCGAGTTCCTGCGTGAGAGCAAGGCCCTCTATGACAACCTCTATCCGTCCAGAATCATCGTTGGATTCGATAAAAATGTAAAACGTCTGGAGGAGGCTGCACACACTTTTGCCCGTCTGCTGCAGGAGGGAGCCATAAAGGAGAACATAGATACCCTATATATGGGAACCACCGAGGCCGAGGCCGTGAAACTGTTCGCCAACACCTATCTGGCCCTGCGCGTCAGTTTCTTCAATGAACTTGACACATACGCCGAGATGAAGGGTCTTGACACCCGTGCCATTATAGACGGCGTGGGCCTGGATCCGCGCATAGGCAACCACTATAACAACCCGTCGTTCGGTTACGGCGGCTACTGCCTGCCTAAGGATACCAAGCAGCTGCTGGCTAACTACAACGATGTGCCTGAGAACCTTATCCAGGCAATTGTAGACAGCAACCGCACCCGTAAGGACTTCATTGCTGACCGCGTGCTGGAAAAGGCCGGTTACTATACCGCCAACAGTGTATGGAACGAGGCATCCGAGAAGGTGATAACTGTGGGTGTCTACCGTCTTACCATGAAATTCAACTCCGACAATTTCCGCCAGAGCTCCATACAGGGTGTAATGAAGCGTGTCAAGGCCAAGGGAGCCAAGGTAATCATCTATGAGCCCGCGCTCAAGGACGGCGATACATTCTTCGGGAGTGAGGTGGTCAACAGTCTGGACGAGTTCAAGCGCCGCTGTAACTCTATCATAGCCAACCGCTACGACTCCTGCCTGGATGATGTCCAGGACAAGGTCTATACCCGTGACCTCTTCCGTCGCGACTAATCAGAAGGTTTTATCTTTGGTGCTGGCCATAATATCCTCCTCAATTACCGCGTCAGTAGCTGGGATAGCCAGGTTTTTGTAGTAATCTTTTCTGAAGTTGACAGGAATTGTATATTTTACCCGTTGGACTTCACCATTCTGCCTGCCGGGTTTCCATTTGGGCATTGCCGATACCAGGCGTAATGCCTCTGCATCAAGAATGGGGTGTACACTCTTTACAACCACCGGTTTTGTGATGGAACCGTCCTTTTCAACGATGAATGTAACCAGGACACGTCCCTGAATATTATTCTCCCAGCAGGAGTCCGGGACAACCATATTGTCTCTAAGGTATCCCATTAGGGCATTAATGCCACCCGGGAACTCCGGTGATTCTTCAACCACCATAAAAACATCCTCCTCACCGGGTGCTTGACTCTTCTGGGCAGATTCAATAGGCTTATCCCAGTCATCGTCACCATCTAAAGTTACCCATTCAACAGCACCATCTGTACAGACAAGGATATCCGCATCGTCCTCGGCTATGCCTTTATTGCCTTGGGCCGGGATTACTTGTTCCTGAACGGCAGGTGTTTGGGTGTTGTCTACCGGAACATCATCCTGTTTGGAGAGCAGGCTGATGGTGAACACCAATGCCATTATGATTGCGGCTACGGCAGGTAGTCCAACTGCAATACTCAGATATGTGCGGCGTCTGCGTGCAAAACGCTCCCGTGTTGCCTGCCTGTTGAGGAAAGCATCACGGTCTGTGTCAGGCAGTTTCATCTCATAGCCTTCCAGGCGCTGCTTGAATATATCGTCAAAATCTTTCATTTTCCTGTCCTTTTAAGATAATCATTAACCTGGCTCTTAAGTTGGGCGCGGGCCTTGGCCAGAATGGATGCCGAACCTTTCTCCGTGATGCCTATGGCTGCGGCTATATCCCTATGGTTGAATCCGTCTATGCAGTACATGTTGAATACCGTACGTCTGACCGATGGCAGGGCAGCCACCATATCCATCAATACCTGTGCAGGAATATCATCGGCGGCATCTTCATTGGTATCCGGATTTTCCGTTTCCATCGTCTGATCCAGCGGGACAAGACGCAACTTGCTCATCTGGCGCAGACGGTCAATCACAACGTTGACCGTAAGGCGGCGCAGCCATGCGTAGAGTGACCCGTCACCGGAATAACTGAAAGACCGGAAACTGTCCATAGCCTTTATCATGGCGTCATGCATAAGGTCCTGGGCCTCATCGCGGTCAGCCACGTATCGGTAGCAGAGAGCATACAGTCGCGACGCATACTGAGCGTAGAGTTCGCCTTGCGCCTCCCTATCGCCTGCAGTACACAAGCGTGCCAGTTCCTGCTCAGTTCTCATTCAAATTTCAGCTTATCCGATTTTAGAACGGCAAGATACTCAAAATACGTCTTTATGCCAAGTCGTTTTTATTTGTGATCCTGGTTAAAGAGGCGGAGGCGCTCCTCAAGAGCGGGGAACTGGTCGTCGCGGAAGTTTGATGAGCAGCCGCGCATGCCCTGGCGGTCGCTTCCGGTCGATGACAGGACAATTCCGCTTATTCCGTAGTAGAGCAACTCATGCATAAGCTGTCCGCCCTCCATGGGTGTGCCGTCTGGGAGATTATATCCGAACGTAAAGTAGAAACCGTCACTTACCGGCTCCTCCAGGTCCTTATCGTAAGTGATATGGAATCCGTTACGCAGCATAGCCTCCTTGATTTTCTCCGACCGGCGTGCATACTCACGGATATCCTCGCGGAACCTGTAAGTACCGTCACATGCGGCCTTGAGCATGGCAGCCATAGCACACTGTACCGAGTGTGTTACACCCGATGACATGGCGTAAAGCATATCGTATGCATATACTGCGCCAAAGCGGGATATGTTGTAGCGTTTCTGCAGAGTCTCAAAATGACGCTCGGCAAGTTTGTCCGATATGCAGGCCACGGCGATACGCTCGCCGGCGTAACTGAATATCTTGCTGCCGCTTATCATCATGATGTAGTTATCGGTGTAGTGTGATACACTTACCTGATAAGGCGGCTGGAAAGGAACGCCCAGACCGTCACGGCGGAAATCCATAGTCATGTAGGCCAGGTCCTCTAAGATGATGGTATCATATTTTGTGGCCAATTCACCGATGGTTTTTATCTCCTCTTCGGTAAGGCACATCCAGCTGGGGTTGTTGGGGTTGGAATAGACAATACTGCAGATGTTGCCTTTCTCTAAATAACTCTCCAGCTTGGGTCCCAGTTTCCCGGCACGGAAACCGGCCACGTCAAACTGGGCGAACTTGACACCCATAACCTGGCACTGCATCTTCTGGACAGGGAATCCCGGGTCAATAAAGAGGATGGTATCCTTCCCCGGGTCAACCTGCGAGCAGAGCAGGAAGGCTGCGAATGTGCCCTGCATGGCTCCGCAAGTGGGAGTGCAGTGAGAGGGCTGGATATCGGTGTTGATGAAAGCCTTTACAAAACGGGCAGCCTGCTCCTTAAGTTCGGTTATTCCCTCAATGTTGGGGTACTTGGAGGCGACTCCGCGGTCCAGGGCCTCTTTCTGTGCCTGGATACCTACGGCTGCAGCCGGAATTCCGGGTACACCCATCTCAAAATGTATGAACTCCTTGCCGGTCACCTTCTCGGCGTTCATGGCGCAGGCCAGCACCTGACGGATGGAGGCCTTGTTCATATCGGTTACCTCTATACTCTTGAGGAAATCATCAATAACGTTTTTGGGAATAATCGTATTCATCGGTGGATTCAATCGTTTTTATTTGCAGTCACGGCCTATCTCGAGGGCCTTAATGTTCATATCTACTATGGCATCGCCCTTGGCGCCGAATATGGTGCGTACGCTCTGGCAGAGCTTGTCAAAGCTGATGCTCTTGAGTGCCTTTGATGCGGCCCCTAAAAGGATCATGTTGACTGCCTTTGGCATCTTGTGCTCCTTACCCAGCTCATCGGTATCAATCAGGATTACGTTACCCAGCTCCTTGAGCTCGGCTATGATGGCATCCTTGTCGGGATAGTTGCCTATGTTCACAAAGGGGTTGGACGATGTTATCACCCATCCGTCCTTGCTCAGGTAGTGCTTGTAACGCAGGGCCTCCATTGGCTCCATGGCTATTATGATATCGGCCTGACCAAGCGATATGAGGTCACTTGCAATGGGCTGGTCCGATATGCGCAGGTTGGACTGCACGTCACCGCCGCGCTGGCTCATTCCGTGAACCTCGGCCTGCTTGATATAGAGGTCCTCCTCAAGGGCGGCCTGACCTATTACTGTTGCGATAGAGAGGATACCTTGTCCTCCTACGCCTGCAAGAATTATATCTGTCTTCATTTCTGTGCTGCTTTTGCCTTTGCCTTACGGGCAAGTGTCTGGATACATTCACGGCGCGGTATGATAACCGACAAGCCCTGATACTCAATCTCCTCACGCAGGGTGCGTGTAATCTCCTCCATGTTCTGGGGCAGCGGGACAACCACCTTGAGGTGATCCGGGTCTACGCCTATGCCGCGGCATATGGCCTCGAACTTGTTGGTGCCGGCGCTGTCCTGTCCGCCGGTCATACCGGTGGTCAGGTTATCGGATATGATGATTGTTATGGGAGAGTTCTCATTTACTGCATCCAGCAGACCGGTCATGCCGGAGTGGGTGAATGTGCTGTCACCTATGATGGCCACAGCGGGGAACACGCCTGCATCGGCGGCACCCTTGGCCATGGTGATGCTGGCACCCATATCAACGGTACTGTCAAGAGCCTGGAAAGGAGGCAGGGCGCCTAAGGTGTAGCAGCCTATGTCACCGAACACCTTGGCTGTATTGTAATCCTTGAGCACAATGTTGATGGCCTCATATACTGAGCGGTGACCGCAACCCTGACAGAGGGCTGGCGGACGTGCCACAACGTTTTTGGCAACATCCGGATGCGGCAGCGGAGCCAGACCTAAGGCGGCCTTTACGATATCGGGATTGAGTTCTCCCTGACGGGGCAATTCTCCGGTCAAACGGCCGATAATCCTGCAGTCAGAGGGCAGTATGCCTGCCACCTGTTCCTCAACAAAGGGCTGGCCGTCCTCAATAACCATTACTGAGTCACTCTGCTCGGCAAGAGTACGTACGGTCTCGGCAGGTATGGGGTACTGTGAAATCTTGAGTACGGGGAACGGTATGCCTTTCGGGTAGCACTCCGACAGGTAGTTGAATGCGTTACCGCAAGCAATGGCGCCCATCTTAAAGCGCTTGGCCTGGGCCTTGAAACTGTTGAACGGTGATTCTACCGACAGACGCATTATCTCCGGCTGACGCTCCAGAAGCGAGGCGTAGCGGCGCTTGGCGTTTACGGGCAGCAACACCCAGTCACGGTTACCCGATATTGGATTCAGGGCATTCTGTTCGCGCTTAGGTTTCATGGCCACAACAGCACGGGAGTGGGCAAGACGTGTAACGGTACGCATCAGGACCGGCAGTTTGAGTGACTCCGACAGGTCGTATGCGTATGACATCATATCGTATGCCTCCTGCTGCGAAGAGGGTTCCAGGACCGGTATCAGGGCGAATTTGCCATAGAAACGGGTATCCTGCTCATCCTGTGACGAGTGCATCGAGGGGTCATCGGCCACAAGGACTATCAGACCGCCGTTCACTCCGGTGATGGATGAGTTAACGAACGGGTCGGCGGCGACGTTCATGCCTACGTGCTTCATGCACACAAGCGCACGCTTGCCGGCAAATGACATACCCAGAGCGGCCTCCATGGCAGTTTTCTCATTGGTACACCAGCGAGAGTGTATTTTCTCTGCAGGGTTCTTCTTGCAGTAACCCTGTATGTATTCGGTAATCTCAGTTGAGGGTGTGCCCGGGTAAGCGTAAACTCCGCTCAGTCCGGCATCGATTGCACCCTGCGCTATGGCTTCATCGCCAAGTAAGAGTTTTTTCATATATGATGTTTATTCAGCAGTTTTTTCAGCGTCTCTTATTTCACAATAGAATGCAGACACAGTTGTGTGGATATACGGCAGCAGCCAGAGGTAACCTATGCCGAGGGTAAGGATTCCCAGAAGTATCCAGCCTATGAAACTCAGGTCCAAAAGCAGGAATCTCCATTTGTTTCCTTTCATAAGGGTGCGGCTGCGACGCATCGTATCTATAATGTCCAGCTCAGGATTGTCAACCAGGATAAAACTGATCTGTGAGTACATAAGGCCAATCCAGATGCAATATACAAGAGCTACAACAGTCAGAATGACGGCAACTATAATACTCTGTAATACTAATCCTACCAATACCAGGATTATGATAGCCGGAATAAGTATTAATGCCACCAGTATTCCAGCGCATAAATAAACCAGAACTATATGAAGATAATGTTTGCTGAAGGCCAGCTTGAAGAAGTTCCTGAAAATGGCGTTATCGGAACCCTTGCTTTCAAATAGTACCCTGAAAGAATTGTAAACACCTATAACCAGAGGCATTGTAAAGAGTATTCCGCCCAGGATCTGAAGTATGGTGACGTAGATATTGCCTCCCATTGCCTCCATAAGAGCGGCAGTGTCATTGGTGAACAGAGCCTCATAATAATCCAGGATATTGGTGCCCGAAATCAGCTGAATAACCACACTGAAGGCAATGCTTACTATAAACACGCCCAATGTTGCCAGAGCAGCCTTTGCAAAATTTCCGTGAAGGGCATCCAGTGCCTCATTCTTGAGTTGAGTTATTCTTTTCATAATACCAGTTGTTTTAGTTAAACTGATACAAATATAAGGATTTATTTCTCATCGGCATCCATGAGTGATGTCGATGCGTGAACGGTAACCTGACGCTCGTAGCAACCAAACATCTTGTCAACGTTCTCCTTATCGTCTACCTTGGTGAATGCGCTGACAACGGGAACTATCACCAGACCTGCCACCATTGACAGCACACCGGCATTGATTGGTGAACTGAAGAACGGGCTTATGAATGTGGTCCCCGTAAATGTTCCGTACATGCAGCCGCACATGATGCCCACACCCACGATGAAACTGGCCCAGACCGATGCCTTGGTGGTCTTTTTCCAGTAAAGTCCGTACATGAACGGAGCCAGGAAAGCGCCGGCAAGGGCACCCCAGCTGATACCCATAAGCTGAGCTATGAAGGTAACTGAGCTCTTGGCCTGAATGATGGCCAGAACTGATGATACGGCAATAAAGAACACCACCAGCAGACGGATGGAGAGCAGCTGAGACTTCTCGCTCATGCTCTTGCCGCCTTTGGCAAGTGCAGGCTTGATTATATCGAGCGTAAGGGTTGAGCCCGATGTCAGAACCAGCGATGAAAGGGTTGACATTGATGCGGAAAGCACCAGGATTATTACCACACCTATCATAAGGTCAGGCAGTGTCTGAAGCATTGAGGGTACTATGCTGTCGTATATCGGGCCCTTGGCTCCATACTCTATCTTATCGGCATACAGACGGCCGAATCCGCCCAGGAAATAGCAGCCGCCGGCCACGATGATGGCAAAGAATGTGGATATGAAAGTACCCTTGCGTATGGCAGCCTCGTCACGGATGGCGTAGAACTTGCCGACCATCTGGGGCAGACCCCATGTGCCAAGTGATGTGAGCAGAACCACGCCCAGCAGATAGATTGGCTGCGGGCCGAAGAACGATACGAAAGCACCGTTCAGTGCAGGGGCGCTCTCACTCTGAAGCTGTGACAGTTTCTCGATTGCTGCGGTGAATCCGCCGTTTCCGTTAAGTACGGACAGTATTACAGCAACGATACCAACCAGCATGATCATGCCCTGAATGAAGTCATTCACGGCTGTTGCCATATATCCGCCCACCAGCACATAGATACCTGTCAGGATGGCCATACCCAGCACGCACCAGCTGTAGTCAATGCCGAACGATAGTCCGAACAGACGTGACAGACCG